>JAPKDV010000059.1 GCA_028822385.1 Alphaproteobacteria bacterium
GGGATGCCGTCAATCCATTCGGTTGTCAGGATACGCTGGCCTGTACGTTCCCAATCAACGGTGGGGACGACATACATTGGGTCGTCTTCGAAATTGCCGTGCAGTTCTGAAGCGGCCGCCCCTTCCATGCGCAAATCCATTTCCCAACGCAGGCTGGCGGCGAAGGTTTCGACCGCGGCTATGGGTTTCAGGCGTCGCAAGCGCGGCTGGGCACGCTCGGCGGTCTCGGCAATCCAGCGGAAGAGTTCAAGATCGCGTTCAATGGCACGCTCAATGTCCGGGCGCAAAACTTTGACGGCGACCGTGCGGAACCCATCGGCGAGGGTGTTTTCTTCCGGGTTTTCCGGGGTTTTAACCTGTACGCGTACTTTGGCAATGTGCACCTGCGCGATGGACGCCGCGGCGATGGGAGTGTCGTCGAAGTCCTCGAACAGGTGTTCGACTGTTGTTCCGAATTCGGCTTCGATCGCAGCATGGGCTTCTTCGCTGCTGAAGGCAGGAAGCTGGTCTTGCAGGGTCGAGAGGTCTGTCGCGATGGTTTCACCAACCAGATCGGCCCTTGTGCTTAGCATCTGGCCAAATTTTATGAAGCTAGGTCCCAATGCCTGCAAGGCGAGCGCCAGGCGCTCACCAGGACGCCGCTCGCTTATATTGGGCGTGGTGCAGAATCCTGAGAGCAGCCGCGCCATGAACACCAACCCCCTGGTTGCGGGCAGCCAATCGGCCGGGAACAGCGCGTCATAGCGGGCAAGTGTGCGGACAATTCCAAGCAAGCGAAACAGATTTCGCAGTGAACGCAACACGGGCTAGATCCGCCGTGCGGTGTGGATAGCCGCGATTCCGCCCGATAGGTTCTGAACCTTGACCTGTTCGAGGCCTGCGTCTTCCATCATTCTAGCCAGGGTTGCCTGGTCGGGAAATTGCCGAATGCTTTCCGCAAGATAACGATAAGCGGCCTCATTGCGGGCGACATAGCGCCCCAGCTTGGGTAGGATTGAGAAGGAATACTGGTCGTATAAATCGGCGAGGACCGGCAGCACGACTTTGCTGAACTCCAGGCAGAGAAACTGGCCACCTGGACGCAGAACACGGCGTGCCTCGGTGAGTGCGCCGGGGATATTGGTCACGTTCCGCAAGCCGAAGGCGATTGTGTAGACGTCATAGGTTGAAACTGGTGCAGGCACGGCTTCGGCATTGCCACAGACCCAGCGTATTTCGGATTTTGGCCCCAGAATTCCTCGGTTAACTGCGCGTGCCTTGCCGACCCGGAGCATCTCGGCATTGATATCACAGACCGTTATCGCGGCGCCGTATCTTGCTTTTTCGCGGATGCGGAAGGCGATGTCTCCGGTGCCGCCGGCGACGTCGAGGAACTTCATGTCCGGGCGTAGGGCAATACGGTTTACAAACGCCGCTTTCCAGGCCCGGTGGACGCCGAGGCTCATCAGGTCGTTCATCATATCGTAGTTGCGGGCAACCGAGGAGAACACATCGCGCACGCGCGCACTTTTATCCGAGACGGGAACGTCTTCGAAACCGAAATGGGTGGTTTCTTGTACCGGTGTACGGCCAGATTCAGACATAGTGGGGGGACCATATCGGAGGAAGGGTCAGGGCGGCAAAAGAAAAGCCGTGCGCGTTTCAGCGCTTATCGTCGCAGCCCGTCAGGCCTGCTATAAGTTTTACTCTTCCATTGGATGCTATGTAATGCCCGAACTGCCTGAAGTTGAAACCGTCGTCCGCGGCCTGCGTCCTGCCCTTGAGGGCAAGCGCATTGCACGGGTTGAAGCCCGGAGACCTGATTTGCGGTTTCCCCTGCCGTATCGATTTGTGGACAGGCTGACGGGGCGCACTGTGATCGAGGTTGTCCGGCGGGCAAAATATATTCTCATTCGTCTCGACAACAGCGAAACCTGGCTGGCCCATCTGGGCATGTCGGGCCGTTTTACGGTCTCTCCGGGCGCGACGGCTACATCCGGTCAGGCGGGGCATAATTCTTGCTGGGACCTGCCCGCCAAGCACGATCACGTCATTGTCGAGATGTCCGATGGCGGACAGGTTGTTTTTAATGATACGCGCCGGTTCGGTTATATGGATCTGATCCCACCGGGTGGTGAGGCTGAGAGCCCGCACCTGCGCAGCATCGGACCAGAACCGTTGTCGCAAGACTTCAACCCGGACTACTTGGCCGGCGTTCTGCGTGGCAAGAAAACCCCGATCAAGGTGGCGTTGCTCGATCAGAAGGTGGTTGCGGGGATAGGGAATATATATGCCTGTGAAGCGCTCTGGCGGGCCGGACTGAGCCCGCGGCGAAGCGCCTATACAGTGGCCGGTCAGCGCGCCGTGCGGCTTGTGGACGCGGTACAGTCGGTGCTGGCGGAAGCAATCGAGGCCGGTGGATCCTCGTTGCGCGATTATGTGCAGACCGATGGCGAGCTAGGCTATTTTCAGCACAATTGGGCCGTATACGGACGCGAAGGTGAATTCTGTCTGAAATACGGAGACACCGATGAGGAATCTTGCCGTGTACGCCGCATTGTCCAGTCTGGCCGCTCGACTTTCTATTGCCCTCAGCGGCAGCGCTGAGTTATGAGCATCCCAATGTTGCTCAGCACAAAAATTTTGGCCTTTGCGCTTTCCATTGGGCTTCTGGTCTTGTCATCTGTGGCCGGTGCGCAGTCTGCTTACCTAGCTGATGTAGATGATTTGCCCCTAGCACCAGGTTTGTTGGAGGACCCCACCGCGCGGGTGGCCTTCGATAAACCGGCTGGCCGGATAGTTGCGGCCGTTGCCAGAGGATCGACAACAGTAGATGCCGTGGCCGACTTTTATCACCAGACGCTTCCGGCGCTCGGCTGGAATGCCGTCAACGGTAATGTATGGCACCGCGGCGAAGAACGCTTGGCGATTCAGGTTGATCGAAGCAAATTTCAGGTGATTGTCAGATTTTCGCTGTCCCCTCAGGTTCGCTAGGGCACACTAGTTTTAGTAAACACATGACACGCAGGAAGCCCTCCATGGCCTATGAAAATATTGAAGTCGAATCTCAAGGCCATGTAGGCATCGTCCGGCTCAACCGTCCCAAAGCACTGAACGCGCTATGTGATGCCCTGATCCACGAACTTGGGCGCGCATTCGACGAATTTGAGGCAGATGATAATATCGGCGCAATAGTGTTGACCGGTTCGGAAAAGGCCTTTGCGGCGGGCGCGGACATTAAGGAAATGGCAAACAAATCTTATACGGACGCTTATCTTGAGAATTTTATCACCGATGGATGGGAGCGGGTGACGGTCTGCCGTAAGCCGGTCATCGCCGCCGTTGCGGGATATGCGCTGGGCGGCGGTTGTGAGCTTGCCATGATGTGCGACTTCATCATTGCCGCCGATTCGGCCAAGTTCGGTCAGCCGGAGATCACTATCGGCACGATTCCGGGTGCTGGCGGCACCCAGCGGCTGACGCGTTTTGTTGGTAAGTCCAAGGCCATGGAAATGGTGCTGACGGGCCGTATGATGGATGCGGAGGAGGCCGAGCGGGCGGGGCTTGTGAGCCGGGTCGTGCCGGCTGATGATTTGATGGAGGATGCCATCAAGACGGCAGATGCCATCTGTGATCTTTCCCGGCCGATTGTCATGCTGGCAAAAGAAGCGGTGGATCGAGCTTACGAGACCACCTTGGCCGAAGGTGTACGATTCGAGCGCCGGGTCTTCCATTCCACTTTTGCCACAGAAGACCAGAAAGAAGGCATGGCGGCGTTTGTCGAGAAGCGCCAGGCAAACTTCAAACACCGCTAGCTCTTAGGCCAGGCGCTTGAAACCCGACGGATATCCCGATGGTTCCGGCTTGACGGCCCCGTGAGGCAGGTCTATATGCTGCGGCCAAACGCAAACGAATTCGAGAGCAGATATGGCCAATCATCATTCCGCAAAAGTGCGCATCCGCAGAGCTGAACGTCGTACGGCAATCAACGGGGACCGTCTCGGCCGTGTGCGCACCCATGTGAAAATCTTGGAAAGTGCCATCGCGTCCGGCGACAAACCTGCCGCCGAGGCGGCTTTTCGTGCCGCGCAGCCGGAGTTACATCGTGGTGCGCAGAAGGGTGTGTTGCATGCTAATACGGCATCGCGAAAAATCTCGCGCCTGTCAGCTCGTGTCAAGGCAATGGCCTAACACACCACTACCTTTGAGTTTTTTCTAGCCGCGCCTTTCGGGCGCGGTTTTCGTTTGCGTGGGCGGCCACGTCAGGGCGCGAAATTTTCGTGTTTTTATCGATTCGACCTTTTGACTAGTTGCAGGCCAGACCCTGTCACGCTATCTTCGCCTACCTTTAAAGATCCAGAGTGAGTAAAACAAAATACTCGGGTGGGTAAATTAATGTTTAATACGAGAAAGAACTTAACGAGACTGCGGAAATTAAATAAAATCAAAAACTAGAAGTTTCGCACCTATTATAGATCGAGTAAATACCCGTATATTCTAATACTCCATAAGTAATGGTTGGTGTGAGGGTGGCGGCCGGTGCTTTAGTTTGGTTGCAATGTTTCCGTCTTTGGGTTTTTCGTTTTGAGTAAGTCGTCGAGTTCTGTGGGGGTAGAGTGTACTTAATATCGGGCGCTTCGCCGGTGATATTGTGTGTTATCCAAATGTATTGATCGGCGGCTGTTGCGCGGTCCTGGTAATGAAGGCTTTTATGGCGCGCGCGTGTTTCTTTACGGGATTGCGTGCTGAAAAATAAATAATTTTGTTTGCGGGGTGTTTCGCCAGATGGGTGAGCAGTGGGGCCAGAACGACGGATCTTTGACCGAACAGTGGACGCGCGTTAGAGCGCGCCTGCGGTCAGATGCGGGAGATGCGGCATATAACAGTTGGCTGAAGCCGCTGACCCTGGGGGATTTTAACGCGGGTCGTCTGCGTGTTGCGGTTCCGACGCGATTTATGCGTGACTGGATCGAGCAAAACTACGGCCCTCGCCTTGGCGAGCTGTGGTCAGATGAGAATGACGGCGTCAAAACCGTCGAAATCATTGTTGAGCCAACCCATACCGTTATTCAGCCTGCTGGTGCGCCGCCGCGCCAGCCGCTCGTGCAGCGGATCGAGTCCGAGGCGGAGCCGCGCGGCGCCAATGGAGGCCGGGTGGCCGCCGCAGGTATGGGTGAGGGGGGTGATCCCGCGCTCGAAGATGTGCGTGCGATTGTCGATGAGCGTTTTAAGTTTTCGAATTTCGTAGTGGGCCGCTCGAATGAGCTTGCACACGCTGCGGCCCGCCGTGTTGGTGAGTCCGAGAGTGTCCCGTTCAACCCGCTCTTCCTCTATGGCGGTGTAGGTCTGGGCAAGACTCATCTGATGCATGCGATTGCGTGGCAGATCACCGAGCGCGAGCCGCATCGGCGCGTCCTCTATATGTCCGCTGAAAAGTTTATGTATCAGTTCATCCGCGCCCTTAGGTATCGCACGATCATGGACTTCAAGGAGCAGTTTCGCTCCGTTGATGTGCTAATGATTGATGATATCCAGTTCATCGCAGGCAAGGATTCAACTCAGGAAGAATTCTTTCATACCTTCAACGCTCTGGTGGACCAGAACCGGCAGATTATCGTGTCGGCCGATAAGTCCCCCTCCGATCTCGAGGGCATGGAGGAGCGCCTGAGATCACGCCTTGGCTGCGGTCTGGTGGCAGATATACACCCGACCGACTACGAGCTGCGGCTTGGTATTCTGATGGCCAAGGCTGAGCATGCCGGCGCTGATATTCCTGACAAGGTGATGGAATTTCTTGCTCACAAGATCACGTCCAATGTGCGCGAGCTTGAGGGTGCCCTAAACCGCATCGTCGCCCACGCTACCTTGGTGGGGCGCGCCGTTACGCTGGAAACTACCCAGGAAGTGCTGCATGACTTGCTGCGCGCGAATGATCGTCGGGTGACCATCGAGGAAATCCAGAAGCGTGTGGCCGAACATTTTAACATTCGCCTTGCTGATATGCATTCGGCGCGCCGTGCCCGGGCCGTGGCCCGTCCGCGTCAGGTCGCAATGTATCTGGCCAAGCAGTTGACCTCGCGTTCGCTGCCGGAGATCGGTCGTAAGTTCGGCGGTCGTGATCACACCACGGTCATGCACGCGGTGAAGAAAGTCGAGGAATTGCGCTCGGCAGATGTCGGATTCAACGAAGATGTGGAGCTATTGCGCCGTATGTTGGAGATTTGATACCCCGACTGTCTCTCTAAACCGCCTACTTTATTGAAATACAAGGAATAATTATATTTCCTCTAAGGCGGTGCGTAGGCCGAAAGGTCTGACGAATCACCCTGATTCTGCTATAATTAACCACTGTGTAAATTTTCACGGATTAAGCGGAATTCCGGCGATTTCTACAAGGGCCTTCCGGGACGACCGGGAGCCGCGAAACCTCCGCCTAACCGGTATCCGGGATGAAGAGGAACAAATAAAATGAAGCTGACGATTGAGCGCGCAACCCTCCTCAAGGCGCTGGCCCATGTGCAAAGCGTTGTGGAGCGGCGAAATACAATTCCGATCCTTGCGAATGTCCTGCTGGATGGGCAGGAGGGCGCATTAACTCTCACTGCAACCGATATGGATATAGCTATTACGGAAACGGTGCCTGCGGGCATAGGGCAGGCGGGTGCCGCGACGGCACCGGCTCACACACTCTATGACATTGTGCGTAAACTCCCTGACGGTGCGCAGGTGGAGATTGAAACCGATGCCTCCGCCGCCCAGTTACTGATCCGCGCGGGCCGCTCAAAGTTCAATCTGGCAACACTGCCAGTGGAAGACTTCCCGGCCATGAGCGGCGGCGATCTGCCAAATACATTTTCACTCGAGGCCGAAGAGCTGCGCACCTTAGTGGATCGCACGCGGTTCGCGGTTTCGACCGAGGAAACTCGATATTACCTCAATGGCATCTACCTACATGCCGCAGAGGATGGGGGCGCGATGATGTTGCGCGCTGTTGCGACGGACGGGCATCGTCTGGCCCGTGTGCAGCTACCGATGCCGTCGGGCGGGGCCGAAATTCCTGGCGTGATCGTGCCGAGGAAGGCCATTGGCGAGTTACGCAAATTGATTGATGAGACCACCGACCCGATTGAAATTTCGCTCTCGGATACCCGTATCCGGATGAACTTTGACAATGCGGTTCTGACGTCAAAGCTGATAGATGGCACATTTCCGGACTATGAGCGTGTGATTCCCGTTGGGAACGACAAGGTCCTGTCGGTTGATCGTACAACCTTCGCGCAAGCAGTGGACCGCGTGTCTACTATTTCTTCGGAGAAAAGCCGGGCTATCAAGCTAGCTGTTGGCATGGGTCTGCTGACCTTGTCGGCGACTAGCACCGAAAATGGCAGCGCGACCGAGGAGCTCGAAGTGAGTTTTGAGCACGATACGATCGAGATCGGCTTCAACTCCCGTTACCTCCTCGACATAACAGCGCAGATCGAGAGTGACAGCGCGGAGTTTGTATTTGCCGACGCGTCGTCTCCGACCATCGTTCGGGATGGCGGTGATATGAGCGCGTTGTATGTGCTTATGCCGATGCGCGTTTAGGCGCGTATGACCGGGATAATCACCACGTCGGTTCCTCGGAGCGGGTCCGTTCTGCCGGTTACTGTTGCGCGCGATTTAACCTCACATGTTTCCCGTCTGGATCTGACTGCGTTTCGCAACTATGCCGCCTTACGACTGAACGTGGGCGCAAGCCCTGTCATCCTGACTGGTGCAAACGGTGCGGGCAAAACTAATTTACTTGAGGCGTTGTCGTTTTTTGCGCCCGGACGCGGAATCCGCAAGGCCCCGTTGCCGGAAGTCGCACGTCTGTCAGGCGGAGTGTCAGCGAGTGGTTGGGCCGTTGCCGCACAGGTGGCTGGGCCTGATGGCTTGGTGTCGCTTGGGACCGGCCTTGAGGCGCGATCAAAAGGTGGCGCCACTCGGCGTGTGGTACGAATTAACGGTGAACCAGCACGTGGTCAGGCTGCTTTTGCCGAACATGTGTCCGTGGTGTGGCTAACCCCCGATATGGATCGTCTATTCATGGAAGGTGGTTCGGCTCGTCGGCAATTTGTAGATCGGATGGTCTACGGATTTGATGCCGAGCATGCTCGTCGTTTGGCGACCTACGAGCAGGCTATGCGCGGGCGACAACGTTTGCTACGTGACAATGTGGGTGATTCAGCCTGGTTGGCGGCCGAGGAAGAAACCATGGCTGCAACCGGGGTTGCGCTGGCGGCTGCTCGACGTGAAGTCGTTGCGCGTTTGGATGCAGCGATCTCAGAAGAAGAAGGTTTGCGTGAAGCGCCATTCCCAATAGTAAGACTAGTATTCGACGGTGAAGTTGAATCCTGGCTTGATGACGGCCCAGCACTGGAAGCAGAAGATCGATTGCGCGCCACTCTCGCTGGTAGACGCGCGCGGGATGGAGAAGCTGGGCGAGCGTTACATGGTGCACATCGAAGCGATCTGGTTGTGCGGCATCGCGGCAAGGAGATGGCCGCAGCTTTGTGTTCAACCGGAGAACAAAAAGCACTGCTGATCGCAATTATCCTAGCCCATGCCCGACTTTTGGGTATGGCACGCGGAGCAGCGCCAATCATTCTGCTCGATGAGGTTGCTGCACATCTGGACGAAGGCCGACGGGTGGCATTGGCTGAACGAATTCTAGCGCTCGGAGCGCAGGCCTGGTTGACGGGTACCGATACGCGTCTGTTCGAAGCGTTTGACGGACAGGCACAGAGATTTGAAGTTTCATCCGGCAGCGTTCGTCAAATTTAACGCAGCATGGATAAAAGGAGAGACCAAATGAGTGATACCCCGAAAGACGTGGCAACCATCAGCGGTGAGAGCTCTGATTATGATGCTGATTCCATCAAGGTGTTGCGCGGTCTCGATGCGGTTCGCAAGCGGCCAGGTATGTATATTGGTGACACCGACGACGGTTCCGGTCTGCATCACATGGTCTACGAAGTGGTGGACAACGCCATTGATGAAGCCCTGGCTGGCCATTGCGATACGGTGACTGTCACCTTGAATCCAGATGGATCTGTCACTGTGGTTGATAATGGACGCGGTATTCCTGTTGATATTCATGGGGAAGAAGGCGTTTCGGCAGCTCAGGTCATTATGACCCAACTGCATGCTGGCGGTAAGTTCGACCAGAATTCCTATAAGGTTTCGGGTGGTTTGCATGGCGTCGGCGTGTCTGTGGTCAATGCCCTCTCGAAGTGGCTTGAGATGCGTATCTGGCGGAACGGAAAAGAACACAAACTTCGTTTCGAACACGGGGAAGCCCAGGGCGATCTGGTGATTTCCGGTGAGGCACCGGATGTTGATGGCGCATCTTTGACGGGCACGGAAATCACATTTCAGCCATCCCAAGAAACTTTCACCATGATCGAGTTTGATCGTGAGACGCTGGAACATCGCCTGCGTGAACTTGCCTTCTTAAACTCAGGCGTCACATTGGTTTTGACCGATGCGCGCGGAGTTGAGCCTGTGGTGTCGGAGCTGTTCTACGAAGGTGGTCTCAAGGCCTTTGTAGAATATGTGGACCGCAATCGTCAGGGAATTATGGGTGAAGTGATCCATGTCACCGACGAAAAAGAAGATGTGGTGGTAGAGGTCGCATTGCAGTGGAATGACAGTTATCACGAGACAATGCTGTGTTTTACCAACAATATTCCCCAGCGTGATGGTGGCACGCATCTGGCTGGTTTCCGCGGTGCACTAACCCGCACGATCAACAACTACGCGAATGCATCGGGCATGGCCAAGAAAGCCAAGATCGCTATCTCCGGCGATGATGCCCGCGAAGGTTTAACCTGTATTCTGTCAGTGAAGGTCCCGGACCCAAAATTTTCATCACAGACAAAAGACAAGCTGGTGTCCTCGGAAGTTCGTCCGATCGTTGAATCCATCGTCAGTGACCGTTTGGGCCAATGGTTCGAAGAGCATCCTAGCGAGGCTCGACTGGTTATCGAAAAGGTTGTCGAGGCTGCCGCTGCACGCGAAGCTGCTCGCAGGGCGAGGGAACTAACTCGCCGAAAAGGCGCACTCGATATGGCATCCCTTCCGGGCAAACTCGCGGATTGCCAGGAACGCGATCCTGCCAAAGCTGAATTGTTTATAGTTGAGGGCGATAGTGCTGGCGGCTCTGCCAAGCAGGGACGGGATCGAAAGTCGCAGGCAGTTCTTCCTCTGCGCGGTAAGATCCTGAATGTGGAACGTGCCCGGTTTGACAAGATGTTGTCATCGGTAGAGATCGGAACTCTTATCACCGCCCTGGGCACCGGTATTCGTGATGATTTTAATATTGAAAAGCTGCGGTATCACAAGATCATCATCATGACCGATGCTGATGTTGATGGTTCGCATATCCGAACGCTGTTGTTGACCTTCTTCTATCGTCAGATGCCAGAGATCATTGAACGCGGGCATCTCTACATTGCTCAGCCACCGCTCTATCGCGTTCAGAGGGGCAATTCGGCGGTGTATCTGAAAGACGACCCGGCGATGGAGAATTACCTCATCGACACAGGTCTGGGTGATGCGGTGTTGCAAATGAATGATGGAGCCCAGCGGTCAGGCGTGGATTTGCGCGTACTGGTTGATACTGCAAGGGAGGTTCGTCGTCTTACAGAGCCTCTGACGGTTCATTTGCCCAATGCCACAATTGTCGAGCAGGCAGCCATCGCCGGTGCGCTAGATCCCGAATTGTTGTCTGACGCGGACAATGCACAGGGTGCAGCCGAATATATTGCCCTTCGCCTCGATGCGCTCGCCCCGGCGTTGGAGCGTGGATGGAAGGGTGTCTTCGATACAAACGACGGTTCACTCGCGTTCGAGCGAACACTTCGTGGCGTGCTGACGCGGCTCGTGATTGATCACCGCATCATCAACTCCTCCGAGGCGCGTGGCCTAAATTCGCTCAGCACTGAATTGCAGAGCAACTTCGTGCGTCACTCCACGCTAGTAGCAAAAGACATGGAGCACCCGATTACCGGACCACTTTCCCTGCTTCAAGCTGTGTTTGATGTGGGACGTAAGGGGATGTCGATGCAGCGATACAAAGGGCTGGGAGAAATGAATCCGGATCAGCTCTGGGAGACGACGCTCGATCAGAATGTCCGTGCTTTATTGCAGGTGCGCGTGGCGCAGGCGGACGCAGCAGGCAATATTTTCGAAACCCTGATGGGTGATGAAGTCGCACCGCGGCGTGAGTTCATTCAGGAAAATGCACTGAAAGTCGCAAATCTCGACGTTTAGTGTGCTTCTAGCGTTGCGCCATAATTTCGCCAAGCCTGTGCAGCAGTCTCCGTTAACATGAGAAACCCCACACCGAAGTCCGAGGTAAAACCACGCGGCAAAGAATCTAGGCTTGCAGCAGGTAAGAAACGTGCTCCGTCGCCGACAGATATATCTCCGGCGAAACGCTTTACCTTACTCTGGTGGCTGACCAAGTGGTCGCTGGTTTTCACGATCTGGGGCTGCCTCGTAGTTGGAGGCGTCTTGGCGTGGTTTGCGTGGGACTTGCCCGCCATTGATGATCTGGGTCCGGCTGCGGATAAGCCGCGGAGACCCAGTGTTACCATTCTTGCCGGTGATGGCTCTCTGATCGCAGGCTATGGTGACCTCTATGGTCAGCGATTGACTGTGAACGAGCTACCTCCCGAATTGGTGCAAGCCGTCATTGCTATCGAAGACCGCCGTTTCTTCGACCACCCTGGTGTTGATCTTCGAGGGCTGACACGCGCCATGGTGACCAATCTGCGTGCTGGAGGCATCGTGCAGGGTGGATCGACCCTGACCCAACAGTTGGCCAAAAATCTGTTTCTGACCCCGGAACGTTCCTATACCCGCAAGATCAAGGAACTGTTGTTAGCGCTCGCTCTGGAAAACAAGTTTAAGAAAAATGAGCTGCTGACGATTTATCTGAACAGAGTTTATTTTGGTGGTGGAACCTATGGGGTTGAAGCGGCGGCACAACGTTATTTTGGCACTTCGGCCCGGAATGTTGATATCTATCAGGCTGCAGTGCTTGCCGGATTGTTGCGTGCGCCTTCCCGACTAAATCCAGACAACAGTACAAAAGCTGCCCATGACCGTGCCGTCACTGTTCTCTGGGCAATGGTGGCCGCTGGGTATCTTAAGCCCGAAGAAGTAGCCAAAATTGCCAAAACCCAGCGCCCCGGAAGAGGCAATGCAGCGACCCCGCGACCCCGCGTGGCAGGTGAGACCCGCCGCTACTTCTCTGATTGGGCGCTGGAACGAGCTGTTGGATATGCGGGTAGCACCACAACCGATTTGGCTGTCGAAACCACGTTGAACCCGACTCTGCAGGGTTTGGCCGAAGTGGCCGTAGCCCAAATCGATACTAAGGGTGCGCAAGTCGCCCTTGTGGCCATGCGGGATGATGGCGCGGTGTTGGCGATGGTTGGTGGCAAGCGATACGGGACAAGTCAGTTCAATCGTGTGACACGGGCGCTGCGTCAACCTGGATCAGCTTTTAAACCGATCGTCTATTTGCCGGCACTCGAAGCGGGTATGTCTCCCGAAAGCCTCGTGCGTGACGCACCCATCACAGTCGATGGATGGACGCCCCGGAACTATTCCGGTGGATTTAGGGGCTCAGTGACATTACGGGAAGCCGTTGCCCTCTCTCTCAACACCGTGGCGGTGCGCGTATCAGAAGATGTTGGCCGTGACCGCGTGGTTCAGGCTGCCAGGCGTCTTGGCATTACGTCCCCTCTCAAGCCACATCCCTCTATCGCGCTGGGAGCGGGCGAAGTTTTCCAACTGGAACTTGCAGCGGCCTATGCCGTATTCGCCAATGGCGGATTTGCAGTCGTTCCTTATGGAATATCTGAAGTACGTCAGGGTGGAAAAGTTGTGTTTCGGCGCACCGGCGCGACAACGCGTCGAGTGGTTTCGGCTGAAGTTGCCGCCCAAATGACGGATATGTTACGTGCCGTGGTGGATTGGGGAACCGGTAAATCTGCTGGTTTTGGTGTTTTGGCAGCAGGAAAAAGTGGCACCAGTCAGGATTTTCGTGACGCATGGTTTATCGGATATGCCGGGAATCTTGTGACCGCGGTTTGGGTCGGGAATGACAATAACAGTCCTATGGACCGGGTGACGGGTTCAACCATTCCGGCTGCAATCTGGCGATCCTTTATGGTGCCAGCGACGAATGTAGGGATCGCGGAGGTTGAACGCCGAACCCCCTCAGGAAAACTGTCGGGCGGCTCACAACAGCTACGCCGACTACCTGAGCGGACGCCTGAGCCTCTGGATTCGGAATTTATTAGGGATCAGATGGACTAGTTGTTTCTGCGCAGTGGGATCCAAATCATGCATATAAAGACCATGAGGGCGAAGATGCCCGAACCTCCCATCACAGTGGCGAGTAGCAATGTGGGATCAAACACGAAAACACCGAGAATGATCGAAAACAGGCCGGCAGAAATATACTGGGCAAGACCTAGTAGGGAGGCTGCAGCACCCGCCATCTGCGGGAAGGGTGAAATTGCTCCGGCTTGGATGTTCGGCTGGGACAGGCCCATGCCAAAGAAGTAGATCACGGCTGGAATCATAACTGATACCGCCGTCACAACGCCGCCCCAGATCAGGCCGAGGATCAGGAGACCGGCTGCCGCTGTGAATGCGGTTCCAATCAGACACATGCGCTCGATACCAAGCCGGCGTACGACTCGGCTGCCAAGAAACGCACCCCCCATAAAGCC
>JAPKDV010000060.1 GCA_028822385.1 Alphaproteobacteria bacterium
CTGGTGTTGCTGTTTCTGGTGTTGCTGTTTCAGGTGTTGCTGTTTCAGGTGTTGCGGCTTCGGTTTTTGCCGGAGCGTCGCCACCTTCTTCATCTTCGCGACGCGGACCACGTTCCTTGCGACCCTGCATCATCACTGAGGGAGTTTCCTCGTGCTTATCAACCCGTAGGCTCAGATAGCGAAGGATATCTTCGTGAATGCGTTGTTGGCGCTCAAGCTCATTAATGACGTCCGACGGTGCGTCGATATTCATCATGACGTAGTGGCCCTTCCGGTTCTTTTTGATCCGGTAGGCGAGGTTGCGCAAACCCCAAGATTCAGTCTCAATGACCTTGCCGTCGCCGGTTTCAACGACCCCGGTAAAGGCTTCGATCAATTCATCGACCTGTGTGCCGGATACATCCTGGCGTACAATAAAGACGTGTTCATAGAGTGGCATGTTATGCGACTCCCTTTGGCTGTTGGCTGACCGCCGCCGATCGCCCCGATAACGGGCCGCGGCTGCACGGTCATATCCGATGAGCCCAATGCGTCACCGGCAAGGAGTACGGTGTGGATTTCTCCCCAACACCGAATGAGGCCTGCCAATACACTACAAGGTCTCCGTCGCGCAAGCGCTTCCTTACTGTGTCTTGCGGCACTGCGAGCCCAGCTATATGACTGAATGACCAAGAGTTTGATGAGGGGACAAAGATGAGTCGTGCATTCGTTTTTCCTGGACAGGGAAGCCAGGAAGTGGGCATGGGTCTTGCGCTGTCCGAAGCATTCACAGCGGCACGTCTGGTATTTGAAGAAGTGGATGATGCTCTTGACGTTGGGTTGAGCAAACTCATGTTTCAAGGGCCGCTGGAAGAGCTGACTTTGACCCAGAATACCCAGCCCGCCCTGATGGCTGTTAGCATGGCTGTGACTCGGGTACTCGAGGAAGAAGCAGGGAAAAAGATTTCCGAGATGGCCTCGTTCGTCGCTGGGCACAGTCTCGGTGAATATTCTGCGCTGGCTGCCGCTGGGGCAATGCCGTTGGCCGAAACGGCCAAATTGCTGCAGACTCGTGGTGAAGCTATGCAGGCTGCAGTCGCTGTTGGAAAAGGCGCGATGGCGGCGATACTCGGGCCAAGTCTAGAGGATGTAGAAGCGATCGCGGCAGACGCGGCCGAAGGTCAGGTCTGCGACGTGGCGAATGACAATTCTGACGGCCAGGTTGTGGTTAGCGGCAATACGGAAGCTGTCGAGCGCGCTGTGGAGATCGCCAAGGAACGCGGTGCTAAACGCGCGATGATGCTCACCGTGAGTGCGCCCTTCCATTGCAGGCTTCTCGATCCGGCCGCCGACGTCATGACCTATGCGTTGGCGACAGTAAATATGTTAGCCCCCAATCCGCCGCTGATAGCCAATGTAACGGCGTTACCGGTTTCTGACCCCGATGAAATTCGTAATTTGCTGATTGAGCAGGTGACTAGCCGGGTGCGTTGGCGCGAATGTGTCCTCGCAATGCGAGATCGGGGCGTGGACGAACTCTGTGAAATTGGAACGGGCAAGGTACTAACCGGGCTCGTTCGTCGAATTGACCGAGAAGTTTCCGGCCGCGCTATCGGAAGTCCGGCTGGTATCGAAGAGTTTCTCGGTACTCTCTAGGTATTTTAAAAAAAAGAAGGATGACATGTTCGATCTCGAAGGCAAGACAGCGCTCGTGACCGGTGCAACAGGTGGCATCGGCGGTGCAATCGCCCGTCAGCTCCATAACTGCGGCGCCACCGTCGTGGCGAGCGGAACACGTACCGAAAAGTTGGAAGAACTTGCGGCAAGTCTGGGCGATAGATGTCACGTTGCGGCTGCAAACCTGTCGGATGCAGATGCACCTGATGCGCTGATCGCTTCGGTAATGGAAGCTGCAGGAGGTGTGGACATTCTGATTAACAATGCCGGTCTGGCCCGCGATAACCTCGCGATGCGCATGAAAGATGAAGAGTGGCAGCAGGTCATCGATGTCAATCTTACTTCGGCGTTCCGTCTGACGCGCGCAGTGTTGCGCGGGATGATGAAAGCGCGCTGGGGGCGGATCGTGACGGTTACCTCGGTGGTTGGAGCGACGGGAAACCCTGGCCAAGTGAACTACGCGGCGTCAAAAGCCGGATTGACGGGAATGTCGAAAGCGTTGGCACAGGAAGTCGCTAGCCGCGGCATCACTGTGAATTGTATCGCGCCGGGGTTTATTGAAACCCCGATGACGGACGCATTGTCAGACGAACACAAGTTATCGCTGCTTGAACGAATTCCGACTGGCAGGCTTGGTGTTGTCGACGATGTTGCGGCCTGCGCGGTATTTCTTGCCAGCGGTGAGGCATCTTATGTGACCGGGCAGACGCTGCATGTGAATGGCGGGATGGCTATGCTATAGATTGAAAGACGAGTTGCTGCCGCTTGACGTTACGGGCGAACGCGGCTAAATCGCGGCTTCCACATGTACATGTTTCCGGCCTCTAGCTTGGGGCTGTATACTGTGATAGCGATCAAAGGTCGTTTTCGGGCGCATAAGGTAACCGAATCGTCTTAAATCATTGTTGTAGAAATCGTCCCGCAACGGGATAATGAAATAAAAATTGAGGACAGTCTGATATGAGCGATATTGCCGTGCGTGTGCAAAAGATCGTTGTTGAACACCTTGGTGTTGACGAAGGTAAAGTCTCCGAGAATGCGAGCTTCATCGATGACCTCGGGGCAGATAGTCTCGACACCGTCGAGTTGGTCATGGCATTCGAAGAAGAGTTCGGATGTGAAATTCCTGATGACGCAGCCGAGAAGATTCTCAAGGTCGGCGATGCGGTCAAATTCCTCGAAGAAGCTTCTGCCTGAAAATTGAAACGTGATCCGGGCAGCTTTGGCTACACGGATTCCATCCCCGTAAAACAGCGCATCGGAATCCTATGAGACGTGTCGTTGTCACTGGAATGGGTCTCGTCACGCCACTCGGCGTGGGCCTCGATCATAATTGGACTCGCCTGACGAATGGTGAGTCTGGTGCCGCCACAATTGAGGGTTTTGATGTTTCTGATATGCCCGCAAAAATCGCGGCTCAGGTGCCGCGTGGTGATGGCTCGAACGGGACCTTCAATGTAGATAATTTCATACCCATGAAGGATCAACGCCGGATTGACGATTTTATTGTCTTTGGCATCTCGGCAGCGGTTGAGGCTGTAGAAGATTCGGGCTGGAAACCGGAAGAAGAATACGACCAAGAGCGCACAGGCGTGATGATCGGGTCTGGAATTGGTGGTTTACAGACTATCTATGAAGGCTCCACTTTGTTGAATGAGAAGGGCCCCCGCAAGGTTGGTCCTTTCTTCATTCCTTCTGCACTGATCAATCTGGCGTCTGGCCATGTTTCGATACGGTACGGATTCAGGGGACCTAATCATGCGGTTGTTACGGCATGTTCAACGGGTGCGCATGCTATTGGCGATGCGGCACGTTTGATAATGTGGGATGATGCAGATGTTATGGTTGCTGGCGGCGCAGAAGCGGCTATCTGCCGGATTGGTATTGCCGGTTTCGCGGCTTGCCGTGCCTTGTCGACCGGATATAACAGCACACCTGAGAATGCGTCACGACCCTATGATAAGGGTCGTGATGGTTTCGTTATGGGCGAGGGCTCTGGTATTGTTGTGCTCGAGGAGTATGAGCACGCTAAGGATCGTGGCGCAAAAATTTACGCCGAAGTTGTTGGCTATGGTTTGTCGGGTGATGCACATCATATCACAGCCCCTGCAGATGACGGCAATGGCGGCTACCGCTCGATGGAGGCAGCTCTAAAACGTGCGGGGCTCAATCGCGAAAATATCGATTACGTCAACGCGCATGGCACATCTACACCCTTGGGTGATGAGATTGAGCTGGGCGCGGTCAAGCGTCTGTTTGGTGACCATGCCTATGACATGGCGATGTCATCAACCAAGTCGGCAATTGGGCATTTGCTGGGAGCGGCTGGTGCCGTCGAGGCAATCTATTCGATTATGGCAATCAACAACAATGTTGTACCGCCGACAATCAATCTCGACGATCCGTCTGACGCGTGCGATATTAATCTGGTGCCGCATACAGCTCAGGATCGAAAAGTTAGTCATGTCTTGAGTAATTCGTTTGGGTTTGGCGGAACTAATGCGAGCCTGATTTTCGCCGAAGTCTAACCCTTGCGACTCCCTATTTCCCGGCTATCATTACCCGGTCGTGAACAATATTCCTGAAACATCTCCCGTTGGGCGGCAGCCATCGCATCGCTGGGCGTGGCTTGTCTCCGCATTTGTATTACTGCTGATCGCCGGGATGACAATTGCTGGCGGTGCTGTCGTAATCTTGCATCGAGCATACTCAGGCCCCGGTCCGTTGGGCGCGGAAACCAATATTGTCATTCCAACCGGCGCAACCGGGCAGGCCATTGCGCGTATTCTGACAACAGCGGGTGTGAGTGTGGATGCAAGACTCTTTCAGGTGTCCCTGCGGTTTCTGGCATCTGATAGTACTTTGCGAGCGGGAGAATACAATTTTCCTGCCGAGGTAAGCCTGCGCGACGTGATCTCGAAACTGCAAGCTGGCGATGTCGTTGTACATCGAGTGACCATTGCGGAAGGTCTTACCACTCGTGCTGTGCTAGTTGTGCTCGAAGCCGAGAATGGTCTTACAGGTCTATCGCCGGATGCAGCCGAACTCGGGGAAGGTGTGCTGCTACCCGAAACCTATCACTACAATTTAGGAGACAGTCGGTCAGATATTGTAGAGCGAATGCGGTCGTCTATGGCTGAGACCGTTGCACGGCTGTGGGCTCTGCGTGCAGAGGGTTTGCCGTTGAAAACGCCTGCTGAGGCGGTTGTTCTGGCCTCGATCATTGAGCGGGAAACGGCTGTGCCGCACGAACGAGCCCGGGTTGCAGCGGTCTTCATCAATCGCCTGAACCGAGACATGCGTCTGCAATCCGATTCGACCGTTGCATATGGGTCTTCGAAAGTAGACGGCGAATTCAGTGGGCGCTTGCTCTTCAAGCATCTTGAGACTGACCATCCCTACAACACCTATACGCGTCGTGGTCTGCCTCCAGGACCGATTGCCAATCCAGGCATCGAAAGCATCGTCGCGGCGCTTAATCCGGCAAAAACCAAGTATCTGTATTTTGTCGCTGACGGAACTGGCGGGCACGCCTTTGCGCGAACCCTAGCTGAACACAACAGAAATGTCGCTAAATGGCGCCAGATTCAACGCAGGGCACGATAACTTTAGGAACTAATCCATTCACATTGCGGTGCGTTTGAGGACGCGTCATACTTGCTTGACGAAACCCCGGAGAGAAATATGAACCAGATCACTCGGAATTGCCTCCAACGCCTGCCAGCCGTTACAGCTGCAGTGTTGGTTTTGCTGATTGCCGTCCCCGCATATGCGCATCACCCGATGGGTGGTTTGACTCCATCGACTTTTGTGGAGGGTTTACTCTCTGGTATAGGGCATCCGATCATCGGAATTGACCATCTGGCATTTGTGATCGGAATTGGCCTTGCGGCTTCGTTTTTGTCCCGCGGTTTGGCAATGCCAGCGTTCTTCGTTGGTGCGACATTGTTGGGTACCGGCATTCATCTGCTGGCCGTCAACCTTCCCATCGTTGAAGTGGTTATCTCCGCATCCGTCCTTTTGCTGGGCGTGATGATTGCGACCAAACGAAGCCAGCCCCCCTTAATCTGGGCTAGCTTGTTTGTGGTTGCAGGAATATTCCATGGCTATGCATATGGCGAAGCTATCGTTAGCGCGGAATCAACTCCGCTGGTGGCCTATCTGGTAGGCTTTGCAATCACTCAGTACTTGGTTGCCGGGGCCGCATTCCTGATTGCTCGGAAGGCTCAGGATGTCGTCGGGGCCAAGCCGGTAGGCACCCGCATCGGAGGCAGTTTCGTGGCTGGCGTTGGGTTTGTCTTCTTGTTTACCGCAGTGGCCCCCTTCTAAGAGGACGACGCGCCCAGTCAGACCTTCTGGTCTGGCTTTTCCATGACCTGATTGATGACGCGGTTGAAACCGCCAAAATCTAGAAATCCACCGTCGACAGCTATGTCGTGGCCAGTGATATAGCTGGAATCCTCACAGACTAGGAACAACGCTACTGTTGCGATTTCTTCTGGTTCGGCACCGCGTTGCATAGGGGTTTGGTCGCCGAGGGCCTCAATAAAGTCATCGGATCCTTCGAGAAACGGCGTCATTACCAGCCCCGGCGCGATCGTATTTACGCGAATACCCCATTCTTGGAGTTCCATCGCCGCACTTTTCGTGATTCCTCGGATGCCCCATTTGCTGGCGCTGTAGGCCGTTGCGAAGTGACCGGTCATACCGGCAATGGACCCAGTGTTGACGATGGCTCCGCCACCACTGTCGCGGATCAGCGGTGCAACCGTCTGAATGCCGAGAAAAGGTCCTGTCAGGTTGATCGATAGGACCCGATTCCAGTCTTCCATCGAGGTGTTGGTCACGCGCCCGCCACGTAGAGCGACACCGGCATTGTTGACTAGTATGTGCAGTTCACCGAATTCGGCCTTAATGCCATTGACCACCGTCTGCCAGTTTTCCTGACTGGAAACATCGAGATGGCGGTAATGGGCATCTCCACCAGTGTCGCGAATGGATTCCGCCTCGGCTTCGCCCAAAGCGTCTTGAACATCAGCCAGGATCACCCGGGCACCGGCCTGGGCAAACAAACGCGCTTCTGCCGCGCCTTGTCCGCCGCTGGCGCCGGTTACAATTGCGGTCTTGTTCTTGAGCTTCTGATCCATTGTGTCCTCCATCGAAAAATTCAGAATAGGGCGAGTATGCGCATGGCAAAATATATTCTCAGGGGGAAGGCTATCATAGGCCGATTTCTGGCCAGCTTGCGTTGGATTAATGCGGCAGCGACTTCCGCATCCATAATCATCGGCATTTTGAATGTGTTTGCATCGGTCATTGGAGACCGAACAAAGCCCGGACAGATCACGCTGATTCCAATGCCTTCGTCAGTGTTCGCGCGCCGCAAACCCGTGCCATAGAAGCGAACAGCCGCCTTGCTGGCGCAATAGGCGGGTGCCTCGCGAAAGGCACGAAAGCTTGCTAGGCTCGACATCAGCGCGATCTGCCCTTGTCCGCGTTCATGCATATGGCTGATAGCGGGTGCTACGGTGTTGACCACACCGTTTACATTCGTGGCGAAGACATCGGCATCTGCAATTTCGACTGCGTATCCCTGCTTGCGTGTGCTGACTGAAATACCTGCATTCGCGATCACGAGGTCCAGTTCCGAGATGGGGTGGATCCAGTCGTGCATGCTTTCCCGATCTGTGACGTTGACGACCTTTGTGTCGCAATCCGCGCCAGATTTTCTGACATATTCAGCGACTGTATCCAGGCGGGATGCATCTCTACCGCCAAGATGCAGTTTGTTTCCGGGTTTGGCGTAAACCAGCGCTAATGCCGCGCCGATACCACTGGATGCACCTGTGATCAGAATATTTTGGGGGTTTGCGAACTGATTCATCGTTTAGCAACTCGTGCGCTGTCTTGTTGGGGCACAGGCTCCAAGCTATAAGGCTCATCATAAAAACAGCAAACTAGCTGTTGGCGTCTTTTTGCGATCTTCGCGTACGGGAAGCTGCATGACCATACAGAGTATGACAGGTTTTGCCCGAGCGGCGGGCCAGGACGATCGTTATTCGTGGACCTGGGAAGGTCGGAGTGTCAATTCAAAGGGGCTCGATGTTCGATGTCGCGTGCCCAATGAGTACGAAGCTGTCGAGCAGGCTGCCAAGGTATTCGCCAGTAAGCGTTTCAAGCGAGGTAACGTCACCTTTGGGCTGACCATGGATCGTCTGGAGCAGGGGGTAACCTCCTATCGTATCAACCGCGATCTTCTGGATCAGGTTCTTGTGCTGCACGCTGAGTTGACTGGAGATATTTCTCCCGATCTTCCTTCTATTGAAGGCTTGCTCTCAATCCGCGGTATGCTTGAAACAGTGGGTGAAAGTGAGAGCGAGGATGCTCTTGCAGTCCGTATCGCAGCGATGATCGAATCAGGGAAGGACATGCTCAATGCGCTCGCGATATCACGTGGCGCAGAAGGTCAAAAACTCGGCGCTTTGCAGATGGCCCATCTGGCAACCCTGTCTGATCTTGTAGACGCGGCGACGGCAAGTGCGGCAAGCCAACCCGAGGCCATCCGGGCCCGGCTGCAGGCAATGGTTACGGAATTGGTTGATGCAGATACCCGCTTGCCCGAGGACCGACTGGCTCAAGAGGCTGCGATGCTGGCAGGCAAGGCTGACGTTCGCGAAGAGATTGACCGGCTCCGGGTGCATGTCTCTACTGCGCGGGATTTGATGGCCGAAGAAGTTGCTGTGGGACGCCGCCTAGATTTTCTCTGCCAGGAACTGAACCGCGAAGCTAACACATTGTGCTCTAAGTCGGCGGATGTGGAACTGACGCAGATTGGACTGAATATGAAGGCAACGATCGAGCAGTTTCGTGAACAAGTTCAAAATGTGGAATAAAGGGACGCGAGATGATTGATCGAGAAAACGGTGGATTGAACATAAAGCGCCGCGGTTTGATGCTCGTGTTGTCTTCACCCTCGGGTGCGGGAAAGACCTCCATTTCAAGGGAGGTTTTGGAGCAGGAGGACAATCTGTCTCTGTCCATTTCCGTGACCACGCGTCCGCGCCGGCCCGGGGAGGTTGATGGTGAGCACTATCGGTTTGTCAACAAGACGAGCTTTGACATCATGGTCAACCAGCAGGAGCTGCTGGAATACGCCAAAGTATTCGAGCACTACTACGGAACACCTCGCGGCCCGGTTGATGACGCGCTGAGGGCCGGGAAGGACGTCCTGTTTGACCTCGATTGGCAGGGCACCCAGCAACTGGACGAGCGGGCCCGCGACGATCTGGTCAGTGTGTTCGTTTTACCACCATCTACAGCAGAGCTTGAACGTCGTCTGCACACCCGTGCTCAGGATAGTGCCGAAGTGATCGCCGGGCGCATGGCAAAAGCTGCGGACGAGCTCACGCATTGGTCCGAATACACCTATGTGGTGGTCAATGAAAACTTCGAGGAGAGCGTTGCCGAAGTGCGTGCGATCCTGATGGCCGAGCGCCTCAAGCGTGCGCGTCAGGAAGGTCTGTCAGACTTCGTGCGGTTGCTTCGTCAGGGGCAGTAGCGACCCGCATCCCGTTGCGCTAGGTTTTTGCCTCTTCTTCGTCCAACGGAACTGCTAGCTTGAAGATTGAATCCTGTCGTCAAAACGGCAGGGCATTTCTCGCATATCATGGTTCATGGGTTCGGTGGCAGAAGCTTGGAATTTCTTGAGCGACTGGTGTCGTACCGGATATGGCAAAAGATTCGATAATTTTTCGAAACAGGTTAGCGATTATCTGGCACAGCATATTTCGTTCCTTCCCTAGGTTTTGATTAACCGCGCAATTGCGCAGAACTGTTCGACCGTGAGTTCTTCAGGACGGGCCTCCTCGCGAACCTCGGCCCGGGCCAGCAATTCACTGCCACCGATTGCCGAAAGCGAGCGGCGTAACATCTTGCGACGTTGGCCGAATGCAGCCCGGGTTACGATCTCAAGTTTTTCACGCTGTGCTTCGGCCAGTGGATAAGGGCGAACTACCATATTGATGACGGCGGAAGTCACATTTGGCGGAGGAACGAAGGCAGAAGCGGGAACTTCGAACATCAAGCGTGGCTCGGTAAGCCATTGGGAGAGCACGGACAACCGGCCATAGGCTTTGGTCGAACGATTGGCAACGATGCGCTCAGCGACCTCCTTTTGAAACATCAGCGTGAATCCCAAAAACTGGTCGGCTTGCCCCAGCCAGTTGACCAAAAGCGGCGTCCCGATGTTATAGGGCAGGTTTGCGATCACCTTGCGAGGCGCTGGTATGGTCTTGGCCAAGTCGAGTTGGAGCGCATCTGCATCTAGTACCGTGAGCCGTCCGTCTGCGAGCTGAGACAGTTCATGCAGGGCCAAAATGGCCCGTGGGTCACGCTCGACGGCATAGACATGATTGGCTTCGCTTTCCAGTAGCGCGCGAGTCAGGCCACCGGGGCCCGCACCAATCTCAACAACATTGACGCCGGCCAGGTCCCCGGCAACGGAAACAACACGTCGAGTAAGATTAAGGTCGAAAAGGAAATGCTGAGCAAGGGACTTCTGGGCCGCGATATCAAAGCGGCCGACGATCTCTCGCAGTGGTGGTAAGGAATTGGCGTTAAACACGCAGGTCGACAAACGCGGCACGCCGCAGGTCGCGCAGATACCGCCTGGAAAGCATATCGACACGCTCCCGCAACAGATTCTGACGAATGGCGTCCCTGCTGGGTCCAGATGTGTTCTGGCGTTCGCAGACCATCAAGATCTGTAGACCAGACGGTTGGCGAAGAGGTTCGCTTGCTTGTCCCACGGGAATGCTCGCGGCAATACTGCGTAGTTGCGCATTCAGATCGTTAAGTTTGAACTTACCAAGCACTTCAGGTTGCGGAGTACCGGATTCTTCGGCGACAGCGGCAAACTCGGTACAGCCGTTCACAGCGGAAGCGATGTCCCGAGCCTTCTGCAACTGGATGTCCACTTCGCTTTGGGGGGCATCTTCTTCGACGAGTAGTATTAGTTGCCGCAGCTTGACCGTACGCTCGCCACTGTCAGGCGGGGTGTTTGTACGCTGGTCCGTGAGTTTAATGATGGTAATGCCATCTGAAATTGCAAGCGGGTCCGTGATGTCGCCCGTCGTGAGTGCTTTTAGAGCCGTATTGATTGCAGGTTCCAACTCACCGGGTAAGAGCCATCCGATGTCCCCGCCGAGCGCCGCTGTTGCGCTTTTAGAGAATTGTTGCGCGACGGCACGAAAATCAGCGCCATCGCGTAACTGTTGTACCAGTCGTTCGGCAAGCGAACGAATGTCACTGGCATCCGCAGGGTTGTCGATAGGAAGCAGGATTTCACTCACGCGAAACTCGGTTAGCCCGCGGTTGTTCTCTACGCGGGTAACCACGTCATCAATGGCTTCCTCACCGATCTCGATTGTAGGAACTATAGTGCGAGACAGAAGCTTTTGCCACGCGACACTGGCGCGAATTTGTGACAGCGCAGATTTCAGCGCAATTCGCTGATTTTGTAAGAATTTCTCAAACCCGCCTGATGGAATGTTGTTGGATTGTTCAATACGGGATACAGCATCCTCCATGTCCCGTTCGGTTATTTTGACGTTGAGTCGTCGGGATTCCTGTTGCTGTAGAATTTCATCAATAAGACCACGCAGGACCTGCGGCCCGATCCTGCGTTGGGTTTCACTGGTATTGGGCAAACCGGAGGAAACGATCAGGATTTGCATGCGCTGCTGCACATCGAAGACCGAAATCACTTCCTCGTTAACGACGGCTGCAATGCGCTGGGTGTCCTGTGCCTTGGCGGCACCCGAGGTAGAAATTATTCCAGCGAGAACCAGTATGGGCAGGGTAAAACGCAAGATATGGCTGGGCGTATTGTGCATAGGGATCAATCTAGAGGACTGCAGAGGATACTTGGCCAAGGCTCTTGAATATCAGGCGAAAGGTCAAGGATTCCGTCGGTGGGATGTCTCTATCCCGTGTGAAGTTACGATTGTAATTTAGCTCGAAGTCCATGCAGTCGCATTTATAGAATAGCGAAGCGCCATAAGACAGTGTGCTGCCGTCGGACGTAAGGTCACGACTGGTGTCGACCCGTGCGGACCACTGGTCAGTAATATCGGAAGAAAGCCCGATGACGACTTCCTCACGGTCTGCAAATTCGAAAGTTTGATCAAAAAAGACGTAGTTAAGATTGAGTTTGAATGCGCGTGGCCCCGCGTTGGCTGTGATTTCCGTCCGACGTGAGCTTAGTGAATCTTTGTCGACGCGTGTTTTGTAGAGCAGATCAAAGAACTTGCTAGGAGAAATTTGAACACTAGCGACAATGTCTGAGAGCTGATCCTCGAGCCCAGAACGATTACTAAAGGGGCTGGAATTGCGAAAGCGGTATGACTGTCCGACTATTAGAGTTGTCGAGCCGCCTGATGCTCCAAACAGTCCGGTTCGCAGTCCGTATACGACCCTCTGTCCGCCTTCAACCCGATCTGTTCCTGAAAAGCGATTAGCACTGAACAGATTTGTTTCATCGAACTCGACGCTTTGGCTGTCTTCGTTTGGAATGCTCGATGGATTACCCCCGTTGGGGGCAATGACCAGTGCCGCGATAGGTTCAAGAATCTGACTGGCTGATCCGATCCTGCGGACCCACGGATACCGCCAAGTGGCCGTGGCTTGGGGAAATAGGCGACTATATACGCCACTGTTTGTTCCGCTGTTGGTTGCGACGTCATAGGTGTTGTAGAGGTCGGACTGCAGGGACGTCCGAAAACTGGTTATCGTGCCCAGACTGTCGGTGTTGGATATCTGCCAGCCGGGGGTCATGCTGGCACGTTGACTGGTTGCACCTTGCTCCCGACTGAGCGCCTGAAGATTGGCGTCTATTGTCGTCATGCCACCAAAACTGTTCGGGTCACCGACAAAGTTGTAGTTGAATTTGGGCACAACGATCGGAATTTTATCTTGCTCATCGTCCTCCGAGAGGCCCTGAAAGTAATATGCTTCGCCGGCAGCATAGCTGCGCGAACCGAATCCTTCGACGAAGGAGTGGCTGGTGAGCGTATTCGAACTCTTGAAGCCGTAACGCTGCTGATAGGTGTCGTCGCTTGCCAGTTTGACGTCTAGGCCCCATCGCCACAATTTGTTGATGGAAAACCGCGTTTCGGAATCTACGTGACCGCGAAAACGTTCCTGGCTATTTACCGCGTTGTCCTGGGTTCCTGAAACGCGTGTGTAATGTTCACCATCGGAGAATCGTTGGCGGTATTTACCCGTAAGAACGGGCAAATTGTCCGTGGATATAATGGGGTCGAGCCGGAGGTCCTTGTCGGTGTCTATAGCCCAGAAATACGGGACTTGTATTGAGTTTCCGAGCAGTGTCGAAGCGCCGAAAGTTGGGACCAGAAAACCACTTTTCCGTTTTGTCGATGGGTCCGGGTGGCTCAGATAGGGTGTGTACATGACAGGCAGACCGAGAAACTCTAACGTCGCGTGTCGATAGACAATATTTCGTGCGTCTACATCATGTATTATGCGTCGCGCCTTGATCTGCCAAAGAGGCTCACCATTCAGGCCTTCGCAATCGACGCAGGGCGTATAGGCTGCACGTGTAAGTTCCGTTTTCACGCCACCGCGGCGTTGGGCGCTGACTGCAGCCAAACGTGCGTCGTCGATTAGACGCATCCGAAAGCCGCGTAAAAACCCTTCCCGCATGTCATCACTCAGTTCGGCAAATTCTGCGAACAGGACTTCGCCGGTCGGCTCTAGAAGGACGACATTTCCTGAGGCGATCACGATATTGTCACGCTGATTGTAGGTGACCGCATCAGCATTCAGCACGCGCTCGCCCTGCACGATCTCTACATTCCCGCGGGCCGTTGCGATTCCAAGATCTTCGTCGAAATCCAATTTATCTGCAGTTAACAGCACCGGCGCATCCGGTAGGAGTTCCTGCGCCGCTGCGGGACGCACTATAGCTAGAGCAACAAATGTTACCAAAACTAGACAGAGG
>JAPKDV010000061.1 GCA_028822385.1 Alphaproteobacteria bacterium
ATCGAAACCACCCAGACCCAGTAAGCTTCGATGGCCGGATCAGGCAGAAACAGCAACGACGGACCGGTTGAGGAATTTCTCCGGGTGACAGCGGCCGCAATGCGGGCGATCGCACGTGAGCCGGAATTGACCGCGTCTTTCACTCCGGAGCCGCCCGGATTCCACGGAAACGAGGCACGGTTGCCTTTGCCCAATCGCGACCTGCCGGCCGAGGATGTCAGTGTGGCCCGCGGCGAAGCCGATGCCATAGCCCTGCGCCTGCGGCATCACAATGCTAAATTACACACAGCCAGCGTCCCGACGGCTCCGGGTGCCCGTGCGCTCTATGATGCGGTAGAGCAAGCTCGCGTCGAAGCCATCGGTGCAAAGCATATGGTCGGCGTCGCCGATAATCTCGGGGTCGCACTCGAAGTGCGCTGCCGTAACAAAGGCTTTGCCCGCGTGACCGAGCGCGAGCAGGTGCCGGTCTCGGAAGCTGTGGCTCTGCTAGTCCGCGAAGCTCTGACCGGTGCGCCGCCACCGCCATCAGCTCAGACAATGGTCGATCTGTGGCGTCCCTTTGTGGAATCAAAAATCGGCGGCACACTCTCATACCTTGACGACCGGCTTGACGATCAGGAGGCCTTCCAGAATATGGTTCGCCAAATGATCTCCGATCTGGGACTGGCGGATGACGAAATGTCTGCCGAGCCCGATTCCAACGACGAAAACGGCGACGATCAGGAAGAAGGCGAAGGAGAAACTGACGGCGAAGGCGATGGCGATGGTGACGCGCGCTCGATGGATGGCACCGGAGAAGAAGATGACGCCGGTTCTGATGCAGAAGAAACCGAGATGCCCTTCGAAGACGGTGACGGCGACATGGAACCCGGAGATGGTGATGAAGATCCGGATGCCCCCGGCCAACCTTGGCGCCCACCGGAATTTGGACATAATCAGGGCGCACAGTTTGTCTATGGCGCCTACACAACCGAATTCGACGAAGAAATTGAGGCACCTGATCTCTGTGATGCCGACGAACTGACAAGGCTGCGCCAACAGCTTGATCAACAGCTCGGGAATTTACAGAACGTAATCTCCCGGCTTGCCAACCGCCTACAGCGCCGACTGATGGCCAAGCAGACCCGTAGCTGGGATTTCGATCTCGAAGAGGGCATCCTCGATACCGCCCGATTAACCCGAGTGGTTACCAGCCCAACCCATCCGCTGAGCTTTAAGCTCGAAAAGGACATGAATTTCAGGGACACCGTCGTGACCCTGCTAATAGACAATTCAGGTTCCATGCGCGGTCGGCCAATTTCGGTCGCCGCCATGAGCGCCGATATTCTAGCGCGGACCCTGGAACGCTGTGGCGTGAAGGTTGAAATTCTTGGCTTCACCACACGAGCTTGGAAAGGTGGCCAATCCCGCGAGAAGTGGCTCGCCGACGGTAAGCCAGCCAATCCTGGGCGCCTGAACGATCTACGGCACATCATTTATAAATCCGCCGATGCACCCTGGCGTCGCGCTCGTAAAAATTTAGGACTGATGCTCCGCGAGGGCCTGCTCAAAGAAAACATCGATGGTGAAGCCTTGCTCTGGGCACATAATCGTCTGCTAGCACGCCCTGAACAGCGCCGCATCCTGATGATCGTCTCGGACGGCGCGCCGGTTGATGATTCGACTCTCTCGGTGAACGCTGGCAATTATCTCGAGAAGCATCTGCGCCAGATAATCGAGTGGATCGAAACCTATTCGCCGGTCGAATTGCTCGCGATTGGAATCGGACATGACGTGACACGCTACTACGATCGTGCAGTGACAATCGTCGATGCCGAACAGCTTGGCGGGACGGTCATGGATCAGCTCGCAGAACTCTTCGACGAGGTCGAGGGTGAAGGACGCCGCCGTGGTAATGCAAAATCTAAGCGCGTCGCCTAGAGCCAGTCACACGGATTGGGATATAGCGCCCCACGCGCTTCCTTGCCCTATTAGTACTCCTGACCTCGCCCTGTCTGGAACACTGGCATAGGCTAGATCTCTCGCCATCAACTTCGCAATCGAGGCGATCGCCAAAGTTGCCGATGTTCTAGCTGCTACCCTGATACCCAGAACTTCCAGGCCGCTGCGTAGCTGTCGGTTTGAATCGCGTCACGCACGGCTTCAAGCAAACGATTCATAAACCGTACATTGTGAATCGCGATGAGCTGACCGGCATTAATCTCACTGGCTTTGACTAAATGATGGATATAGGCCCGCGAGACGCTAGCACAGGTCGCACAATTACATTCCGGATCGAGTGGGCCCTGATCATCGCGAAAGCGTGCATTCTTGAGATTAATAAAATCGCGACCGTTTTGTGTTTGTCCCAGACCCGGGCGGATATAGGCGCTACCATGCCGAGCCAGACGAGTCGGATTCACACAATCAAAAGTGTCGATGCCCTTAGCGGCACCGTTCCACACATCCCGTACACTACCTACACCCAGCAGATGGATCGGGCGTGCCTCCGGGGTCGCAGCATTAAGTGGCGCCATCGCCATGGCGACAACCTCATCCATTTCAGCTGCATCACCGCCTAGGCATCCACCGACCGCATAACCAAAATAGGGCTGCGCCGCTGTGAACTCCGAACTCTCCCGGCGCAGGTCCTCATAGACCCCGCCCTGGGTGATGCCATAGAGCGCCTGGGGGCCCGCTGAGCCTTCGGCTTCTTTCTGGAATTCCGCCAACGAGCGCTGGGCCCAACGATGTGTCAGCGCCATCGAATTAGCGGTGTAATCCCGATCCACGTGATAGGGGGTGCATTCATCGAGCACTAGAATAATATCCGCTCCGATCCCGCGCTGAATACGGATAGAATCTTCCGGTGTCAGGGTGATTTTCGTACCGTCAATATAGGAGCGGAAGGATGCGCCATGTTCATCAATTTTGAGCAAGGACGGGTTACGCGTGTCGCTGCGATTGCCCTTGATCTCTTTCGCACCACTTCCAGCGCCGAGAGAGAAAATCTGAAAGCCCCCCGAATCCGTCAGCATTGGACCTTCCCAGCCCATCATTTTGTGCAGGCCGCCGAATTCGGCAATCTGTTCCGCACCGGGCTGCAACATTAGATGGTAGGTATTGCCGAGCACAAACTGAGTACCCTCTGCCTTTGCCTGAGCGGGCAGCACACCGCGAATCGCACCGCGCGTGGCGCAGAAGATAAATGCGGGTGTTTCGATATCCCCGTGGGGAGTCTTGAGTACACCCGATCGCGCAGCATTCGGCCAACTAGGATCGGCTGTCACTCTATGGGTAACATCAAATGAAAACCCGGGATAGTTAATCATGAAAAATTCATCCGGCCACGCAGAACAGCAAACATATACCGAACGCGCAGAAAAAAGAGCCCGCAATCGGCGGGCTTTCGCTTCACCGTCAAAATTACCTGCTAGCTGGCTGCCGGGACCTTGTCGAGGTCACGTTTCATCTGGCGCAGCTCAGGCGGCACCTTGGACACAGCTGTGCCACGCAGATAGGCATCAACGCCACCTTTATGTTCGATGGTCCGCATCGCACGCGCGGACATGGTCACGCGAACACCTCGGGACAGTGCCTCGCTGTAGAGCATGGCGGATTGCAGGTTCGGCAGGAACCGGCGGCGGGTCTTGTTATGGGCGTGACTGACGTTGTTACCCGTCATCACGCCTTTTCCAGTAATGGCGCAGCGGCGCGACATGTTTCGCTCCATGAATGAGTTTCGCGCCAAGATCGGCGCGTTCGGCGGAGTTTTTAGGCGAAGCGCCCGGCTTGGTCAAGCCTCAGTTGTCCTCGTCAAACACCCCGAAAGGCATCTAGCAACATCTGTGCCGCCGCAGATGGTGTCAATTGTGCCTGAGACACCTTGCCTTCAAGTTCCGCTAGTTTTTCACGGACATCCGGATGGCGTCGAAAGGCAGAGAGCAGGTTCTCGTCTACCTCACCCCACATCCAGCGGCGCGCCTGTTCAGCTCGCTTATAATCGGTCATACCAGACATATCCATCGCGGACCGAAAATCGCCGATTCGATCCCAAATAGCCGTAATACCGACCTTCTCCAGAGACGAACAGGTTAAAACTTCAGGCGTCCATTCTGCGGTAATCGGGCGCAACAGACGAAGGGCATTGGCGTATTCAGCAGCCGAGCGGCCCGCTGCCTTCGCCAGATCACCATCCGCCTTATTCACAATGACAAGATCGGCCAGCTCCATGATGCCTTTCTTGATGCCCTGCAATTCATCACCACCACTAGGCAGTAACAGTAGTAAAAACATATCAACCAGATCTGCTACGGCGGTTTCGGATTGCCCAACGCCGACAGTTTCTACCAAAACCACATCAAAACCGGCTGCCTCACAGGCCAACAACACCTCGCGTGTCCGACGTGCGACGCCGCCGAGGGTCCCAGCTGTAGGTGATGGCCGGATAAAGGCTTCCGGTGCACGTGAGAGCTGTTCCATGCGCGTTTTGTCGCCAAGAATCGATCCACCCGTGCGTTGAGAGGACGGATCAACGGCTAGGACAGCGACCTTGTGCCCGGCGGCAATGACATGCTGACCGAAGGTTTCAATGAATGTTGATTTTCCAACCCCTGGCACACCGGAAATACCAATCCGAATAGCTTCTCCCGTATGGGGCAGCAGTGCCGCCAACAATGCGTCGGCCTGCTCCCGGTGATCATCGCGTGTCGACTCGATCAGCGTTATCGCGCGTGCCAGTGCACGCCGGTCGCCAGCACAAACCTGACGGGACAGTTCCAACATATCGTGATCAGGGCTAGCCATGCTGCAATCCTGTTCCCTGTGGCGCGGGCCGCACCGATTTTCCATCGACCGGAGATGACAGGACCAATGAACTGCGAACTTTACCTATCTTGCGAAACCGGGATATTACATCTTCAAGCTCAGCTACAGAACGAACCGACACACGGATAAAGAAGCTATCATCGCCCGTAACGTGGTGACACTCCATAACCGCGTCCAATGAGCCACAGAGCCCGGTGACACGACGGAAGTCGAGATCAGATACTGTGAGGCGCAGAAACGCTCCTATGCCCTCACCGAGCGCTGCCCGCGCTACGCACGCTGTATAGCCAGTAATAACACCGGCAGCCTCCAGTTTTCTAATTCTGTCAGCCACAGCAGGTGTCGACATGCCGACCCGGCGTGCAACCTCTCGAAACGACAGGCGGGAATCCGCTTGCACAATCGAGAGTAAAGACCGATCCGTCGAATCAAGCTCAATTTTTATTTGTAACGTCAAACTCTGTTCAGCCTTACAGTTGAACCAAATTAAAAACGTATACCTAACAAAAATTATTTAATATATCAAATTAATTACCATACGATATGTAATTAACATAAAAACAGTTTATATGTAAGGCTCTAGCATGTACGACCTAACAATTGACAGGTAATTGATCTCAGAACTCCGGATTTAGCTATTCGAGGCGGTCGACGGCACGAGAGAAAAGCAGATAGGCCTTCCTGCATCTCCGGTCAGCATCCCCCGCCCAGGCAAGCAGGCGTTCAAATTCGTACAGGTAACTAGTTACCAGCCCTCGGAACTTCTCGTCTTCCTTAAACAGTTCGCGGACCGACGCAATCACCACTAAACCCGTACTCGAGAGGCAATCCGTCGGATCGCCGCAGTGCGGTAACCCTTGTTAAAGCGCCTTGCAACGACCGGTTTTCTCTAGGCCTAGCCCTCAATCTCATAGCCAGACCGTTAATCTGCCCCCGGTATTTGAAGTTGACTCAGGGAGCCCCACGACGATTTTGGCGGATCATCTCGAGGACCTCACCGGCGGCAGAGGGGATGTTCGTGCCCGGACCATAGATGGCTGAAACGCCGTTCGACTTGAGGAACTCGTAGTCCTTCGCCGGAATGACACCCCCACAAATCACGATAATCTCTTCAGCGTTTTCGGCATTCAATCCAGCCACCAGTTGAGGCACGAGCGTCTTATGGGCAGCCGCCTGGGTGGAAACGCCAATCACGTGAACGTCGTTTTCTACGGCCTGGCGCGCCGCCTCTTCGGGCGTTGCAAAAAGCGGCCCAATATCCACATCAAAACCTAGGTCGGCAAATGCTGTAGCAATCACCTTGGCCCCCCTATCATGCCCATCCTGGCCGAGCTTCACGACCAGCATGCGAGGGCGACGGCCTTCTTCATCGGCAAAGGCAGCGATGTCCTGCACCGTCTTCTGGAACTCCTCATCATCTTCATAGGCGGCAGCATAAACGCCAGAAATCGACTGCACCGTCGCCTGATGGCGTCCAAATATCTTTTCCATCGCGTCCGACATCTCCCCAACCGTTGCCCGAGCCCGCGCCGCGTCCACGCAGGCCGCCAGCAAATTCCCTTCGCCGGTATCTGCTACCTTGGTGATGTTTTCGAGCGCAGCGTCACAAGCTGTACTATCACGTGAGGCACGCACTTTAGCCAGACGAACCAATTGGGATTCACGCACCTTGGTGTTGTCAATATCCAGAACGTCTATCTCATCTACCTCATCGGGGACGAACCGATTTACACCAACAATCACGTCTTGCCCCCGATCAACCCGAGCCTGACGGCGCGCAGCCGCTTCCTCAATCCGTAACTTGGGCATGCCGGACTCAACCGCCTTGGTCATCCCGCCAAGGTCTTCAACTTCGGCGATCAGCTTGCGCGCCTCGGTGATCAGACTGTTGGTCAGGCTCTCCAGAAAATAAGAGCCGGCCAGTGGATCAACGACATTGGTAATCCCTGTCTCGTGCTGCAGGATCAACTGGGTGTTGCGCGCAATCCGCGAAGAAAACCGCGTCGGCAAGGCCACCGCTTCATCAAAGGAATTGGTGTGTAGCGATTGCGTGCCACCCAATGTCGCGGCCATGGCTTCGACCGTGGTGCGCACTATATTGTTATAGGGGTCCTGCTCCGTCAGCGACACGCCAGAGGTCTGGCAATGTGTGCGCAACATCAGCGAGCGTTCGTCCTGCACATCAAATTCATCATGCAGCATATGCGCCCACAGGAAACGCGCCGCACGAAGCTTGGCGATTTCCATGAAGAAGTTCATACCAATACCGAAGAAGAAGGACAGGCGGGGGGCAAATGCATCTACGTCCATCCCGGTCTCACGGGAAGCGCGCACATATTCCACACCATCGGCTAGCGTAAAGGCCAATTCTTGCACCGCTGTCGCTCCAGCTTCCTGCATGTGATAGCCGGAAATCGAGATCGAGTTGAACCGCGGCATGTGTTCAGCAGTATATTTGATAATATCCGCAACAATCCGCATCGATGGCGATGGCGGGTAAATATAGGTGTTGCGAACCATAAACTCTTTCAGAATGTCGTTCTGAATAGTTCCTGACAGCTTGTCCTGAGATACGCCCTGCTCTTCGGCGGCAATGATGTAATTCGCCAGCACCGGCAGCACTGCGCCATTCATGGTCATCGACACGCTCATTTCATCGAGCGGAATACCATCGAACAGGATTTTAGAATCTTCAACACTATCGATTGCTACGCCGGCCTTGCCTACATCGCCAACAACCCTCGGATGATCGCTATCATAGCCGCGATGGGTGGCCAGATCAAAGGCGACCGAAAGGCCGCGCTGGCCGCCGTCAAGCGCCTTGCGATAGAAAGCATTGGATTCTTCTGCGGTCGAGAACCCGGCATACTGACGCACGGTCCAGGGCCGCCCAGCATACATAGTCGCTTTTGGTCCACCTATAAACGGCGGGAAACCGGGCAGGCTGTCGCCCCAGGAAATATTCTCAAGATCATCGGCGGTATAAACCGCACGTATATCAATGTCCTCTGGCGTGTGCCACACAAGGTCATCAGGCGAACGGTCGCGCAGCTCCTTATCGGCGCGCGCGCGCCAGTCATCCATCGTGTGCTTTGGAAATTCAGCCATTATGGTGCTCGCAAAACTCATCAACTAAGGGCCGAAAGTATAGTAGGTGAAGTTGAGCGGGTCCATCGAGACCCGGATACGGTTAAAGACATTCGATAAAATCGAACCGATGCCTCAAAACACATAATTCTAATCTCTCATGAATGATTTGCTCGCCAGCGGTCAGAAGCTGAACCGCTGGGTCATCGGCCAGAACGATGTCCCCACCCTCGCTTTGCACCCCCAGTCAGGCAGGAATGTTCACGGAGGTGCCACAATAATGGAATGGAGCCGGTCATTTAAGGTCACGGCAATACACGGACCTTAGTGAAAGCCGACCTCGATGATCACAGCACCGCATGAAGCAGAATCTTCGGCATGTTGTCTGTTTAATTCAGAAATCGCGTTATGGATGTCGATCGCTGCCGCTAGGCAACTCACCAGATCGAAAAAACGGCCATGACCGCATCGCCAATGGTCTTCGTAATGCAACCATCACGCCTGCGCACAATCTCGGTCAAAACCGTAAAATGGCACGCACCTTGCGTGTGAGCGCGGGCGGCACCAATTGATTCATACAATGCTTTGGACCCCCGCAGATCTTTGAACATCAACACCCCCGCTGGGTCACTAGCTATTCACACAAGCGTAACATCTGCACGGAAAAGAGATTACGGAAGACCTAAAACGCGGTCCCCCGGTCAGCGGTCAAAGCATCGCGCTCCAACTCCGCTTTAGGGCCGGCTTTCAAAGTACGCAAACGACAAGGCACGACGTCAAACCGCAAGTCCAACTCTCGTTTATCGCTTGCCGGAACAGTGAGTGAACTACCAGATAAGGCCTGGGATCGCGTAACGGGGCGCCGCCGGCGCATCTTTCAGGATTTTAGCCAGCATTTCAGGTGTCGGCAGATCCCCATAAGAAACACCGAGCTTCTCCCCTGCGATACCGCTAACCACAAAGGCAGCATCCAGCCCCGCCGCTTTTGCCCCTGCAATATCAGTCAGCAGCCCGTCACCGATCATCAGGACACGCGCACGGTCCGGTGCGCCAATTGAACTCAGGACCTCATCATAAACCGGACGGTAGGGTTTGCCATGCCAGGCAACATCACCGCCGAGTTCATTCTCATAGACTTCGGCCATCGCGCCCGCGCAGATTTCCCGAATATCCCCGCGCAACACTTCTCGATCCGGGTTGGTACAGATCATCGGCAGGCCCCGCGCTGCCGCTTCTTCCAGCTCAGGCATATAGTCGTTCAGCGTGTCACCCGGCTGGCGCGGACCAGTACAGATAACAAAATCCGCTTCGCTGATTTCAGCCGCCTGATCGATACCGGGATTGTCGAGCATTGGCCGGTGCCGGTCCGGTCCAATAAAGGCCGCATGTCGGCCAAGCTTCTGATGCCAGGCATCCTCCCGTTTCTTGATCGCGTGCCAGGCGACTTCACCTGAACAAAAGATATCGTCATAGATAGTGTCGGGAATGCTGATCTGCTCCAGCACGGCCCGAACACCTGACACCCGGAAGGGAGCGTTGGACAGCAACGCGACGCCAAGACCAGCATCCTTGAACTGTGCCAGACAATCAATCGCACCTGGCAAAGGCATGATGCCGTTATGGAGGGTGCCCCAGAGATCAACAATCAGATGATCATAGCGGTCCGCGAGAGGGGCAAGACGAGGAAGCAGTTCAGTGTCGGGAAGTTTTGAATCAATATCAGCCATATGCCGATGGCATATGCCACGGCACAGAGCGGGAAGAAAGCGGATTTGCATGTCGCGCGGCGGCGATCAGTCCGAACGGTTCAGGCGCGACCCGCCTAACAGGTAGCACTATCCGCAATCGACACTTAATTTAGCACCTCCGCGAGCTACTCCTCATCCTTAATCCTATCGACAATCAAGTCGCGCCCGTTCGTAAATTTTTATTTGCCCATTCAACAACGTCATTCCAGCGTAGTTCTGGATGTTGCATAGATCCTGGGCTATTTCCTAGGTCTGTCGCCGCACAAGATTCAAATCTTCGCGCGCACGTCGCTGTCTTTCACTTTGGGCGTAGGCGTAATGCCCGAAGCCCCAGCCATAATCATTTCAGCAAGGAACGGGGTTACGGCAAGAACGTACTACGGTACCACCAACGCAAACGCTGATGCGAAGACGAAGTACGAAGCGGCAATTATGGTGTGTAAGATTATGGGCATCGCCCTGAGCAGCGGAGTGCCAACCAATCCTTGCCATATAGTTAACGTAAATTGATAATAATATGAGATTCTCGTCCTAAGCCTGACAAAGGAACAGCCCCTCATGCCTCGACAAGCTCAGCATGAGGTTCTCACCTATCGCTCGACTGGAAGAACCTGCTCAACAAGCGTCGCCCAGTAGGACGCGCCGAGCGGAATGATCTCGTCATTGAAGTCATATCCCGGGTTGTGAAGCATGCAGCCGCCTTCCCCTGCGCCATTCCCGACCCAGACGTAACAACCCGGTTTCTCCTGCAGCATGTAAGCAAAATCCTCAGACCCCATGCTCGGCACCGGGCTGCGATTTATCCCTTCGGTGCCGACGAGCTCTTTTGCAGCCTCCGCAGCCAGCTCTGTTTCGTCGACAGAATTGACTGTCGCCGGATAGCGCTTTTCGTAATGAAGTTTGGCCGTCGCCCCATAGGCTGCGCAGACACCATCGGCAATCCGCTTGATCGCTGGCCCGACAGCATCGCGCACTTCCTCACGGAATGAGCGCACCGTGCCCCGCAGGGTCACTTCATCCGGGATGATGTTGTAAGCATCACCGCCATGGATCTGGGTCACGGACACCACCAGTGAATCAATCGGATCGGTGTTACGGCTGGTGATCGACTGCAGGGCACTCACCACCTGCGACGCGACGACGATGCTATCCACACCCTGATGGGGCATGGCACCGTGGCTACCCTTTCCGCGAATGACCAAGTCGAAAATATCGAACGCCGCCATCATCGGCCCAGCCGCGATAGCAAACTCGCCCACAGGCATCCCTGGCCAATTGTGCATGCCATAGACCGCCTCTACCGGGAACTTTTCGAACAGGCCCTCCTGGACCATCACTTCGGCGCCGCCCTCGGCTTCCTCGGCAGGCTGAAAAATAAAATACACCGTCCCGTCGAAACCCTTTGTCTCGGCGAGGTATTTGGCCGCGCCGAGTAGCATCGTGGTGTGCCCGTCATGACCACAGCCATGCATCTTACCGGGCGTATTCGAGGTGTAATCAAAGTCATTTCCCTCTTCCATCGGCAATGCATCCATATCGGCGCGCAGCGCGATGGCACGATTCCCTGTGCCAACGGTCAACTTCCCTACCACACCTGTTTTAGCTATACCGCTGGACACTTCGACCCCGAAACTCTCCAAGCGCTCAACCACTAGCCCGGCGGTGCGCTCTTCTTCGAACGCCAGCTCAGGATGAGCGTGAAAATCACGCCGCCATTCGGTGAGGATTGCGTGATCGCGTTTGATTTCATCTTTGATGGTCATGAAAGCTCCACTCAGAGGATGCGATGCTGGGCAATAAGAATACGTGCCCACACGGCAGAAAGATAATTGAGGTCGAGTTCTGCGCTAGTTTGGCCAGCGCCTTCTCTTGCCTGGGCTATATTGTCAGCCTTCACACTGCCCGTGTTGATCTGTATTGCGTTGATTTCCATGACAAACATTGTAGTCGTTCGGACAAAAACCCGCTAGCAAGTGCGCGAACAAAGGAGAAGTGTCTTGTCAACCGGTTTGATCACCCCCGTCATTCTGTCAGGCGGATCTGGAACACGACTGTGGCCGATGAGCCGCCGCGACTATCCAAAGCAGTTTCTGTCATTGGGTGGAGACCACACTATGCTTCAGGAAACTGCGTTCCGCGTGGACGAGCCCAGTCAATTCGCACCGGTGCTTGTTGTCTGTCATGAGGACCACCGATTTATGGTGGCCGAACAGCTGCGCCGCCAAGGACAAACCACGCAGGGTATTCTTCTCGAACCGATGGGCCGTAACACCGCGCCAGCTCTCACCGCCGCGGCGCTGTGGCTGCTCGGGCAGGACCCGGACGCAATCATGCTTGTTCTGCCATCAGACCACGTAGTGCAGGATGTGCCGGCCCTTCGTGCTGCAGCAATCAAAGCCGCCGATGCCGCACAGGCGGGTCAGTTGGTGACCTTCGGCATTGATCCCAGTGGACCGGAAACAGGATTTGGTTATATCGCGGCTGGTGCGCACCTCACTGAATTTGACGGCATTCGCCGCGTCGATGGATTTGTGGAGAAACCTGACAAGGCCGCCGCTGAAGGCTTCATAGCTAGTGGCAATCATTTCTGGAACAGCGGTATGTTCGTATTCCGCGCCGACGTGCTGGCCGCTGAAATCGAGCGCTTCGCACCTGACGTAGGGACTGCCTCTCGTATGGCACTGAGCGAAGGTACGAAAGATCTGGATTTCTTCCGGCTCGATCCGGATGCCTTCGCAGAAGCTCCCGCTGTCTCCATCGATTACGCGGTGATGGAGAAAACAGAAAATGCCGCCGTCATCCCGGTAAGCATGGGCTGGTCCGATGTAGGGTCCTGGCAGGCTCTGTGGAAAATCGGCAATAAGGACGAATCCGGCAATGTGATCAAAGGCGATGTAATGCAGGTTGGGTCAAAGGATTGCTATCTGCGCAGTGACGGCACTCTGGTGGCAGCAATCGGACTGGAAGATTTCGTTGTCGTGGCCTCAACCGACGCGGTCCTAGTCGCACCCAAGAATAAAGTCCAGCAGGTCCGAGATATTGTTGAGCAGCTCAGCAAATCTGGACGCAGCGAGGGTGTTACCTTCCCCGAAGTCTATCGTCCATGGGGCTGGTACAAGACCCTGAACAAGGGTGAGGGGTTCAACGTCAACCGAATCACACTCCATGCCGGGGGCCGAGTGAACCTGCGTCGCCATCGCCACACCGCACAACACTGGACCATCGTCGACGGCATCGCGAATGTAACGCTTGACGGCACCTCTCACCTACTCGAACCGGGTCAGTCCATCTCTATCCCCGCGGGGGCTGCGCATGCGCTGGCCACGACAGAAAACCAGCCACTGTCTTTGATCGAGGTACAAGCCGGTCCAAATGCAGGCAAGGACGAGTTCGAACGTCTCGAATACGCCTAGAGCTTCAGTGCATTAGACCCATCCCTACGGATGCTTGCCCGCATCTGGTGACCGGACTAACATTCTCATTAGACTTCTCAGACCAACAACAAGGTGAGCGTTATGGCTCCGTCAGATCGAACCCAGTTCGCCCCGAATTCCCCCGCCGCGCGGGATATCGAGTATTATCTCCACCCCTTCACTAATCTGAAGGCGCATGAGGAGAACGGCCCGCTTATCGTCAATGAAGGCAAGGGTATCTATGTCTATGACGATCAAGGCAACGAGGTCATTGAAGGCATGGCCGGCCTGTGGTGCACATCGCTGGGATTTAGCGAGGAACGCCTCGCCAAAGTCGCCTACGATCAGATGCTCAAGCTCCCTTATATACAGGGCTTCACGCACCGCTCCAACGAAGTGGCTATTGATCTGGCAGAAAAGCTGATTGCCATCGCACCGGGCAATATGGGGAAGGTGTTCTTCACCAATTCCGGTTCTGAAGCCAACGACACCCAGATAAAAATTGTCTGGTACTACAATAATGCCCTTGGCAGGCCTGAGAAGAAAAAAATCATCGGCCGCCACAAGGCCTATCACGGCATCACGCTCGC
>JAPKDV010000197.1 GCA_028822385.1 Alphaproteobacteria bacterium
ATAAAACAGTGGGTTAAAGAAAATCAATCATAGTTATCTGGGTCAGCCCCAAAAAATAAAAAAGATGAGAAGACTGACTTGCCCATGTGAGAAAGGATAGTGATCTGATGCTTTTGGGAAACTGGAGTAAAACAAAGACTATTCTTGTTCTCATGCTTATCGTTGGTCTACAGAGGTGGCTAATCGCGTCGCAATGACTATCGACAAACACACGGGCTCAAGCTGGGATGTCGACGGCGCGGGGGTCCTGGCAGTGGATTGCGGATGGGGTGGAGGTGCAAGGTGACCGAAACAGACTAGCCGCCCCAAACCTCCTCCAGGAAGGCAAGCCAGTTCTCGCCGAGGATCTTGCGGATACGCGTCTCGCTCCAGCCGCGTTTCACCATAGCTGCGGTCAGGTTGGGATACTCGGCCGGGCCGTCGAGGCCGATCGGGTTGTCCGGCCGTTTCGCCATCGGCTTTGACAGTTGCCGGCCGATCCCCTTGTCGGACCGGAGATAGTCGAAGAAATCGACGCTTTGACCCTGGGTGAAGTCGGTGCCAATACCGACTTGGTCCTCGCCGACCAGGTCGATCATGTGCGCGAAGCCGTCAAGCACGTCCTCCACGGTCGAATTGTCGCCCTTCGGCATGAACGGCGTGTAGGCGACGACGCCGACGAAGCCGCCCTTGTCGGCTAGCGTTTGCAACATATCATCCGACTTGTTGCGCGGATGATCCAGCAGGGCGTTCGGGAAGCAGTGGGTGTAGGCGACGGGCTTTTGCGAATGGGTGATCGCGTCGCGGCTCGTTGTGTCGCCGACATGGGACAAATCCACCAGGATGCCTAGTTCGTTCATCAAGTCGACCATATCGCGACCGTAATCTGACAACCCACTGTCGCGGCTCTCCCAGCAGCCGGAGCCGACCAGGTTTTGCGTGTTGTAGGTCAGCTGGATCACTCGGACCCCAAGGTCGCGGAACAGCCGTAGATGGTCGAGATTCTGTTCGATGGCATAGGTGTTCTGCCAACCCAGCACGATGCCGACTTTGTTCTCGGCTTTCGCCCTGCGGATATCGGCGGCGTTATGCACCTGGGTCAGAATATCGGCGTTCTCAGCCAGATTTTTCTTCCACAGCGCGATATTTGCCATCGTATCGTTGAAGCCTTCCCAGACCGAGCAGGTGCAGTTTGCGGCGGTCAGTCCGCCGCTGTGCATTTGCTCGAACACGTCGCGCGACCAGTTCGAGATTACGAGTCCGTCGATAACGATACTGTCTTGGTGGAGAGCATCGGCCTGGATCTGAGCCATGGGTGAAGTGTCCTTCGTGTCGGCGTAAACGTGACGCTAAGCTTAGCCCCTCGGGCGGCGGGAAGGAAACTGCATATAACGACTTCGGGTTTTCCATCCTGCTGCTTTGCGGTGCCATCGGTCAAGCGGGCACGCCCTCCTTGAACACAGCTTGCCCTGATGGGCCCACAAGCGCCTCCCGCACAGCTCCGCGAAGCAGAGCGCCTCCTATGGACTACCGGGACATTCCCGGCGTTGCGCGCGGCATCAGCCTTACTAATGGAAGCAACCGGCCCACTCAGACTAAATTGGGACATCGAACATGCGAACGTTAAGATCGGCACACTCTTATAGAAACGAGTGCCAAATTCGGACTGTTCCCCTCGAGTGAGAGGGTGTCTATCATGCCGGCACATGGGGCCAAAGCATTACAAAGCTGGCTATTGGGTCGAGCAAGGCTTCTTCGACAACCTGTCCTCCTTTCGTGATCTCAAAATCCGTATAGACGCCGTCGAGGACCCGAAGGATCGGGGCGACGTCTTCGAGATTTTTGTCGAGGCCTTACTTGAGACCCAGCCAATTCACCAGTGCGATGATCACTGGGTGGTTGGTGATGTGCCGCTGCCCATCTGCGAAGACTTGAAATTGCCTAATGATGGAACGGGCATTGATGGCGTCTATCGTGACCGCATGGGCAATCACGTACCCTATCAGGTCAAGTATCGGCGGGCCGAGCAACTGACGTTTGCGGAGATCGCAACTTTCTATGGTGTGACTGATCCTGACCGGGACCATGTGCTGTTTACCAATGCATCTCGCCTCTCGGGGCGCGTTCCGAAGCGTAATGGTGTCCGTCATCATCTGGCAGACAAGTTCCACGCGCTTGATGCTGAGCAGCTTCAGGTTATCAAAGCGTGGCTACAGCGGAAGCCTGTACGCCACAATCGCGCGGTGCCCGATCCCGCTTTTCAGAGCCAAGCCTTGTCAGACATCAATATATCAACGTTGCGTCGACCACTTGAACTCACAGCCGCTTTTTTTGGGATCTCCCTCTCCTCGCGCAATATTCGGTTCTCTTTGCGAAGCCGGGAAATCTCCTTGGCCTGATCCTCATAGGGCCTGCTTTCCAAGTCGTCATGCCGACTTTGCTCGACCCATTTGTTCAAGGTCGAAAAGCCCATACCCAAATCTGCCGAAATCTGCTTCCGCGTCAGCCCGCTGGTCAAAGCAAGGCGAACCGCTTCCCGTTTGAATTCCACGCCATATCGTTGTCCCATAGTCTGTCTCCTTGATTGCTAATATTGCTATCAAGTATCCGGAACCAAACCGTGACAAGACCAAGG
>JAPKDV010000198.1 GCA_028822385.1 Alphaproteobacteria bacterium
GTGCCCATGCCGAAGGCCGAGACGTCCGTGTCGCCCTGCAGGATGTTCACCCGTTCAGGATCTACGCCCAGCAGATCGACCATAATTTGGGTCTGGATCGTTCTGTGCCCCTGACCATGACTGATAGTGGAGGCGACAAAGGTGAGATCACCTGTTGGGTCGAACCGGAACTCGGCGGTTTCCATCGTATTGTCAGCAGCCCATTCGAGCGTGTTGGACATGCCGATACCGCGCAGCATGCCACGGGCTTTCGACTCTTTCCGGCGCTTGGAAAATCCTGCCCAGTCGGCCATCTCCATGGCCATATCCATGTTCTGTTCGAATTCGCCACAATCATAGGTGTAGATCAACGGTGTCTTGTAGGGCATCGCCGAAGACGGAATAATGTTCTGGCGGCGCAATTCCGCCGGGTCTTTCTTCAGCCTGTCGGCGGCCAGTTCTACTAGCCGCTCGACCATAAACGAGGCTTCTGGTCGTCCAGCACCGCGATAGGGCGAGGTGCAGTGGGTGTTGGTCAGCATGCCGGAGATTTCGACGTGGGCGGCCGGGGTCGTGTAGACGCCGATGACTGTGCCGATGTGTACTGCCGGTGGGCTAGCGCCACGATAGGAGACATAAGCTCCCAGATTGCCCCAGCTGCGGATACGAATCCCCTGAAAGGTGCCGTCTGCATCGAAGGCGAGCGATGCGTCAACAATATTGTCACGTCCGTCATCATCGCTGAGATGGCTTTCGGACCGTTCGGCGACCCATTTTACGGGACGACCGACGATCTTCGACGCCCAGGGCATCAGCACCATTTCGGGATAGATCGAGCCGCGCAGGCCGTAGCTGCCACCGATGTCGTCGGTGACCAGCCGGATTTTGGATTCTGGTACCTTGAAGGACTGATCGGCTAGGCTTTTGCGGAATAGCCACGGGCGCTGAAATCCGCAGCGTAATGTGTAGCGCCCGTTGCCTGGGTCGAATTCACCGATCACGCCTCGGTTCTCCATAGTGTTAGCCGTCACTCGGTTAATCACTAGGCGCTGGGTGATGGTGTGGTCTGCATTATCGAAGGCGGCATCCGTCGCCGGTTTGTCGCCGGCTTCATAGAAATAGGATTCGTTGTTCGGGCAGTCGTCATAAAGCTGTGGTGCGCCATCCTGAAAGGCTTCAAAGCAGCTAGTTACAGCGGGACGAGGGGTGTAATTCACCTCGATTAGTTCAATGGCGTCGCGGGCCTGACTTTCAGTATCAGCGACAGCCATGGCCACCGGATAGCCAACATTACGAACCCGGTCACCAGCCAGTGCTGGACGATAGGGGATATACATTAGATCGCCATTGCGCTGGGTGTAGTTACCCATGCAGGGCACCGGGCCCATACCGTCGGCCTGATAGTCCGCGCCAGTCAGAACCGTATGCACGCCGGGCGCCGCTTTGGCCGTTGCGGTATCTATCGACACTATATCAGCGTGAGCGTGGGGAGAGCGCAGGATCACCGCAAAGAGCTGGCGGTCATAATTGATGTCGTCGAGATAGCGGCCATTGCCAGTGAGTAGACGCGGATCTTCGAGCCGCGTGACCGATTGTCCGATTGAAAACTCACCCATGACGAGTGCTCCGTTTACGTTTCGACGTTATTAATTTTTAGCGGCAAAAGTAATAATGCGGAACCTCTGGGCCTATTAATCGGTGAGCATAGACATAGCGGCCTGACGGTCTCCGGCCTTGAGGCCGAGGAATAACTTTCGTGCTTTTGCAATTTCTTGTTTGGAACCGCTTTCGGCTGCGGCCTCAAGGGCAAGGGTCGTTGGATGGTCTGCCCCATTTATGAAGGTCAGGGCTTTTGCCAGCTTCCTCATGGATTCGCGGTTGATTGTGATGTCGTTCATATGGTCGCTCCGGGGCGTTCAAACGCTGTATCGCTTTGATCTTTAGCAGTAGGGGCAGCGTCGGAGGAATAATAAAAATGTTAGTCTCGTGCGGATCCGGGTCGAGCCGAATGACCCTGTTCAGTTCATCTTCACTGTTATTGATTAAGAGCTTGAAAAAGCTCGCCAACGAGACCCTTAAGGTATGGCAAAAGGAGCCAACCCTTCACATCCGCTTGCTCAATATTTGATGTACTTACCAAATCCAGATCGGCAAGGCGCAAGACTAGGCCCCGCAAGAGCATCACGTCACCTGACGCCCAACTCTCGTACCAAGCTGGCTAAAACGTCAGACTATGCTGCCTGCAAGTGCGTGCGGGTCTGATCCGCTGCGGTTTGTTTGATTTTCGTCGATGAAGTGAGCGGACTGTAGCTGACTTGGACAATCTTCTTACCCGCGCCCGCAAGATAGGCTTCCACATCAAGATTGTATCGATTACGGCCCCAATCTTCGCCGGTCACAAAAACATCGGCATCCACGGCCTGACAACCCGAGATGTATTCAAGTTCATGGTAGGGACGCACAACGTCGACACATCGTAACGATTCCAGCATTTCTACACGCTGCACCAGCGGGACAACCGGTACATTGGGTTTGTAGAGGCTAACGACCTCATCTGAAGCTACCCCAACGGCAACCACATCACCCAAACTTCGACAATGATTTAGCAAGGCCAAATGCC
>JAPKDV010000062.1 GCA_028822385.1 Alphaproteobacteria bacterium
CTCGATTGGCGCATGACAGGCCTTGATTGCGAAGGTTGCGATCTGGCGCGCAACGACGCCGAAGCGCGCATCTGGTTCAACAACCCTGTCTATGATGCCGAATCCGCTCGTTCGGAACTCGTGGCACTAGCAAAAGTAGCCCGTCGCGAAGGCTGACCTTTCAACTTTATTCGATGATCTATACGAGTGAGATGAATTAGGCACACAAATTAGTTGATAATGATTATCATTATCATTATCATTATCATATATTGTAAATTCGTCACCTCCGGCCATCAACGGATCGCACATGATTGAAATGAACCAGCCGACCGCCACCGAAATAGCGGCAGCAGATCTTTCCTATATCGAACGGCTTATCCTGTATGCTTTGCGCCAGTGGGTGGCGGACGAAGAACGGTGGCCGGACGTTGTCCTGGAATTCAACCGCAGTTGCGGGCCTCGAGCTGCCACGCGAATTTGCGAAGCCCTCCAATCAACATTCCGGACCCTGGGCCTCCACGCCCGCCGCCAGATCAGGCTACATCCGCTCATTTGCTGCCGTGTCAGTCCGGATGAGCTTTGTCTGCTAAACATCCTGGCAGCGCATCAGAGCCAGTCGGCGTTTCATGGTCAGGCCATGATCAACTGGTTGGTGTCACGAAATGCGGCCGGAGCGTTGAGATCGGATATCGATCTGGTCGCACGAGGCCTGTTCGAAGCAGGCTATATGCTTGACGTGAGACGTGCCCCGGAGATTCATACCCCGCGGCTTGAACAAACCACGAGCAGCGTTCATTGATAGGTCGGTGAACCAACGAATTTTCGGAGCGGCTCGATGCCTTATACGGCCAATGACGGGATAGACCTCTGGTACGAGAAGAGCGGCAAAGGACCGGCGCTCGTGTTTTTACATGGCCGCGCCGGAAATGGGGCAAGCTGGTGGCGGCAGGTGGCCGCATTTTCCTCGACCCACACTGTAATCACTTTTGATCAGCGCGGCTTCGGCAGGTCACCTTGTGACGGTGAAGCGTTCACCTTCGACACGCTGGCCAGCGACGTCGCAGCTGTTCTAGATGCTGCAGAGGTTCAGCAGGCCGCACTGGTCTCCCAATCTATGGGGGGCATTTCCGCAATGCGGGTCGCCCGTACGTATTCCCAGCGGGTCACGGGTCTGGTAGTTAGCTCTTCCTTGGCCGGGATTGTGCCTATGGATGTCCGGCGGCGACTGGCCGCACTCGAACGAGCCAATACCGTAACCTTGCCCGACCGCGCCTTTGCGCCGGGTTACAGTGAGCGTGAGCCGGCATTATATGAGCTCTACGAGCAAATTCTGTCGTTCAACACTGTGTTTGATCCCGCTTGGCGCGCACGCATCGCCGGACCGGAGCAAAGCCTCGGTCCCGCCGATTTCGAGGGCTACGCGGTGCCTACATTGTTCATGGTCGGCACCCATGACCAGTTCTTCCCACCTAACTTTGTGCACGAGATCGCAGCATGGGTGCCCGGCGCGACGGTATTAGAATTTCCCGATGTCGGACATTCGCCATACTGGGAGAGCCCGGAGCAATTCAACAGCAGTCTCGCTACCTGGTTGGAGCAGAACGCAAGGTGGTGACGTTAGGGGGCTGTCCGACCCTAAGTTTCGTCGATCAGTTCGACGGTCACGGCGAGCGGGCCCTTTTCACCTAAACGGATTGTCACTCGCACCCTGGAATCCGCATCCAACATCCGAAGCCCGGATTGCGCCACCACGCGACCAGACACAAAAACGTCCTGGCCCTCGCCGTCTGGTGTAATGAAGCCATAACCCTTATTGGGGTCGAAAAATTTGACGATGCCCGCAAGCGCTGGCGCATCTGGATCACTGGCAACGGGAACCTCAACGGTTCCGGTCGTGACACCGTGAATGACGGAAACCATCGAACCCCGAGGGCCCTGCTCGATCTCGCATTCGAGTTCGGCACCGTCCTGCAGGTCCTTCTGTCCAGCGGCTTCCAGAACAGAGACGTGCACAAAGGCGTCACCTAGTCCATTCGACGGCTGAACAAACCCAAAACCTTTAATGGGATTAAACCATTTGACCGTGGCGAAGACCCGCTCTCCGCCGTTGGATGACTCTGGGTCAATCATTGCTGGCAAATCCTGAAATACTGGGCACGGCACCACAAATCAAAGATAAGCTCTACCTGAGCATGTTCTTGATAATGTAACATCGCTATAGGTTAAGAATAGCACGAGAATCCGGGGCAAAGGCGAGTCTGAAATTAGTTTTAATACTGCACCGCAACATTAGACCGATTATTCTGTACTCGAATTGTCCTGCGTATTCTGCATTGACGCCCCGTAAAAATTTGCACCACTCATGCGCATACCCGTCAGATCAGCGTTGTCCAGTATGGTCTGTGCGAGATCAGCGCCGTACGTATCTGCTCTCATCGATGACCAGAGGCTCCATGTTGCAGTCGCGAAGAACCGAGTCAAAAAAATTGGCGCTATTGAGTTTCGTCCCGCACGAATCCATCTCTTCCACGTTCGCAGCGCCTAGAATTAACATTCTCAAGCCCCGCGCCTTGGGGCTTCACACCGCGCATATCGAGCTCTTAGAACGTCACTCTTTTAGCCTTGAGCGTCGTCAGAGCAAATACCGCAAAAGCTCGGCCGGACGCGTGTCTACGCCTAATAAATCTGCTAGGCGTCCGTCTCAATAGTGTCGACATGGGCTTGATCTGTTCAGTCGCAAGCGGCTCGAGATCACTCTTCGGGGTTCCAACAGAGGGCATCTGTTATCATATCGTCAAGCTTAGTCTGATTAATCGTCGCCATGCTCACATCGCCCCGGTCAGCACAGAACAACTAAGTAGAAGAATTGTCAGATATCCTTCAACCAAGCATCAACCTGCTATTCCAGCACATCTAATGCGCCTCGTTCCAAGTGTCGCCTACACCGGCGTCAGCCACCAATGGCACGGACATGTTTACGGCCGGGGCTGCGGCATTTTCCATCACGTCGCGCATGGATTCAATCAGGTCATCAACCTCGCCTTCGGGCGCCTCGAATAGCAGTTCGTCATGCACCTGGAGCAGCATCTTTGACTTGAATTCATGTTTGGCGAGTACGTCGGGCACACGGATCATCGCGCGCTTGATGATGTCGGCAGCCGCCCCCTGAATTGGCGCGTTAATAGCCTGACGTTCGGCAAAGCCACGCACGGCCTGATTGTTGTCCTTGATACCGCTGAGATGGATACGCCGCCCGAATATCGTGTCCACATAGCCAAGCCTCTTAGCCTCTTCGCGGGTGTCTTCCATGTAACGCTTAATCGCCGGATAACGCTCAAAATAGGCCGCGATATAGTCCCGCGCTTCATCGCGTCCGATGTTCAAATTGTTGGCCAATCCGAAGGCCGAAATGCCGTAGATGATACCAAAATTTATGGCTTTAGCATTGCGGCGCATCATCGGATCCATGCCTTCAACAGGGACATTGAAGACCTGACTGGCTGTCATTGCATGAATGTCCTGCCCGTCACGAAAGGCCTCGATCAACGCATCTTCCCCTGCCACATGGGCTACAACGCGGAGCTCTATCTGGGAATAATCGAGGCTGACCAGCTTGTTGCCCGAGTTCGCCATGAAGGCCGCGCGGATCTTGCGACCCTCCTCGGTACGTACGGGGATATTTTGCAGGTTGGGATCATTCGAGGACAGCCGCCCGGTCTGGGCGATGGCCATGCCATAGGAGGTGTGAACGCGGCCCGTATCCGGGTTGATTTGTTCGACCAGCGCATCGGCATAGGTGGATTTGAGCTTCTGTACCTGCCTCCACGCGAGAACCGTCTGGGGCAGATCGTGGCCCTGGGAGGCCAGCCCTTCAAGCACATCAGCCGAAGTCGTGTAGGCGCCAGTCTTACCCTTCTTGCCACCCTCAAGGCCCAGCTTGTCGAAAAGAATCTCACCAAGCTGCTTGGGAGAACCAACATTGAACTCTTCACCGGCTAACTCATGGGCCTTGCCCTCAAGCTCGCCCATGCGCTTGGCAAAATCCTTGGAAAGATCAATCAGTGTCTCAGCATCTGCCCGGATACCAGCGCGCTCCATTTCGACAATCACCGGCACCAGCGGACGCTCGATGGTCTCATAGACCGTTGCCATCCGTTCCACCACCAGCCGCTTCTTGAACTGGGTGTGCAGCCGCGCTGTCATGTCTGCATCTTCCGCCGCATAATCGAGGGCAGCGTCGAGGCCGACTTCGTCGAAGGAAATCTTCTTCTTCCCCCTTCCTACCACCGCTTCGTATTTGACGTTCTCGTGATCGAGATGGCGAAAGGAGAGATCATCCAGCCCGTGCTTGTTGCGCCCGGCATCGAGCACATAAGACATCAGCATCGAATCATCGAGGGCCACCGGTGCGAGGGGCGTAGTATTGGGTAGATATTTTTCAACCGCCCGGCGCAACACCAGTAGATCATATTTGGCGTTGTGGGCCACTTTCAGGATCGAGGGATCCTCAATCAGATCCTTCAGCGCCGTGAGCGCCGTGACCATGTCTATCTGCTTCAACGCAGAACTGTCGGTGTTGTCCGTGCCGCCCAGATCAAGCTCGTCAGACACCGCTTCCACATGGCCGACCGGTACGTAGCAGGACTGGCCCGGGATAGATGAAAGCGAGAAGCCCACAAGCTGCGCGCGCATGGCGTTCAGAGAGGTTGTTTCGGTGTCAAAGGCAACAAAACCGGCATTGCGCGCGGTCTCTATCCAGCCCTGCAACGCTGCTTCGTCCTGAACCAGTTCGTAACTCACATTGGCCGGTGCTTCGACCGGCAACCCTGCCACCGTCTCGTTCTGGGTCATCAGGCCTTCAGCGACAAAGCGGCTTTCCACGCGCTGGGTGAGTGTGCGGAACTCCATCGCCTTCAGGAACTCCACCACCGCGGCGGGGTCTGGGTCCTTAAGGATAAAATCCTCGATCTTGTGGTCGGTCTCCACATCGTCCTTCAGACGGACGAGCTCTCGGCTAACCCGCGCCAGATCGGCGAACTCAATCAGGTTTTCTCGGCGCTTGTTCTGTTTGATCTCTCCGGCCCGCTCGAGAAGCGTATCTAGATCACCATATTCATTGAGCAGAAGCGCGGCCGTCTTCACACCAATACCGGGCACACCCGGAACGTTATCGGTAGAATCACCGGCAAGGGATTGCACATCGACAACCATGTCCGGCGTGACGCCGAACTTATCCATCACCTCATCCTCACCAATCACTAGGTCCTTCATCGGGTCGAACATGCGCACGTTGTCGCGCACCAGCTGCATCAGATCCTTGTCCGAAGACACCACGATGGTTTCGATTCCCAGAGCCTCGGCCTCGCGGGCATAGGTGGCGATCAGATCATCCGCCTCATAACCTTCGAGCTCGATCGAGGGCAGACCAAAAGCAACTGTCGCCTCGCGGATCAGCGCAAATTGCGGGCGCAGTTCCTCGGGCGGAGCATCCCGGTTGGCTTTGTATTCCGGGTAGATGTCATTGCGAAAAGTCTTGCGCGAAGCGTCGAAGATCACCGCCATATAGTCATAGGCGCCGTCATCCCGCGCCCGGTCGATCATCTTCATCAGCAACGAGCAGTAGCCGTTCACCGCGTTGGTGTAGACTCCATCCGAGCGCCGGAACGCATCCAGCGGACTTGAGTGGAAGGCCCGGAAAATAAACCCGGACCCGTCGATTAGATAAAGGCGTGCGGGGACATCGTTCCCGCTCTTGTCATTGATTTCTTTCGCTTTAGCCATGCCCTAGGTTTAGCGCAAATTACACGCGCCAAACAGACATGCCTGTCCACAGGCTTAAAACCCGAAAGGAACCAGCAACATGACCCAAACCGCTATTGTCTTCGGGGTTGGTCCATACTAGGGCATCGGCGCAGCCATCGCCCGGCGCTACGCTGCCGGTGGCATGCATGTGGTGCTCGCCGGGCGCAATGAAGAGCGGTTACGCGAACAGCAGACCTCCATCAAAACCGCCGGAGGTTCAGCAGCCATCCATCCGGTGGACGTAAGACAGGAAAAAGCAGTGGCAGCCCTGTTCGATAGCATCGATGGGCCCATAAGTGGCGTAGTGTTCAACCTAGGCGCCAATGTGAAGCATCCCCTTGCCGAGACCGAAGGCTGGCTGTTCGAGCATTTGTGGCGAGTGGCTTGTTTTGGTGGCTTTCTGGTGGCCCGTGAAGCCACGAAACGCATGGCAGAAACCGGTGGAGGGTCCTTGCTCTATACCGGTGCAACCGGCTCCCTGCGCGGAGCTGCCGGACATTCGGCATTTGCGGCAGCAAAAGCCGGGCTACGCATGGTCGCAGAATCCGCCGCCCGCGAATATGGGCCCCAAGGCGTGCATGTAGGTCATGTGATTGTTGACGGCGTGGTCGATGGCGACAAGGTCCGTAATGCGTTTCCTGATCTAGTGGCCCAACGGGGTGAAGAGGGTCTGCTAGACCCGGATTCCATCGCCGAGGCATTCTGACAGCTGCATCTACAGCCACGAAACGCGTGGACCTTCGAGCTGGATTTACGACCGTGGAACGAGAAATTTTAGGGCCAAGCCCCCCGGCGCAATGCCGAAACCTTGCCCAGCGGATTGATCTTCAGATAGTCCGGCGCAAGGTTGCGGACATCCATCAAATCGACCAGCACAAACTCAAAGGGCGCGCCGGTCAGAGACAACATCAATGCCGTTCGGTAGGAGTTGCCCGATCGTGGATGGGCATAAAGTGTTTAGTCGGCCATCTTTCTTCTCCAGATGCGTACTTGTGCCATAAAACAGCTAGGGCCGGTGCAGAGTAACTAGGTTGGGACAGCATCAGTCAGGGGTAGTTTCGTGAAACAACGTTTGTGTCTAGTCACGATGGGGGCAAGCTATCTCGCGTGCGGTCGCGCGCTCTAAAGCGAGGTGCTCAGCTGGATAGAGTCAGAAGTCAGCCATGAAAACGTGGGGTTTAACCAATGCGCAGGGGTTGCGTTCGGACTCTATGGCTGTGATGCACTGGTCGAAGATACGGCCGGACACGTCGCCCTGCTCAGCCAATCCGTCAAACCTGACGGGCCCGTCGCCAATACAATCGCTCACGCTTGGTAAGGTCATGGACAAAACCAAGTTTTATCAGTGTCTGAATTGATGCTTTATTTTCGGCCGCACAGTCCGCAATAACCGCACTTGTTGCAGTGTCATAGAACGCCCAATCGATCAGTGCGGAACACCCTTCGACAGTCAGACCCCGGCGTCGATGAGCGGGCACGATCTGGTAGCCTATCTCAACCTCGCCCACGGCGTTCGGCGGCCCGGTAAACGAAGCTGCACCAACCACCATGCGCTCGGGGTCATACCGGAAGAGCCAAAGCCCCCAACCTGCGGGATCGTAAGGGGCCGTGCTCCCCAGCGCAGGATTGGCCGCATCATCCAGCCGCTGAGCAAAGGCTGGCAGCTTGGTAGCCAGGTCCGCATCGGGGAAATCGCGATGGATTAATCCGCCCGCTAGTTCTGCCGCTATACTTCGGTCGCCAAGCAGTGCGCGTGCTAACTCACGCCCAACAGGGACAATCTGCATTCGTGAGGTCTGAATCAGCGCCGGCCGCGCGTCGGACGGGAACGTCAATGACCGGCAGCGGCAGGTACGTCAGCTGCCAATACAAAATGCCTCCCGCAATACGGACAGTCGATTTCCGATTTTGCGCCCATGTTAAGAAACACCCGAGGATGTCCCAGCGCGCTGGCGCCGCCATCGCAGGCAAGTTCGCGGTTACGGGCTTCGACGGTCTCTGGCGGTTGCATGGCGGACGTGCTCCTGCGATCGGCTTTGGGTGCCGCGGGCGGTTGTGCCATCGGCGGAGACGCCATACATAGGCGAAGCGCTTTCGCGCGACAATATGTTCCATAACCCCGCAAGGCCCATGAACAACCCAGCGCCTGTTATAAATCCATTACCCGAACTTGCGATTTCCGCACGCGGCCTCGACAAGGTCTACCATGCCGATGGCGGGGACCAGGTCCACGCGCTTCGGTCGGTTGATCTAGACGTGCCGCGTGGCGGTATCTTCGGCCTACTCGGCCCCAACGGCGCGGGGAAATCGACCTTCATCAATATTCTCGCCGGACTGGTTGTCAAAACCAGCGGTACGGCGTCGGTCTGGGGCCTCGATATTGACCGCGAATCCCGACACGCCCGCGCCGCCATCGGGGTAGTGCCTCAGGAGCTGAACCTCGACGCCTTTTTCAGCCCCTATGAGATGCTGGAAGTACAGGCCGGATTCTACGGGGTTCCTCCGAAAGAACGCCGGACCATGGAAATCCTTGAGCGCGTCGGTCTGGAAGACAAAGCAGCTGCTTATTCACGCTCACTTTCAGGAGGGATGCGGCGGCGGCTGCTGGTGGCCAAGGCTCTAGTTCACAATCCGCCGGTTCTCGTCCTCGATGAACCAACCGCTGGGGTCGATATCGAGTTGCGCCGTTCGCTCTGGGATTTCGTAAAGGAACTCAACAACAACGGTACAACTATCGTGCTTACGACCCATTATCTCGAAGAAGCCGAAGAGCTCTGCGATCATGTCGCCATTATCAATCGCGGCAGCGTCATTGCCTATGACGACACAAAATCTCTGGTGCAGCGGCTCGACAACAAGGAATTACGGGTCACTGTCGGCCAACCGCTTCAATCACTACCCGGCGCATTGAGCCAGTTCTCGGTCGACCTGCCTGACGACAAAACACTGGTGTTCCGTTATCGGACGAGCGAAATCGAAGTACGGGACATTCTCACTGCCGTGGCAGATGCCGGACTGACCATCGCAGATCTGGCAACCGAAGAGCCCGACCTCGAAGACATCTTCCTAGAACTCACCCGGGAGGCAGCAGGCAGCGCATGACGCGCAAGCGTATCCTTCTTTTACTCGCAGCTGGGTTTATATGCCGGAGGCTACCCTTCGGTCGGATGCAGATGACGGTGACCTGATAGTAAAACTTCATTAAAACAAGTCTGAAGTTCCCTCTTTCGGACCCGCTTGTTCCGGCGCTTCGTAGGGTTCAAAATCCCGTCTAGCGGGCGTTCACGAAGACACTACCCTGTCCTCGTAGAGCTCCGCCAACCAAGTTGGCGTTATCTGGGGTATTCACTATACAGTATCGGACTAGACCGTGATTGGTTATTTACCCAGCGATTAGATGACAAATTGTGATTATGTGAGCATCAGACATTGAAATAAACGGCTCCAGGCATTGATAATCCGTTATTATGATGCGTCACCCTGACCCTCTGTTGGTTTTAGGTCGAGCGCCGCAGAATTCATACAGTACCGCAGGCCTGTTGGCTGTGGCCCATCTGGGAAAACGTGACCCAGATGAGCATCACAACGAGAGCACACGGCTTCGTTACGAACCATCCCGTGTTCCCTATCAACTCTATTCTCTACCGCGGTTTCAGAGACTGGGGCCCAGAAACTCGGCCATCCGGTTCCTGAATCGAACTTTTCATCAGAGGTAAATAGAGGTGCGTCACAGCACACACAAACAAAAATTCCACCATCCTTACTGTCGTTGTACTTACCCGTGAATGCGCGCTCTGTGCCCGCCTGACGGGTGATCGCATATTGCTCAGGCGTCAATTGGGCACGCCATTCAGCATCCGACTTGGTGATCATGGTATTGTCGTTATCAGACAAAGGCATTCTCCTTAAATGAACGGTAATTTAATTCTTTCTCACACCTATCTATATGAGGCTGTTAGCCTGTTTCTGCAACGCAACCTTGACGACAGGAAAAATTGGCGCAATTGTCCGGCCCCTGCGCGCCCGTAGCTCAGCTGGATAGAGTGTCGGCCTCCGAAGCCGAAGGTCACAGGTTCGAATCCTGTCGGGCGCGCCATTTTTATGCGTTATAGCATTAAGACAGCATATCTCAGGCGAACCCCTTAGATTTTACGGTCACTCACTTGACCGTCACGGCACAGCCTCTTGAAAACTGCAGACATTCCTTTGGTGTGGCACCAAATTTCGGGTCGAAGTTTAAGTGATTCTGTACAATTTTAACGAATTGAACGTGTATGTTATAAAATGACTAGATGCGCTGTAAAAAATCCGATTGGCAAAAAGTGTTCGTGGAACGACAACAGACGGACAGGGAAAGCAGTCAGACCCCTGACTAATCCGGCACGCACGGGAAAACAAACATGAACGACACAGACCAGATCCCAGGGACACCGGCCAGTGGCCTTGATAAAGCACATCCGGCACCCTCGGTGCCGATTACACCTCAACAGGGCACCAAGCCAAATCTCATATCCCGCAGTGTTAAGGCCCGTATGACCGTTGGCCCAGGCATCAAAGTGAAGGGCGACGTTTCAGATTGTGACTCGCTTGCAGTCGAGGGAACCGTCGAAGCAACCCTAGTTAGTGAAGTTCTCGAAGTTGCCGAGGGGGGAACCTATACCGGCACGGCAACGGTTACAGACGCTGAGATCCATGGTCGGTTTGAAGGTGAACTTACTGCCACAGGTGTGCTAAAAATCCTCAGCACGGGCCATGTTACAGGCACTATTAAATATGGTCGTATTGAGGTTGAACCTGGCGGTAAAATTACTGGTGCAATCAGCCTGAATAACATCAGCACTGTTGTAAGCACGCCAGCCGAGCGTCCCCAAGTACTGTCCTCACGCAACGCCACTGCAAAGTAAGAGTCCACCCAATAGGGAAACGTGCGGCGAAAACGCACATAAGCGCACTGTCGATTGACTTGTGGGACCTTGATTCCTACATTTCGTTTTTCATTGAAATCCCGGTCTGGCTGTTCGCGCGCTTCGCGCGACAGTTTCCGAACGAGCAAACCAAATGGACCGCGCGCGTTTGTTCACGTCGCAAAATTGCTCGGTATCGCCATAATGCTCTCTTCAGCTGAATGAATGCTGAACCTGAGCGCCACAACTATGGAGTGCTTAAAATGGCTGAAGAAAAACTCGCAATTGCAATACTCGCGGCCGCTGGGTTCGCCGAAACTACATTCACGGATACGCAGAAAATGCTCCTGTCCCGTGGTCGTCAGGTCAAGGTCATTTCGCCGGACGGTGGACTTGTTCAGGGCTGGCACGACGGCTCCTGGGGTCACCATTTCATGGCCGACGAGGACATCGCAGAATCTCTTGCTGCCGACTTTTCTGGCCTGATCCTTCCTGATGGCAAGAACAGCGCTGATACGCTGATCGATAATGTCCACACCAAGCGTCTTATTGCAGCATTCATGGATGCCGAGGAACCGGTTCTGGTCGTTGGTGATGCCATGCGCCTACTAGTGCCCGCTGGTGTTGTTGCCGCACGCCGGATTGCTGGCGCCACAGAAGTTGACGAGGAAGTTGCCCGCGCCGGCGCAGAACTAGTGACAGACCAGAATCTGGTCACCGATGGCAACCTAGTCACCGCTACAAGCGATTCATCAAGTGCCGCGCGCCTTGAAGCGTTTCTTGCCCTGATCGTCGAACGCGAAGCGGTTCCTCAGGCTGCCTAGCAAGCTTCTTAATATATGATTGGCAAACGCCCGGTTCCGGCCGGGCGTTTTGCTGTCTGCATTTCTCGGAAGTAACGATTAGACTTGAGAAGGACACTTTAAATTTTTTACGCAACAACACACGTGATATCGGAATCACCTAGAACCCGGCACCAGCAGACGCGCAGATGTGATTACATCTCAGAGAGGGGGAGTTCGTGATCGTCGACGTCAAAGTAAGGGTCGCCGACTTTCACGATGACACGAAATGGGCAGAATATGAAAATTCAGCGACTGTTTCTACTTCGCGGTACCTTTAGAATTCTCGGAGAAAACGCTCGCAGATTGATGGGTTTGGCCAGCGATGATTCTTGGGTTGCTGAAGAAATTTAACCTCGCACCTGACACCGAACCGATTACCGGTCGTCGAAAACCACTAACCCTCTGGTTTGCGATGCCAGCAGCTGACCGAAATCAGCAACTTTTAGAACCCCGAATTTAGGCGTCAGTCCGAAATTCGGGAGATTGTATCGGTCGTCGAAAATCCATCGACAAGGTTAGCCAACACCACACGACCACCATACCCAATGACAAATTCACCACCCACAACCTCATCCGCAGTGTAATCAGCCCCCTTGATCAATATGTCAGGACGGACCTGCTCAATCAGTTCGCGCGGAGTATCTTCACCGAACAGGACCACAGCATCCACACCAGATAAAGACGCTATAACACGGCCCCGTGCATGCTCGGGCTGGACAGGCCGGCCCTCGCCCTTCAACCGACCAACCGAAGCGTCGTCATTGAGTGCAACAACCAGACGGTCACATACCGCACCGGCCTGCTCGATCAGCGAGACGTGACCCGGATGAACCAAATCAAAACAGCCATTGGTAAACCCAATCGACATGCCGCGCGCGCGCCACTGGGCAATCCGGTCCATCAAGTCATTGCGGTTCAAAAATTTTGACCCAAGTCCGGGCGTCCTGCCCAGGGCGTCACCAAGTTCATCCGGGCGCACGATTGCTGTTCCAACCTTCGCCACCACGATGCCCGCGGCAACATTAGCGAGTTGCGCCGCATCAGTCAGGGCCAACCCTGCTGCCAATCCGGCCGCAAGCGTGGCCACGACGGTATCTCCTGCACCTGACACATCAAAAACTTCTCGCGCCCGCGCCGGAAGGTGCGCACAATCGTCCGCCGTAACGACCGCCATTCCTTGCGGGCCGCGTGTCGCGATCACAGCGCTCACCCCACAGCTTTCCAGTAATGCACGTGCGGCAGCTTCCACTTCGGCATCGGTGTGGACAGGCAATTTGGTCGCGTGAGCTAACTCCCGCCGATTGGGGGTCAGAACACTAGCGCCACGATATCGTGAATAATCTGAACCCTTAGGGTCGACGATCACGGGAATTTTTGACGCTCTCGCGGCATCAACTGCCTGTTTAATAACAGGCTCACTTAAAAGACCCTTGCCGTAGTCAGACAAAATTAGGGCCCCGTATGCACCACTGGTGACCGCCTGAGAGAGATCATTAGACAGCTGGTTCAGCAAACCCTCTGGCATCGCGCCCAAGTCTTCTTCATCCGTACGTAGAAGTTGCTGTACACCAGCGATATAGCGGGTTTTAACAGTCGTCGGACGTGAAGCATGAGTTTGTAGTGCAAGTTCTAGAGCTGCGTCTTTTAACAACACCCTACGGATTTCTTCACCCGCAGCATCATCGCCGATCGCACCAAACAACCGCACACGCGTGCCCAGCGCCGACAGGTTTCGGGCAACGTTCCCCGCACCCCCAACCGTCACATCCTGCCGGGAAATTCTAAGAACCGGGATTGGAGCTTCAGGCGATATCCGCTCTACATCGCCATAAACAAACCGGTCAAGCATCACATCACCGACGCAAAGTACCTTTGCACCAGAAAGCCGCGGCAACCATTCGATTAATCGGGGAGACTTGTTCATAACACCTAAATAGCAGT
>JAPKDV010000063.1 GCA_028822385.1 Alphaproteobacteria bacterium
CTGAGAAATCAAAAACAAGGCCACAATTTTCTGACCGTTGGTACAGTCGAAGTGGTCGTCGCCGTCAGGATCATGCCCGAGGCAATCCTCAGCACCGCGCGGCTCACCAGAAGTTCCGTCAGGTCCTGAAACTAGATACCCGCCGTCCCGCTGACCAGATGCAGCACCAGAGCAACTAGCATCACCGGCTTGCGCTCTACTTTGTCGACCGTAATTCCCGAAAGTAGCGCGGACAATGCCATGAACAGCGCTGTGATCCTCAGCACCAAGCGCGCAAGTAACGCCGCGTCCGACACATCCGTATAAGCCCGCTCAATGGCAGGTAGTGACGGCGAAACTGCGCCAAGAGCCAGCAATGTCAAACTGCTGGCCGACAGGATCACCACAGTACGCAACGGATTACACGCGTCGATCACGTCAGAATTAAGTTCAGAGGATATCAAAACGGTAGGCCCTTCGCGGCGCAGATGAACCACTCAGCCCCACGTCGTCAAGGGAAGCCCAACAATTACTGGTGCAGCGTGCCGTCCGGATTAAAGGCGTTGAAAGCGAAAGCGAACGTCATGTCATAGATCGCATCTTCGAGCCCTGCCGAGGTTCGACGCTGCACCGTGACATAACCGATATCGCGGCTCTCCTTAATATAGGAAACATCGAGGACAGAAAGCTGCCCCGGCTCCCACGTAATCACAAGATCACCCATCTCAATGCGCTTTTCCTTGCGCAACAGATCGAGCGACCAGGCGTCGTTACCGACTGCAACCACATAGGCTAGCGGTGCGATGCCTTCGACTTTAGGCACACCGGGTATGAACGGCTCATCCGCCGTGTCGTAGCCCGCATAGGGGTTCACACCGTAGTTGCGCGCAAAAAGCGGCGGGCGTTGCAGAGTGTCTGCATTTGGAAAGCGGTCCGCAAAAACTGCAAAAGGCTCGACCCGACTAGGGATTATAGTCAGCGTCTCACCGCTGTGCTTACCAACAATGCCCTCACCAGTGAATTGCTGCCACCAGCTTTCAGTCTGCCGGTCATACATGACCAAGTCAGAGAACCGCAGGTTTCCGGTTGTTCCAAAGTCCAGAACCTTGTCGCCCAAGCGACGGTCAAATACAATCGCAGTGTTGCACAGCGGACAGAAGGTGACGGCAATCGGCACCCCACCAAGCATATCATTGACTATCTCATGCCACATCAAGACCGTCAGCGGGTAGGCCCGCGTTACACCATTTACCGTCACAGTAATAACCGGCTCACGTTCATCATGAATCTCACGCGCCTTCTCAAGTCCGCCGATAGTTGGTGCATCGATGGCCGGGATCACATCACGCTTGATCCCGCCCGAGACAATCTCGGCCAGTTCAACACTGTGATGTGAGAAATCGGTGATCGGCCAGTCCTTCTCCCACTTGTCGACATCGGCCTGCGCGGTAAATGCCGTCAGCACAAGAACCATCAAACCGACTAACGGGATACGTAAATTTAACAACGACATAAAATCATCCTTTGGTCACACGTCAATCTAACGCGCCAAGTCCGGCAATAGCATGGCGCAGCCTTCAAAACGATGTGAAGAGGCGGAGGCTAGTTCCGCACGCGAAGCAGCTTGTAGACGATCGCATCATCGAGCGCGTTGTAAGCGGCGTCGATGATGTTGGGAGAGATGCCAACCGTCCCCCACCGATGGCCGGTGTCGTCAACGGATTCGATCATCACCCGGGTGACGGCGGCCGTTGCCTGCTGGGGTGTGAGGATACGCACCTTAAAGTCGACCAGCCGCATCGTTTCGAGCTCTGGATATTTCGGCAACAGCGCCTTGCGCATGGCATCATCAAGCGCGTTGACCGGACCGTTACCTTCAGCAACCTGCATTGAAGCTTCCCCATCAATCTCCATCTTCACGACCGCCTGACTAATGGTGGTGATGTCACCACGGGCATTGAATCGGCGCTCGACCTCTGAACGGAAGCTTTCCATCACATAGAAACTGGGCACCCCCCCCAACGAGCGGCGTGCGAGAAGTTCGAAGCTCGCTTCGGCACCGTCATAGGTATAACCCTCAAACTCACGAGCCTTCACAGCCTCGACAAGGCGGGAAATCTGCGGATCTTTGTCATCCACATCCATATCAGCTTCACGCAAACGCGAGAGAATATTCGAACGTCCAGCCTGATCAGACACCACGATGTGGCGTGCATTGCCAACGATCACAGGGTCCACATGCTCATAGGTTTTGGGGTCTTTCTGAACCGCAGAAACATGCAGCCCACCCTTGTGGGTGAAGGCCCCATCTCCGACATAGGCGGCATGGCGATCGGGCGCACGGTTGAGCAATTCATCAAGCAGACGAGACACATGTGTCAGCTTCCGCAGCCCTTCTACCGCGATACCCGTCTCGTAGGCTCCCTCATATTTGAGCATCAGATTGGGAATCAGCGTAATCAAATTGGCATTGCCGCAGCGTTCGCCGAGCCCATTGAGGGTGCCTTGCACATGGCGCACACCCGCTTCAACGGCCTCCAGCGTGTTTGCCACGGCGTTTCCGGTGTCATTATGCGTGTGGATGCCTAGACGGTCACCCGGGATGTGGTCGAGAACCTCCGTAATGATCCGGCGCACGTCACGGGGTAGCATGCCGCCATTGGTGTCACATAGAACGACCCAGCGGGCACCATTGTCATAGGCCGCCTTCACACAAGCCAGTGCGTAATCCGGATTGGCCTTGTAGCCGTCAAAGAAATGCTCGGCATCGAACAGCACTTCATCCTTGCGGGTACAGGCATAAGCAATACTCTCACCAATCATATTGACGTTGTCTTCGCGCGGAATGCCTAGCGCCAGATCAACATGGAAATCCCAAGTCTTACCTACCATGCAGGCGGAATCTGCTGCCGTGGACAGGATCGCATTTATGCCGGGGTCATTCGCGGCACTGTGGTCCGCCCGGCGGGTCATACCGAACGCCGTAAAACGAGCATTCTTCAATCCCGGAGACGTCTCAAAGAAGGCATCGTCGACAGGGTTTGCGCCTGGCCAGCCGCCTTCGATATAGTCGATCCCCAGATCATCGAGCGCGCGCGCAATCGCCCGTTTGTCATCGACCGAGAAATCAACACCACGGGTCTGTGCCCCATCACGCAAGGTCGTATCAAACAGATATATGCGTTCGGCTATGATACTCAGCCTTCCCGTCGCCAGGTCGTACCGCCCGCGCCATCTTCCAACACGACACCCTGGGCGACGAGCTCGTCACGAATTTCATCGGCTCGTGCGAAGTCCTTGTCGGCCCGTGCTGCATTGCGTTCAGCAATCAGGGCATCAATAGCGTCATCGCCGTCACCCTGAAACCAAACAGCGGGATCGTGCTGCAAAATACCTAGCAAACGGCCAGCAGCCTTCAAGGCACCTGCGCCAACCCGGACAGCAACCGCGTCGCCTTCATTGTCAGCAGCAAACACAGCATCCGCAACGGCGTGCACACCAGCCAAGGCTGCCGGCGTGTTCAGATCATCGCGTAGTCCGGTCATAACATCATCGGGAACGCCATCGGTTTCGACAACCTTATCCTCTGCTAGGGCCACAGCGCGATAGAAGCGGTTCAATTCCTGCCGTGCTTCACGAACACTGTCCTTGGTAAAATCGAGGGGCTGGCGGTAGTGGGTTTTCAAAAGGGCCAGCCGCAGTGCCTCACCGGGGAATTCCATGAGTAGGTCCGTGACCGTATAGAAGTTGCCCAGCGACTTAGACATTTTCTCGCCTTCGCTCATCAGATAGCCATTGTGCATCCAGTAGCGTGCAAATTGCTCGTCAGGGTGGGCACAGAAGGACTGAGCGATTTCGTTCTCATGATGTGGGAAGACTAGATCAACGCCACCACCATGGATATCGAAAGACTTGCCCAGATGTTCCTTGCTCATGGCGGAACATTCGAGATGCCAGCCGGGACGTCCCTTGCCCCAGGGGCTCTCCCAACCGGGCTGGTCGTCAGTGGACGGCTTCCAGAGCACAAAGTCTGAAGGATCCTGTTTGTAGGGCGCAACCTCAACTCGGGCACCCGCGATCATCTCGTCACGGTTGCGGCCTGAGAGTTTTCCGTATTCAGACATGGACGGCACGTCGAACAGCACGTGGCTTTCCGCCTCATAGGCATGTCCCTTACCGATCAGATCTTCGACCAGCGCAATCATCTGCGGAATGTGGTCGGTTGCTCGCGGCTCCACATCAGGCGCCGCGCAACCGATTTCCGCTGCCGCAACATGAAAATCCGCTGCTGTGCGTGCCGTGAGATCATCGATGCTCTCACCATTCTCCAAGGCACGATCTATGATCTTGTCATCAACATCTGTGATGTTGCGCGCATAGGTCACGGCGTTTTGGCCATAAAGCAGACGCAGCAGCCGGGCGAGTACGTCAAAAACCACCAGCGGGCGGGCATTTCCGATGTGAATATCATCGTAAACCGTCGGACCGCACACATACATGCGCACCGAGGCGGGATCGATCGGCTCGAAGACTTCTTTTTGACGCGTATAGGTATTGTGGAGATGAAGGGTCATCGGTGTTCTCGAATTAAATTGCAGATCGCGTGCCGTTCAAACGTACGCAGATAGGGCTTGTCAGACGATAATTCGCCCGCCGGCAGCGCAACATCGAAGAGACCGAAAATCAAACGTGGCCGCGTGTATAGCGCCGATGGGAAAACAAGGCAATTCAAGGGTTTGGCTTAAGCCTTGCCTCGAAATGCATTGGTGATCGGGTAGCGGCGGTCGCGTCCGAAGGAGCGACTAGTCAGTTTCACCCCTGGCGGGGCCTGACGTCGTTTGTATTCAGAAAGCTCAAGCAGGCGCCAGATGCGCTGTACTATGGCTGCATCGAAGCCCTTGGCTTCCAGTTCGGCACCGCTTAGATCTTCCTCAATCAGCCCGTGCAGAATGGCATCCAGCATCTCATAGGGTGGTAGTGAATCCTCGTCCTTCTGGTCTGGACGCAGCTCTGCGGATGGCGGCTTTGAGATCATCCGTTTGGGAATCACCTCACCTTCCGGTCCGAGTACTTCTTTGGGGTAGTGCGCGTTCCGCCAATGGCAGAGCGCAAACACATCGCTCTTGTAGACATCCTTAATGACTGAATAGCCGCCGTTCATGTCACCATAGATCGTCGCATAGCCGACCGACATTTCAGATTTGTTGCCCGTGGTCACCAACATCGAACCAGTAGAATTGGACACCGCCATCAGGAGCGCGCCGCGCGCGCGGCTTTGAATGTTTTCGGCCGTCACACCCGAGGCGGGTTCGTTGAATATCTCGATGAGCATTTCGTCGAATGCACCCATCGCCGGGCCAATATTGGCGCTGTCGTATCGCACACCCAGTCGCTCGGCGAGTTCAAGGGCGTCTTCTAAACTGTCTTCTCTTGTATAGGGGGATGGCATCATCACGCAATGGACCCTGTCATGCCCCAGCGCATCCACGGCAACCACAGCCGTGATTCCGGAATCAATCCCGCCCGACAAGCCGAGTATGACCCCTGGGAACCCGTTCTTATTCACATAGTCGCGCAGGCCGAGCACCATCGCTTGGTAGATGCGCTCCCTGCCCTCGATCCAGTCGTTAACCTCACCGCTGACGCAAATCCAGCCGTCATCGCCCCGCGCCCATTCAGTCAACGTCAGGTCTTCTACAAATTGCTTGGAGGCTGCCACCATACGCCGGTCAGCATTGAGAACAAACGAGCCGCCATCAAAGACCAATTCGTCCTGCCCACCGACCTGGTTCACATAGATCAGCGGCAACTCGGCCTCGGTCACCCGCGCCACGGCGTGGTTCATCCGCACATCAACCTTGTCCCGTTCATACGGACTGCCATTGATGATGACGAGAATTTCAGCGCCGGATTCCATCAATGTTTCAGCCACGTCGGGAGTCCACATATCCTCACAGACGGCGAGACCAAGGCGCACGCCCCGGAAATTTACCGGTCCAGGTAATTCGCCTGAGTCAAAGACGCGCTTCTCATCGAAAACACCGTAATTAGGCAAATCCCATTTGAAGCGCAGTGTCTGCACCTTTCCGTCATCGAGGACGGCGGCCGCATTGAAGCGCCGTCCGTCTTCATCCAGCCACGGCGTCCCAATGATCAAACCAGGGCCGCCATCAGCCGTTTCAACCGCAAGTTCTTCCACGGCTTTCATCGCGGCACGGACAAACGCGTTTTTGAGAATGAGGTCTTCCGGTGGATAGCCCGTGACGCACAATTCAGTGCCCACGACCAGATCTGCCCCCTGCCCTGAGGCCGCAAGACGGGCTGCGCGAATTTTTGCTACATTGCCTTCTATATCCCCGACGACGGGGTTCAACTGGGCGAGCGAGATTTTCAAGGAATTGGTCATAAAGCAGAGAAGTCTGGGTTGCTGAGCGACGGACGGTATGCAGCACCGCACGGAGTGTCAACGCGGCACGGTGCGGGCCTCATCTCGATCGCGATAGTCGCAAAGAATGGCGCTGGAAAAACCATCATCATGCGGTTCGCATCACTCGGTTAATGTGGGCATCGTAAAAAATTATCTGCGCATTTTTGTCTTCGGTCAGACCTAGCCGAGCCGGCAGATGCAGGACAAAGCATTGTCCCTTATCGGTCTTCACTGCGCCATTCAAACCCTTTGGATACGCAACCAAATCAAGTTCATTACGCCTTCTTTCGAAGATGTAGAGGCAATAGCCAATCACCACGACGAACGCGGGCAAAATCGTGGCAACACTGGCAAGAACATTTAACCAATCCATCGAAACTCCCTCCGACGTGGCTTACTTCTTTAGCAGGAACTCACGGCCAACCTTGACTCGCTTGGTCCCACCATATTCGACGATGTCCGAAGTGGCATAGGTCTGCTGCCAGTCACCTGGCAGGAACGAGCCAGTCCCTATAGCATCGATGGGGACATCGGAAGCCGCCATCACCTTGCACTTCTCCGGACCAAATCCTGACGAGGCAACGATCTTCGCTTTTTCAAAGCCACCTTCGTCCAGACGCTCACGCAAATGCCATAGCGCAGCGGCAGAAACACCGCCGCCGATCAGGTGCCGCAGTTCGCCTTCCGTGCGATAGCCACGAATGGCATCGGGCGCATGACGCTCTAGCACGGCGTAGCTTTGGGTCGGGTCAAGGCTCTCAATGTATCGGCCACCGGGCGTATCAAGACGCAGGGATAGCTTTCCGTCGCGGACCATGCCCGGGAACCGACGACAGACTTCGAGGGAGTCAGTGATTTCACGTCCAAAATAGTCAACGAGTACCGTAAGAGATTCATCCGGATGGGTCTCACGAAACATTTCGGCTGCGCGAACCGTCGATCCGGCATAACCGATCAACGCGTGGGGCATGGTGCCCATACCCTGCTCCTGGCCGAAATAGTGCGCCGTCGCATCGGTCGCGTTACCGACAAAACCAATCGCACCCACCTTTCGTGTCGCCCGCGCAGACCCGACTGAAGCCGCGTAGGCCATCAGCTCGGCCATATCCGGACCCGCACAATGACGAGCGTCAAACGCCATGAAGGCCACATTGGGCAGATCAACACACATGGCTGCCGCGTTGTAGGCCGCAACACATGCCGCGCCAAGCTTCTGCAGAAAGAGCGTTTCCAGGTCAACTAGTTCATGGAAGGATCCAGAAATATACATCAACGGCTCACCCGCACCGACCCAACGGCCCTCGTCAAAACGCAGATCGATGTCAAATTTAGTACCACGCGCTTCGGCCACGTTTTCGAGCCAGTCCAATGCCAGTTTCGCCGCCGAGATTACCGGGCGGCGCATAAACACAGCATAGGTAACCGGTGTGTCTCCAAACTTGCCTACAATGGCGCGTGTCTTATTGAAATAGGTGTCGGTATAGGCCGTGATTTCATCGATGCGCGGGCGCAACTCCGCACGCACAGAAGACTTAGTGCTTTCGACATCGGACTTCACGTCCAGAGATTTCGTGGTGCTCATATAACTCCCCGATCTTTCAGGGCCTTAGTCTGGCCCGTGGCCTGTCGTTGATAAAGCCCAAAACAGTGCTGGTCGATCAGACTACAGACGCAGCCAGAACCTGTTCGGCTGCCATTTCCTCACGCTGGCGCTTCAATCGCTCAGCGATCTGGAACGCCAACTCAATCGACTGACTGGCATTGAGGCGCGGATCACAATGGGTGTGATAACGGTCGGCGAGGCCCTCTTCGGTGATGGCCTGTGCGCCACCAATACACTCGGTGACGTCCTGACCAGTCATCTCGAAATGAACACCGCCAGCATGGCTGCCTTCAGCACGATGGACGGCAAAGAAGGTATCTACCTCTGAGAGGATCGAATCGAAACCGCGGGTCTTGTAACCGCTCGACGCCTTGACTGTGTTGCCATGCATGGGATCGCAGGACCAAACGACCTTACGACCTTCACGCTCGACCGCCCGCACCAGAGGTGGCAATCCATCGCCGGCTTTCTCTGCGCCCATCCGACAAATCAAAGTCATACGCCCGGGGTCATTCTCCGGGTTCAGCGCATCGAGCAAACGCAGCAGATCATCCGTGTCGAGCGAGGGACCGCACTTCATCCCGATGGGGTTTTCGACGCCGCTGAGATATTCGACATGGGCGCCATCAGGCTGGCGGGTCCGGTCGCCAATCCACAGCATGTGGGCCGAGGTGTCATACCACTTGCCGGTCAGACTATCCTGCCGAGTCAGCGCCTGCTCATAGACAAGCAGCAGCGCTTCATGGCTGGTGTAGAAATCGGTTTCGCTAACCTGCGGAACGTTCTCACTAGTCAGACCGCATGCAGCCATGAAGCCGAGAGTTTCTTCTATCCGAGAGGCCAGCTCTTCAAATTTGGCACCCTGGGGGCTCGATTTCACGAAATCGAGATTCCAGCGGTGAACCTGATGCAAATCAGCAAATCCGCCCTGAGCAAAAGCCCGCAGCAGGTTCAAGGTCGCAGCAGCTTGATGATAGGCACGCAGCATCCTCTCAGGATCAGGCTCACGCGCGTCCTTTTCGAAAGCCATGTCGTTAATGATGTCACCGCGATAGCTCGGCAGGGACACACCATCGATTTCTTCGTTAGGGGTCGAGCGCGGCTTGGCGAACTGTCCGGCCATACGACCAACCTTGACCACCGGGCATGCTGCACCGAAAGTCAGGACAACAGCCATCTGCAGCAGCACCTTGAAGGTGTCGCGGATATTGTCGGCGTGGAATTCGGCGAAGCTCTCGGCGCAATCGCCGCCCTGAAGCAGGAAGGCCTTTCCTTCCGCCACACGTCCGAGCTGCGCACGCAAGGCTCGCGCCTCGCCTGCAAAAACCAGCGGGGGCTGTTTTTCAAGGGTTACTTCCACATTAGCAAGCGCAGCTGCATTGCCGTATTCGGGCACTTGCAGGATATCGCGGTTGCGCCAGCTATCAGGCTGCCAGTTGTTCGACATCGTTTCCATCGGACCGGAGACAAAGTCGCCAAATCCGTCCGTTTTCCAGTTTTAACAAATTCCGCCTATGCGACGGGCCATGCCTATTAGCACCCCCTGCCACGATTGCCAGCGAAAATCGCACAAATTCAAAGCGCTAGCAAACAGCGTAAGCACCTATTCAGAGGCGTCCTCGACCGGTTCACGCATGGTAACAAACTCTTCCGACGAGGTCGGGTGGATGCCAATGGTGGAATCGAATACCGCCTTAGTTGCCCCAGCCTTGAGCGCAACCGCAAAGCCCTGGATCATCTCGCCGGCATCGGTGCCGACCATATGGATACCCACAACCTTGTCACTCGCCTTATCGACGATCATCTTCATGAACGTCTGCTCATCGCTACCCGTCAGGGTGTTCTTAAGGGTTCGGAAGGTACTTTTGAAGAGGAGTATTTCTCCGTACTTCTCGCGCGCTTCGTCCTCCATCAAACCAACAGTACCAATCGGCGGCTGGCTGAACACGGCAGTGGGGATGTATTCATAGTCCACCACGCTCGGCGTATCACGATATAGCGTCTTGGAGACAGCCATGCCTTCAGCCAGCGCCACTGGCGTCAACTGGTAACGATCAATAATGTCACCGACGGCGTAAATTGACGGAACCGAAGTCTGGAAATAGTCGTCTACGACAATCGCACCGTTGTCCTTTAGTTCGACGCCTGCTTCTTCCAAGCCCAGCCCTGTAACCTTCGGGCGACGACCGATCGCTGACATGACAGTGTCGGCCTCGAGTGAGGTACCGTCTGACAGATGCACAGTCAGGCCAGCATCGGTCTTCTCCACCTTTTCGAAGGAGGCGTTGAGCTTCATCGTGATACCCTTCTTCTTCATCTCGCCCATGAGGTGCTGACGGATGTCCTCGTCAAAGCCACGCATGATCAGCGAGCCGCGATAGACCAGCGTCGTGTCCACACCCAGCCCATTGAAAATGCCCGCGAACTCAACGGCGATATAGCCGCCTCCCTCAACAATTACCTTCTTAGGCAATTCATCGAGATAAAAAGCTTCGTTGGAGGAGATAACATGCTCACCACCTTCATAGCGTACATCCGTCGGCCAGCTGCCCGCTGCGACCAGAATATGCTCGGCGGTGTAATGCTTACCAGCAACTTCGACCGTGTGCGGATCGACGACTGTCGCGCGACCATCAACGGTGATGACACCCGAGCCTTCCAAAAGCCGCTCGTAGATGCCGTTCAGGCGTTTGATTTCCTTATCCTTGTTGTCGACCAGGGTGCGCCAGTTGAAAGAATCCGGTTTCACCGTCCAGCCATAAGCGGAGGCATCGGCAAAATCCTCTTGGAAATGCGAGGCGTAAACAAAAAGCTTCTTGGGAATGCAGCCCACATTCACGCATGTACCGCCCATGAACCTGTCCTCGGCCACCGCGACGCGCGCGCCAGCATTGGCGGAAAACCGGGCAGCCCGGACGCCGCCAGAACCTGCTCCAATAACAAAAAGGTCGTAATCATACTCAACCACAGGGCACCTCATGACACAATGAACGTTGCGGAACGCTGTGTTCCGGCATATTTACTAGAGAGGTACTTAGCGTGCGTGCTAGCAAAAGCAAACGTTAGGAACGGAACATGACCTTGCAAGCTGCGTCGTGATGTTCGTCGATTCTTGTTGTATCGCTGCTTGTGAGCAGCCCCACGCCCGGTCAAACACCCTCATCTCTCTCACCCAGTGGCCGGTCCAGAACATGGGCGAGCGGCGCAAAAACAGCCCCTCCCAAGTGCCTAAATCGACCCGGCGACAGCGTCTCCCGATACCACTCCAACCGAACGTCCCGTGCGCCTGTTCAGCGGCTAGGTAAGACCGGGTGGGTGTCAAGTTCACTTATGACAGGCAGATGTGGGTATGCGCCCAGGACGGACTAATCAACAGCATAGCCGCCAAAGGCCAAAATTTCGACTAGCTGTTTGGTGAAGACGACGCTTTTCCGGTGAGTTGTAGCTTATGGCACACCAGAGAATCGGCGCGATGATCACGAAGAAATATCGCGGCCTCATTGACGGCAACCGCATCATCATGGACATCGTCTTTGGCGTTCCCCGCATACCAGACACAAACTATCAAGACGAAAACGTGGCACTCAATCTTGGCGGTACAGCCACGCGCTGACTGCGCTTGTCGACGCGGGTCCCGATAAGCATTCTGCGCACTTTATCTGGGAGCAGAGTGCGTGACCGACATAATCATCATTTATCTCGCAGCCGGCGTGTTCTCTGGTTTCGTTTCCGGCCTGTTCGGTGTCGGCGGGGCCTTTGCGCTGGCACCTGCCCTGATCATCACGCTTACCCTACAAGGCGTGGATGACACCCATCTAATGCACCTGACCATCGCGACGTCACTGGCAACCCAGCTGGTGACGGCGATCCTGACCAGCGTACTGCGCCATCGTACTGGCGATTTGCAGATACCCATCTTTCTTCGCATCGCGCCCTTTGTCGGAATTGGTGCCATCATCGGGGCCACCATTGGCGATTTTCTAACCAGTGACGTTCTAAAAATCTTCTTCATGTGCTTCATCGGGTTTGCCATTCTACGTAGAATTTTTCAACGCCCTAACACAGCCAACAAAAGTAGTGCAGGTGAGGCGGATTTACGCGGCGGCCCCTTCTGGCTTCTAAGCGTCGTTTCAGGAATTTCTGGCGGACTGCTCGGTCCCGGCCCCGCCATCGTCCTGGCTCCACTACTTCGTAGAATCGGCTTTGCCATGCCGATCGTCTCTGCCGCGTCGGCAGCGCTGGCCGGACTGGTTGGGGCCATTGCCGCAGGCGGATATATCGTCGGTGGGTTTGACGAGGTTGGCCTTCCCTCGCACTCTCTGGGCTATCTCTACCTGCCAGGATTCGCATGTCTTGCCATCGGTGCTCTGGTCGGGTCACCGATGGGTATCCGGTTTTCCCACACAGTCTCCGATAAAATGCAATCACGACTGTTTCTCGCCTATCTCAGCGCAGTACTGATCACCATGATCACCCACAGCCTTTGACCATGATTGCCAGAGGCACTACCACCCGTTAAGGGTCACGTAGGGGAAATGCATTGCTCTATGAAGTCGTCCTAATTTACTTGCTGACGGGCGCCCTCGCAGGGTTCGTCTCTGGCCTTTTCGGGGTTGGCGGAGCATTCACCATGGCCCCCGCACTAATCATCGGCCTGCCAATACAAGGCGTAGCTGAAGATCATGTGATGCATCTCTCGATTGGAACCGCACTGGCCGTGATGGCAACCACCTCTGCCTATGTCGCAATCCTCCGCTACCAGACAGGCGACCTTCAGATGTCTGTCACGTATCGTTTCGTACCTTATATCGTGATTGGCGCGGTAGGCGGATCGCTGATCGGGGACTTTCTGCCCGGGTACGTCCTAAAGGCGGTTTTCATGGCTTTCATAGCACTGACCATCGTACGGGGTATTTTTTACAAGGGCCACGAGACTATTACGGCGGGCGGCGACCTCGATCAGGTGCGTGGGCTCAGCCTCTGGTTTCACGGTGTACTGACTGGGATTACAGGGTCACTGCTTGGCCCGGGACCAGCCATCGTGGTCGGCCCCTATCTACGCAAGCGTCGCTATTCAATGCCTATGATCGCGGCAACAGCTTCAGCACTCGCTGGCCTGCTCGGCCTCTCCGCGTCCGTCGTCTATATCTATGGTGGCCTTAACGAAACCGACCTACCAAATTATTCTTTTGGCTTTCTATACACACCTGCTTTTGCAGGCCTGGCCATTGGCGCATTGATTGGTTCTCCAGGTGGAGTACGGATCTCCCACAAAATCCGAGATATACTGATTCACCGAATGTTCATCAGCTATCTGGCCATAATATTATTCGTGATGGTGGTTTGGGGGCTCTAAGAGTTACTTCATCTTCTGACGTATCGTTTAAGCAGCTTATTTTGAAGTGGCGGTGTATACGCCATCCCACTCCTCGC
>JAPKDV010000199.1 GCA_028822385.1 Alphaproteobacteria bacterium
GAATGTGTCGCCGCCAGCTATGATGTAGCCGGTATCCTGTGCCGGTATTCTTGCGCCCCCCTCCGATAAAAAGAGATTGCGTGTGCCGTCAAAGTAATGGTTTTCCTGGGTGACAATCGAGTCAGGGTTGTTGTCGATGCTGGAGATATCCTCCCAGAACGGGGTTTGTGCCCAGCTCCGGTCAGGCGAGACGAGCCAAGGTCGCATGTTACTGTCGCTGCTCACGACGACGCGATGGCCTGCAGGCACGCCAACCGTCTTGCCGTCACTCTGGCGACGAACTTGCACCTTTCCCTCGCGCACATAAAGCTTCGTCGATTCGGGCCCTGCCTCAACATCAAACTGCGTTCCGACTACCGTCAGTTCGGCCACTGGTGTCTGGATCACCAGCGGTTTACCGGCGGGTTGAGGCACCACAGTGGCTGAGAATCGGCCTTCCTTCAGATGTAGGACCTTCTGCCCCTGATCAGAAAAGGTAAGGTTCGACTTGCCGAAAATCATGGCGGTCGAGCGATCATGAAACTTCAGCTCGAACCATGAGTCTGCTGCCGTCCCTTCGATGGTCCCGCCGGACAACTCGCCGTCCTCACCCAACACATTCGCCCACGCCGTCGGCACTTGCGATGTGCCGGAAGCCTGGACAAGTTCGCCACCGTCACCGATCCAGGTCAATGCGCCATTCAGGCCTGTCACGTGTGCGATCTTACGGTTGGGGTTGGTCTGCTGGATCCACAGGACTGCCGTCAACGCAATGATGATTCCCGCAGCGATCGCCAGTAGCGCTCTGGCGTAGGGCGGCGTCGCCCGTTTCGGGATCGATACACTTGATCCACTGGCTTGCGAAATCGCCCCAACACCCTCGGTATCGGCCACTTCACGAATGACCGCATCGAGCTGGGCGAAGGTATTAAAAGTCGCTCTCGCCTCGGCAGATTCACGTAATTCTTGCTGCAGCGATTCAGACTCTGCTTCGCTGATACGACCATCGAGCCAAGCTGCGATCAGGTTCTCAAGATCCGAGTTGGTCATCATGCTCCCTCCGTTGCAATTTCCTTCTTGATACAACCGAGAACAACGGCTCGCAAACGCTGTATTACCTTGTAAAAGGCCTGCTCACTTTTTCCCGATTCCGACGCTGCTTTTCGCATGACCACACCGTGTGTGTGGACATGCAGCAGCAGATCCCGTTTCGGAGACCCCAATTTTTCAAGGCAGATCTCCAAGTGTTGCCGACGAATCTGCTGAAGCTCCTCTCCACTGGCTTCTTCTGCCAGCAGATCCCAAACCTCGTCGACAAAGACCAACCGGCTTCGAGCCACTCGACGTCGATATTTCAAGGCCTCAAACCGAGCGATCGTGAGCAACCACCCCCCAAACGAAGTGCCCTCTTCAAAATCGTCGAACTTCCGCCACGCAACCAAGCTCGCCTCCTGAGCGACCTCTTCGACCTCATACCACGTCGGCAACAATCCACGCAGAAACGAGCGAACCCGCGGCTCGTGTTCCACCAGGAGTCGCACAAAAGCTTCGTAGCGATCGTCGTCGTTCGAAGCGGATCGTTTTTCTGCAGATTGATCCACCATATCCTTAACTACCGCCGGCAGGTGATCTGGACATAAAATTTTCAAAATACCCCGAACCCATTGGTACTATGTCTGGGCGATTCACCCAGAACCGGGGTCCCTCCGCCGACATGCTGCTCGCCGTATACCCCCTCGGAACCCGCACCGGCACGGGTGCAGAGCAATAGGCACGGGTGAAGAACGCACCGCGCTTGGCCAGCCGTTCAAGATTCGGCGTTTTGATGAGGTTCGCAGGATCGAACAGCGTTGTCCAATTGCTCATGTCATCTATGGCGATGAACAGAACATCCGGCTTCTCTTTCACAGAGGCGACAGCTCCTGCCAGGAACAGCGCCATTACGGCGATGGCAATCGAGGTTTTCATTTGGTTTCCTTCTTTTGGTTGGTGGGATGGCGATGGGTCAACCCGCGAGGCGGGCTTCAATCTGTTTCCCAGTTCGAATCAAGTGTTCCGCGAATTCAGGAAACTCCTGTCGCTTAGGCGAGCAAGCCTTTCAAAGGTCCAGTACTATCAGCAAATCGTTCCATGCCTGTACCCATTAACTGAGCTTGCGAGAGCCACAAATTGGCCAGTGGTGTTTTTTTAGGACAATTAAGGATGCGTCCTGTCTTGATTCTGCCGTTGGCAGAACCTGCTACAATTATGGGAAGCTCATCCATTGTGTGGTCTTTTCCATCTCCCAATCCAGAACCCAACGTAATCATGGAGTGATCCAACAGCGTGCCCTCCCCCTCCTTGATCGCATCAAGCTGTTCGAGTACTTCGGCAAATAGTTCGACATAGAAACGGTCCACTTGAACAAGCATCTTTTTCACACGGTCCTGGCCTTGGGCATGCGTGAGTCCATGATGTGATTTTGTGAAATTCAATTCATGGAATCGCTGCGGCGTTCCCCACCTTTCGGGTGCGAGCATGAACGTGGCAACATGTGTAAGGTCTCCTTGAAATGCCAGCACAAGCAATTTACCCATCATCCTTATGTACTCTC
>JAPKDV010000064.1 GCA_028822385.1 Alphaproteobacteria bacterium
GCAGCCGACTATCCCGCTGCTGTACTTGCACTCAACGCTACCGTGATCACGAACAAGCGTGAAATTGCTGCTGATGACTTCTTCGATGGCATGTTTGCAACCCACCTTGAAGAAGAAGAGTTGATCACGGCCATCCGCTTTCCGGTTCCCGAAAAGGCAGGCTACGCCAAATTTCCGAACCCGGCATCGCGCTACGCGCTGGTCGGCGTGATGGTAGCCCAAACAGGCGGCGAGACCCGCGTGTCAGTCACCGGGGCAGGCCAGGACGGTGTGTTCCGTGCCGGCAATATTGAAAGTGCGCTTTTAGATAACTGGAGTGCTGACGCAGCCAAGGACGTGAAGATGTCCGACGCCGATCTCAACTCCGACATTCATGCTTCGGCTGAATATCGCGCACATCTAATTTCGGTGATGGCGAGCCGCGCGGTTGACGCTGCCGGTTGAACACCCGGATGAGCAAATAGATTACAGCGGCCGGAGCCATGCTCCGGCCGTCTTTGTTTCTCGGTTGCTTCCATTGGGCTATATGAATACTGAACTCTCCACATCCCGACACATTCCCGTCTGTCGGTACCCCACCGCACGGAAAAACAAGCACGCAGATCAGGCGAACTATCTTGAGCACACTCCCTGAAAACGTTGAAAACACTCTCGATCTCCTCGGTTCGGGAAACTACATATCTGACCGCAGCCTTGCGACGGCCGTTCACCTTTCACTTCAGCTCGGGCGCCCCCTGTTTCTCGAAGGCGAAGCCGGCGTCGGCAAGACCGAGATCGCCAAAGTGTTGGCCGAGACGCTGGGCCGCAAACTTGTGCGCCTGCAGTGCTATGAAGGCCTCGATGTGGCGTCTGCCGTATACGAGTGGAACTACTCGGCCCAGATGATTGAAATCCGGATGGCAGAAGCCGGGGGCGTTAGTGATCGTGACCAACTCGTAGAAGACATCTTCTCCGACAAGTTTCTGATCCGTCGCCCTTTGTTGCAGGCCCTTGAGCCGTCTGAGGGGGGAGCTCCTGTTCTGTTGATCGATGAACTCGACCGAACAGATGAAGCCTTCGAGGCATACTTGCTTGAAGTTCTTTCCGACTTCCAGATTACAATCCCCGAAATCGGCACCGTTAAAGCTGCTGAGACGCCGATAGTCATCATCACATCGAACCGGACCCGGGAAATTCATGATGCCCTGAAGCGCCGTTGCTTCTATTACTGGGTCGACTATCCTGACGCGGAACGCGAGTTACAAATACTTGCAATCAAAGCCCCTCAGGCGAATGAGAAACTATCCCGGCAGGTTGTGGAGTTTGTTCAGCGTTTGCGGGCAATGGATCTCTTCAAGGTTCCGGGTATCGCCGAGACGATTGACTGGGCCTCCGCCCTTCACCAGCTCGATATTATCGAACTCACCCCGGATGCCATCGACGATACTTTGGGGGTGTTACTAAAATATCAGGATGACATCGCGAAGATTCGCGGTAGTGAAGCAGCCAAAATTTTGGATGAGGTCAAGAACGAAATCGCAACCGCACAGCTGGCATCCGGCTAACCCGTGTCTGATAAGGCCATCCCCGACGAAGCCCGCCCGGCGCTGGATGCCAAGGCCAGGCTCGATAAGCTCAACAGCGTCGAAGACGGGGCTGTGGGAAAAATTGCAACCAACATCATGCATTTTGCCCGTGTCTTGCGGTCCGCCGGTTTACCGGTCGGGCCCGGAAAAGTGATCGAAGGCATCAATGCCGTCGAAACAATCGGTATCGACAACCGGGACGATTTCTACTGGGCCTTACATGCAGTATTTGTGAATCGAAGGGACCAACGTGAAATCTTCGACCAGGCGTTCCATGTTTTCTGGCGCAACCCCAAACTGCTCGAACGCATGGCCTCGCTGGTGCTGCCATCCTTCGTAGATCCCGACGCACAGCAACAAGCCAAAGAAATGAATCGGCGGCTCGCCGAAGCCCTCGCACAGAATCCGCCTGAAACGCCCGGAGAGGGCGAAGGCAATGGTGAGGAAGAAGAGCCTGAAGTCACCGTTGATGCGGTGATGACATGGTCGGCAAACGAAGTGCTGCAGGAAACCGACTTCGAAAAGATGTCAGGTGAAGAACTGAACGCAGCCAAGCGTGCTATTGCCAATATGCGTTTGCCCATTATGGAAGTTCCAACGCGGCGCTTTAAGCGTGATTCCCGTGGTCGCAGGATAGATATGCGGTCCACCCTGCGTGCCGCGATGCGCGGCGGTGGTGCTTCCATTCCTCTGCAATACCGCAAGCGCAAGCGCCGCCACCCGCCTCTCGTCGTTCTGTGTGACATTTCCGGATCGATGAGCCGCTACTCCCGCATGGTGCTGCACTTCATGCACGCCATCACCAATGACCGAGATCGGGTTCACACGTTCCTCTTTGGCACACGGCTAACGAACGTTACACGTCAGCTCCGCAACAAGGATGTTGACGAAGCGCTCGATAAGGTTGGGGAAGCGGTTGATGACTGGTCAGGGGGTACCCGGATCGGACATTCATTGCACGATTTCAATACCAACTGGTCACGGCGCGTCCTCGGTCAAGGTGCCATTGTACTGTTCATCAGTGATGGGCTGGATCGTGACGCCGCAGATGGTCTTGAACGGGAGATCGAGCGATTGCACATGTCCTGTCGCCGCTTGATCTGGCTGAACCCGCTCTTACGTTATGATCGTTACGAACCGAAATCGCTGGGTGCGCAAGCCTTGCTCCCCCACGTCGATGAATTTCGTTCAATCCACAATCTTGAAAGCCTGGATCAATTGTCGGAAGTTTTGACAAAGCCAGTTCTAAACAAGGGATTTGTGCGCAACCCATGGCAGGAGGCAGCCGAATGAGCAAATCTGCGATTGATCAACAGGCTCTGGATCACGACGACGTGGTCGAGAAGGCCGCCGCATGGCGGGACACCGGCAAAAGTGTTGCCATCGCCACTGTTATCAGCACCTGGGGCTCCTCTCCCCGTCCGACAGGCAGCCAGCTGGCAGTCGATGAAGACGGTAACATGGTTGGGTCTGTCTCCGGCGGCTGTATTGAAGGGGCCGTCGTTCATGAAGCACGTCAGGTGATGCTGGACGGCAAACCACGCCTGCTAGATTTCGGTGTCACTGATGAGATGGCCTGGGAAGTCGGACTTGCCTGTGGCGGCAAGGTCGAAGTCTGGGTTGAGAGGGTCGAGTAAGCCATCATGCGCCCTGATACCCTGAAAAGCCTGCTTGCGGCACGCAAAGCCAAGCACCCAGTTGCACTCGTCTCCAATCTGCAGACCGGTGATCAGGCCCTCGTCTATCGAGATGCAGTCGAAGGTGATCTTGGTCTCGACGAAGTCATTGTGACCGCCGCCCGTGCCGCACTCCGCGATGACAAGAGCGGCCGCGCAGACGACAATGGCACTGCCTTGTTCGTTCAGGTCTTCAATCCGCCTAAGCGGATGGTCATTGTCGGCGCAGTTCATATCGCACAGCCGCTTGTGACTTTAGCACAGACCTCCGGCTACGAAGTCGTCATCGTCGACCCCCGTGGCGCCTTCGCCACCCGGGATCGTTTCCCTGGTGTCACCTTGAGCGAAGACTGGCCTGACAGTGCACTGGAAGAGCTGAAGATAGACAACCGCACCGCGGTTGTAACCCTAACCCATGACCCCAAGCTCGACGACCCGGCCCTGCATGTAGCATTACGGTCAGAAGCTTTTTATGTCGGTTCACTAGGAAGTCGCAAAACCCATGGACGACGTGTCGAACGCCTAGCCGACGAAGGATACACCGAGGCCGAGATTGGCAAGATTCACGCGCCGGTCGGATTGGCTATTAACGCCAAGAGCCCGGCAGAAATAGCGATCTCAATCATGGCGCAAATCACCCAAGTCCTGCGCACCGAATGAAGTACGGGCCACTCCCCGTATCTGACGCGCTGGGTGCACTGTTAGTGCATGGCCAAACCATTGGCGGGCATCGTTACCGCAAGGGGCATATCCTAAACCCGGACGATCTCACTCGATTGGCCAAATTCGGCGTTGCCGAAATCACTGTCGCTCGGTTTGAACATGGTGACGTAGACGAGAATACTGCCGCCCGCCGTCTCGCAGACGCGGCCATCGGACGCGGCGTTCGTGCCGGAATCGAAGGCACAGGTCGAGTCAACATCTTCTCTAAATCAAATGGTTTAGTTCAACTCGATACGGATGCAATCAACCGTGTCAACAACATCAATGAAGCCATCACCATCGCAACCCTTCGGCCGCTGGACCGGGTTGAAACCGATCAGGTTATCGCGACTGTCAAAATTATCCCCTTTTCCGTAACCGAAGACAATCTGGCGCACGCGGAACGTACAGCCCGCGACGCGAACGCACTCATATCTTTACAGCCTTATCGCTCGCGACGGGTTGCCTTGATACAAACCGATTTGCCCGGCCTGAAAGCCACCCTCTCAAAGAAGACCACCGAGGTTATCCGCAACCGTGTTGAAGCGATGGGTGCCACACTGCCTAGCTCCACTATCATCCCGCACAATATCGAAGCTATCACCACCAGCATCAACCAGGCTATCAACAACGGAGCAGAGATGCTGCTAATCGTCGGCGCTTCGGCGACCGTCGACAGGCTAGATGAAATTCCGGTTGCTATTGAACGGGCCGGCGGTGCCATCGAACACTTCGGAATGCCGGTGGATCCGGGGAATCTTATTGTAGTCGCTTATATAGGTGCGGTACCGGTTCTCGCACTTCCGGGTTCTGCTCGCTCGCCACGCCTCGGCGGCAACGACCTGATACTTGAACGGCTGATGGCCGATATTCCCATCAAAAGTGCCGACATCATGACAATGGGAGTGGGTGGCCTGCTGAAGGAAATTCCCTCGCGCCCTCTGCCCCGCACAACCGCAGCCCCACGGCACGAACGCGCCAACCAATCTGCACCGCGTTATGCCGCAGTGATTCTAGCCGGTGGGCAATCACGCCGGATGGGAGCCATTAATAAACTCCTGATCGAAGTCGACGGCAAGCCCATGGCCAGACACGCCATTGATGCCGCCCGTGCGGCCGGCGCTGATCCTATAATTGTCGTCACGGGACACGCGGCAGAAGATGTAAGGAACGCACTCGGTGATGATGTCATTTACACCTACAACCCGGACTTCGATCAGGGCCTGAGTACGTCGCTTCGTGCAGGTATCAGTGCTGTCCCAGTAACATGTGACGGTGCCATTGTCGCCCTGGCCGACATGCCCCGGATCACTCCTGCGCATATAACCCAGATCATGCGCGCTCACAATCCTGATGAAGGGCATGTCATTTGTGTTCCCACTTGGAAGAAAAAATACGGTAATCCTGTACTTTGGGATCGGCGGTTCTTCGATGACATGACCACACTCGGTGGAGATGTCGGTGCTAAACACCTAATTGGTGAAAACACCGACCTCGTGATTGAAGTCCCGATTGATGACGATGCTGTCCTCATCGATGTAGATACGCCCGAGGCGCTTGCTGTGCTTGCTGCAATAGGCATGGAGGTTAAAACATAAAAGCGTTGATCACTTTGACATTTTTAACCCTGATCACGCTTAGTGTTTAGCTTTTGGTTATTAAAGAGGCCGTAGCTCAGTTGCGTTCAGAAACGGAATGCAAGGTGGCAAGGGCATGGGGGCTGCCGTCAGAATAACTACGAGCAAGCGCTGCGAGCAGGGAAGAGACCGCACGGCATAGAAACCCATCCATCCAGCTCAACATCGCGCGTATGTATCATTTGGGTGAAGACGTCTCCCCTATGAAGGCCTATAGCTTGATGATTATCGGCAACAGCGACGGACGTCCTGAAACCTCAAAGTTACTGACAAGTTTAAAAAGGAAATGCCTCCTAAATAAACAGCTAACGCCAAGGGTCTCATACATCGGCTCTATACCAAGAGCCGATGCTAGTCGTACTTCTTCTACTACGCTATGCCCATTTCCTGTGCTGTAAAAAGTACAATCAGACTGGCCTTCTAGCTCTGCGTACTAACCCAATCAGATCGTTTTTTAGACAATTCTCAGCTACTAATATAAAAACCCGCCGCGTCGGCCAACACGGCGGGTCTCCCTTTAAATTTTTGTCGGCTTACCTACCAGTTGGCCTTGCTAGTCTGTCCATCTGTGGCCATGGCCTTGCGTAAGTCCTCAAGCTCTTCGCATCCGCTCGGGCAAAGCTTTTCAAGTTTGGCAAGCGTTTCTTCGGCTTTCCCGCGACGGTCAGTCTCCAGGTAAAGCTCACCGACATACTCCAACGCACCTTTGTGATCAGGATTGAGCCCTAGCGCACGCTTATAATTACGTTCAGCACGGTTGTAGTCTTTTGACTTACGATAGCTGTAACCAAGAAGGTTGTAGGCATCCGCCTCTTTTGGGTTGGTTTCCACGATACCGTTCAGAACACTGATGGCATCACTGTACTTTTCCTTGCGGATCAACTCTTCGACGTTGATCAATTGGGCCTTGACCACTTTCGAGGTCAGCTCGGTTGTAGTGGAAGTCCCAGCGGCAAACGCCCCGCCAGCAACAAATGCCAGAAATGAAGCGACAATTGCTGTCGCAATACGTGCACGCATAAATAAATTCTCCAATGGTTAGCCGGGGCGCGCTTGCAGCCCCTATTTACTTTTGTCCAGATACTATCCCATTAAAGAAGTTTTAGCATCTGCGGGGCATGCTACTCTTTGACTACAAATAGTTACAAACGGAACGCATTCAACATCATGTTATCCATTGGACGCGCAAAAGCCTCCATTTCACTCAAAATCCGTAAAAAACAAAGTATTCCCATCACAAAGCGCGGCTTGAGACTGGGTAGTGGCCTTGTTCTTTTCGCGTTTGTTGTCACACATCTGACGAATCATGCGCTCGGACTTGTCTCGTTGGAGGCAATGGAAGCCGGACGAGAATATTTCCTTCTACTCTGGCGCAACGCTTTGGGGACGACGGTTCTTGCCGGCTCCATTGTGATCCATACCGCGTTCGCGCTCTATGCCGTGTATTCACGACGACGACTCAAGATGTCGGTCGGCGAGGCGCTACAACTGATATTAGGTTTCATCGCCCCTATTCTCCTGGTCAGCCACGTGCTCGGAACTCGCGCAGCCATGCAGATCTACGGCACCGACGACACCTATACCTATGTACTTCTGGCCCTCTGGGTCGACAATCCGATCGGTGGGGTCCGGCAGGCGTCAGCGACCGTGATTGTTTGGGTCCATGCCTGTATCGGGCTATATTATTGGTTGCGTCTCAAAACTTGGTTTAGGCGCACTTTGCCTTGGCTGTATGGCCTTGCACTACTGGTTCCGGTCCTAGGCTTGCTGGGCTTTATCTTTGCTGGACGGGCAGTGGGACGTTTAGCTGCCGAGGACCCGGGGTTTCGGCTAGATATCATCATCGACAACAACGCCCCTGAAGCCGCACAGGTTGCCTATATCTACCAGCTCGAAAGCTTGATCTTTATGGCGCTCGGTGCCGCCGTCGTGCTGACCCTGCTAGCGCGCGCGCTGCGCCTTTACCTCGAAAGCCGCAAGGGTGTGGTGCGTATTACGTATCCCGAGGGCCGAGTCGTGTCAGTTCCGCCCGGCACAACCATTCTGGAAGCCAGTCAGATGCACGAAATCCCGCATGCCGCCGTCTGTGGTGGGCGCGGACGCTGTTCTACCTGCCGTGTTCGGGTAAGCGGGCCTTTGGAAAGCCTCCCTGAGCCTTATGAATCCGAACAAAAAGTGCTGCGACGTGTGGGTGCCGCTCCCGATGTACGGCTAGCCTGCCAGACACGGCCGAATAAAGATCTCTCGGTAACACCGATGTTGCCGCCAAATGCCAGCCCGCGCGACGGCTTTGCAAAATCAGCCGCGATGCAGGGTCAGGAGCAGGAAATATCAGTCCTGTTTGCCGATATCCGAGGTTTTACCAGCTTTTCAGAAGCTAAACTGCCCTATGACGTGGTGTTTGTTCTCAACCGGTATTTCCGGTCTATGGGCGAGGCCATCGAACAGGCTGGTGGCCAGGTCGACAAGTTCATCGGTGACGGCATCATGGCGCTGTTCGGGGTCGACGGAAATCCGCGCGACGGGGCAACGTCCGCGATCAAAGCGGCCCAGGGGATGTCCGAAAATCTCGACGAGCTAAACGCTTTGTTGAAAGATGACCTGCCCACACCCCTCCGCATCGGCATTGGCATCCATTCCGGGCCCGCAATTGTTGGTGAAATGGGCTACAGCCACGCCATTTCGATAACGGCCATTGGTGACACGGTCAACACATCGAGCCGGCTAGAGGCAAAAACCAAAGATTTCGGGGCGCAGCTAATATTCTCGGGGCGTGTTGCCGAACTTAGTGGACTAGACTCTAACACGCTCCGGCACGAGGAAATCCAAGTGCGCGGACGAAAGGAACCCATGCAGATCTTCGTCATGGATGATGCAAAGGACCTAAAAACGCTTGTTGGTATAAAATAGACGCCTTAGTTAAGTTGCACCCTGCACTTCAGCAGCAATGTCAGAAGCGCGCTGCAGGATAGCTGGCCAGTTCGACAGCGACGTCATATGGGCATAGGCGATGGGCAACCAGTTCTTGTTTCGCCACTCGAGAAACACCTCATCGGGGAGATTCTCGAACTTCTCCCGATCGATGACCTTGTATCCCTGCATTTTTATCTTACGGTCATCCGCTAAATTGATTTCCGTTGAATTGTCCACTAGTAAGTCACGTTCATTCAGTTCAACTACGAAACGCTGTGTGGCTTCGTACTGCGCGTGATAGGCCCGGCAGTACTCTAGAGCCTGATTGGTAACTTCAGACGGTTTGGCATTATCATCGAACAGCCGACGATCGCCTTCCTCAGATAGAAAATCAGAATCTTCGTCGGCGCAGAGAATGAACTCTTTCTGTTCAGAGTTCTCCATCAAAATGAAGGGATACCGGCGCACATAGGCAGGTATGTAGCAGCCGCGCGCCCAGCGCTTAGCTCCCGCTTCCATGAATACGTTTGTCCCGGAACGTAGACCTGTAATTATAACTGGCAAAAACGGCGAAGCGCTTGAGAACACAATCGGATAGTGGCGGGCTGCAACAGTGAATTCCACGATGTTCAATGGGATCATATTGGCATTCCGGGCAAAACCGACATCGAGGTTCTCAGCCACCGTCGTTTTCGCATGGCGACGCGCCTCCAGCGGGCGTGGGGCATTGTAGAACAGAGGGAACCGCGGCGCCTGACCGGTAACTTCTTCGAACACAGGCGTCTCAGCTGCTGCATCATCGGTCTTCGACTCATAGGCCAACGTTCTGCTCCTTGGAAAATCCGCTACGTTTGGCGGCACGTTAAGGTTAACAATACGAAAAATTTAACAACGGCATGACCTATTCAAAGCCCTTTTCTAACAATGACGTACCGCACTTTGTAACCCCGCAATCAATCGCTGTGGCTATTCCGGCGACATAGGACGTGCATTCACTTTCCCAACATGCAGTCCGTTTTTTGCAAATTCACCCGTGTCTCCGATACCCTTGCTCCTACTTGGAACCAAAGCTTTCTTGTCCTTCCGTCCAAGAGCCATGCTTCCCCACTTACGAACACAGCCCGAAACAAAGTTTCGGGCTGTATCAATTATTCTACTACGACGCTGCCGGGATCAGGAGGCTTCAGGCACAGCCGGCATGAGAAGCTCTTCAACCGTTCTCGTAAGATTTTCGAATGCAGCGCTGGGCAACCAATAAACCCAATTTGCAACCCGAAAATTAATAGCTTTAGCGGTATCACGTGCGGCAGTAGCCGCATCAGACACGTCAGAAGCATCACCGACATAGGATGCCTCAAACGTAGCCCAGTTCTTCTTGTCGATTTTTGCCATCCGCAATCGGACCGACAAGCCGTCGAAGGTAACAGCTTCAGCCACCATGGAATCTTTTGGCAGGGTAAATTGGCTACGCTGCTTCACATCTTCCAGCTCAACATCAGCCAATGCACGATTTACGGAGCGAACTTTTTTTTGGTCAAGTGAACGCCCTTTAGGTGCCCCTTCAATCGAAAACGCGGCCTTCGCATCTACCCGCGACAGGACGTAAGCTCCCTCACCTGCACCAATCGAAACACGTGCAATCTGGTCGGCAGGAACTGTTACGATCTCGCGGTCAAGCCAGGCAACAAGTCGTGTTTGCACATTGGCTATGCTTGTCACCAGCCAGGTGTCTGTCGTCTCTGGGAATCGAATATAGGCACCGCTCACACTACCAGAAAAAAAACGTGCACTGGGCCGACCAACAATGACCTCAGCAAGTGCCTTACCATTCGCATCCGAAACTTTTACATAAGCAGAATCAGATAGCTCATCGGAAATTTCCTGAACTTCAAGTCGCTTGAAGCGGTCTGGATTGGCTGTTTTGCGCTCAACAAAGCGCATATCAGAAAGTCCGACAATTAGGCGACGGACATCACTCCCTTTAACCGGGTAATCTGCACGATCGGGAGAAACCCACCCACCTGAAACCCGCTGCAATGTGAACTCACCAAAACGGCTTTTCACTTCCACCTTCGCGACGGCATCTGGGTTTTCTCGCAGGGCCTCGAAAACAGGCTCGCGTTTCAACAGGTCAAAGCTTGCAGTCTCATGTCCGATACCAACAACAACGGCCAGCACTACAGTGACGACGGTGACAACGAACCAGGTTAAAAATATACGGGGGCTCATGGTCTCATCCTCCTCTAGTGCAACACAGTACGGTGGTAACGCGCACGACGAATACGACGGACCAGAGCCAGAATAATAGCCAACAACGCAATCAGCACGGGCACAGCCCAGATGTTTATCAGACGTATATTTCGTTGAAGTGTCTCAACATCTTCGCGCAGTGAACGTTGAACTTCGCGAAGCTCGCGTCGGTTATCCAGCATCTCAATACGAAAATCATCAACTTCTGCCTGTTGCTGCGCAGTGAGTAAGACACCAGTCGTCTGCTCTTCGCGCTGCAAGCGCTCGATAGTTTTTTCCACTTCCGCAATGCGTCCCAGAAGTTCCTGCTCCTTAGCACGGAACTTTATGTCAGCGTCCTGGCGCATATCCGCAATGACTGTGAATGGACGAATTGCTAACCCGCGACCACGCAAGGACACGAGGCCTTGGTTGCCACGCAGATTGTCGATCGCATTGATGAAAAAATCGGCGTTGTTTGCTGTCGGGACCGGAACACGCTCGCCAGCGACTTCCCGGACCTGCGCCCAGTTCTGATCAGCCAGCATGTCGACGTCGCCCACAAGGATGATGTTGACCGGATTTTCCGAAGCCGTCTTGTGCGTTGCACGAATTTCATCCTTCTTGGCATCATTGTCGATAGCTTTGAGGGATGCATCTGTAGGGCCATCCGGAAAAGCTGATTTAACATTTCCGGTCAGACGTGCAGCAATGTTGAAGACGGTATTCATGGATTCAAACTTGTCGCGTAGAGCAATCGGGTTTGGTTGCTGTGAAACGTCGAAAGCGCTCATCAAGTCAGAGTTCGCTGACGTAAAAATAAGCGGCTCGAGTTTTGTCTCTGCTCCTTCAGCCAACATAAATGCACCGGCCGTACTGACAACGATCCGCTGTAACTGAGCGGTAATCGTATCCTCCTTGGAGAAACGCGGTCCCTGTAGATCTAGCCACGCAACATAGTCGACCGCGACCTGTTGACCTGTTTCGGGGTTCGGGAAGCCAACACGGATTGCATCATCCAGATTGCCGACAAACTGTCCACGCTCAACCGTAACCCCCCAGGCATTCAGAAGGGGCTCGATCGCCGCCTGCCCCACGCCCGGAGGCGGCAACTGACCTGCGGCCGGTCCGGAAAGGGCCATTGATTCAGCGAGTGGATCCGCAAACACAATCGCCTTTCCTCCATTTACTACGAACTGATCCATCTCGTAGAGCAGTTCATCCTGAATAAAATGCGCACCAGCAATAATCAGGATCGAAATATCATCGGGGAGTTCCGTGGCTTCCTTGTCTAGGAACTTCACATCAAAGAACTGGCGCATTCCGTCAATCGCCAGCCATGGTGTGTACTTATCGAACTGTGTCCCCTGCATGGGAAGATCGGTCAACATCGCCACGACCGGCTTTTCCGGGTCGGCGAGGTTCGAGATAAGACGGGTCAGATCGTGCTCAAGAAACGGCCCCCGTTCGGGAGCCAGATATCCAATGGCATCTACATCATCGGTTGAATTAGTGCCCGAAACCCCGAAATAGGCACGCGCACCGGATTGATCAAACGGCAAGCCCTGCAGACCATCACTCACTGCGAGATCTTCCTCAGACGAAAACGGCTGCGGATCGAAAATTTCAATCCTGATCTTGCCGCTCGAGTGGCGCTCGTACTCGTCGAGCAGCTCGCGCACACGATCAGAATGTCTAGCTATGTCGGGCCCAATTTCGTCGAACTTCTCCGAATAATAGAAACGGAGATCGATGGGTTCTTCAAGATTAGCCAACATCTCACGCGTCCCGCCAGACAGCGTGAAGAGCTGATCTTCGGTCAAATCCAGGCGCGTGCTGGTAAAAACCGTATTCACCAACGTGTTGAACGCCAGAAAGAAAATGATTGAGAGTACGACCGTGCCCCATGCTAGTGCGGCACGGTCAGAGTTGCGGATCTTATTCCACATGATTCAGACCCCCTTCTTCGCTTCGACGATCGCAGTGTTTACGAACAATGCGACCCCGATCACGGAGAGGAAAAAGACGATATCCCGGATATCGATGACACCTTGGGCGATCTCGGTGAAGTTTGTCAGGAAGCTCAGCTCCGCAACAGATTCCACAAAGTTCTGTGGCGTCCAGGCCCGGAAGAAAGACTGGATAATTTCAACACCGCTCATCATGAAGACAAAGCAAACCGCCGATGCTAGGACGAATGCGACGACCTGATTTTTCGTCAGAGCCGAGACGCAGGAGCTGAGAGCCAGAAACCCGCCTGCAACCAGCCAGCTGCCAATATAGGCAGCTAGGATAATGCCGTTGTCTGGAGCACCGAGGAAATTGACCGTCAGCCACATCGGGAATGTAAGTGCCAGTGCAATCCCCGCGAAAATCCAAGCTGCCAGGAACTTGCCCAAAACAATCTGTCCGGTTGTGACCGGTAGGGTCAGCAGAAATTCAATGGTTCCCGATTTGCGCTCTTCCGCCCAGAGCCGCATTCCGACTGCAGGGATCAAGAACAGATAGAGATACGGGTGATAGATGAAGAAGACCTGTAAATCGGCTTGACCACGATCAAGCCATGCGCCGAAGAAGAAAGTCAGTCC
>JAPKDV010000200.1 GCA_028822385.1 Alphaproteobacteria bacterium
AACAACCTTGTCAGCGAATTCTTGCAACGCTGAACTACTTTTAGACAGGAGAAAATCATGGCTCATGAAGCGATTATTCCCGCCGGTTCTGCACCGCCGATGGCGCCCTATTCCCCGGGGGTCAGAGCCGGCGACACTGTGTATGTTTCGGGTGTTCTCGCAATGGACGCCGACGGTGGCATTGTGGGTGAAGGTGATGTTCGGGCGCAGACGCGTTGCGTCATCGAGGCCATCAAGAGCGTGGTCGAAGCCGCTGGTGGACAATTGTCTGACGTGGCGTTCAATCACGTATTTATCGCGGATCTCGACGACTACGCGGCGATGAACGAAATTTACAAAGAATATTTCGGAACGAACTCTCCGGCACGATATTGCATTCGCGCCGATCTCGTTAAGCCGGAATTTTTGGTCGAGATTTCGTCCACGGCCTATCTCGGCTAAGTCTCGTTATCTGCCGCGGCGGTGTTGTGCATGCTCACCAGCCCGGCCATCACGAGTGCACCGACAACGATCACTGCGCCGAGCGTCTGCAATGGGGACAGAAGCTGCCCCAGGAGCAGGAAGGCGGCCCCCATCGTTGCGAGAGGTTCGATATAGGAGAACAGGGTTGTCCTCACTGGCCCGATCATTGCAATGCCGACGAAAAATCCGATCAGGGAGCCAGCAAAAAGCAGATTGCTGCCCAGAAATCCCCACCACCCGATCGTTGTTTGTGGCAACAAAAATTCCCCTTTAACCAGCGAGATGACGGCAAAGGAGATCGCCGCCGTTGTCACCAGATAGAGCGTGACCTGACGCGGATCTCCAGCCTGGATTACCCGGCTGCTGACGGCTGAAACAATCGCTAATCCCAATGCACCGGTGGCGGCAAATACAATCCCGATCACACTGAGGCTCTCCGCGCTCACGCCCAGTGCGAGCGTGAGTCCGCCGAAAGCCACGAATGCAGCAAGGATTGTTGAGAGACGTAACTTTCCCCAACCCAGGACTGCCATGATGAGAGAGGTGAATATCGGAAAGAGAAAGAAAATCAGAACGGCGAGCGAGACCGGCAGAACTTCGATGGCGGCCAGGATCGACCACGAATAGACTACGGTCACAAAACCCAGAGCGATGGCGATCCGGCCGTCGCGACGCGGCAGAAGGATGGGCTTGCCCGATATCAGCAGCAATCCGACAAGGATGATCGCAGGTAAAACAAAGCGCGAGGTCGAAATGGCGAGGGGGCTCGTGCCGCTGGCATAGGCTAGACTGGTGAGTGTATTCGAAAAAGCGAATCCGAGGCTAACCGCAAGGACAACGAGAATGCCGATTAGAGTGTGTCTCGAATTCATACTTGTCCTTGGTTTGCTAATTTGCGACCGGGGCTGGCGCAGTGGTTGGAAGAGTAACCCGATTTGTGCTTCGGTAGCGGGAGCCTATCAGCATGCAACCAAGTGAGAAACGAATATGAGTGGTGAACCACTACTGTCTTTGAACGGCGAAATTATCGAGGCTGTCGCTGCCCGCATTTCCCCTTTTGATAGAGGCTTTTTATGGGGTGACGGCGTCTATGAAGTAACCCCGTGCTTTGGCGGTGAACTCTACAGGCTCGATGAGCATATCGACCGTCTGTTCCGGTCCTTGCGCTATGTGCGTATAGACCCGGGGATGACGCCACAGGAAATGCTCTCCGCCACCGAAGCCTTGCTTGAAGCCAATCGGGAACGTCTGGCTCCCAATTCCATGTACCGGGTCGGACACTGGATCACCCGCGGTGTTGATTCTGAATCAATGGCCGCTCTCGCAGCAGGCCCGGCGACAGTGATGATCTTCTTTCGCCCTGTCGATACGGCCGCGATTGCGCGCAACCACGCCCAGGGTGTACGGCTCTCTGTCACCACGACCCGGCGTAATCCGCCAGCCTGTGTGGAAACACGCGCCAAGGTGACCAGCAAGATGAACCAGATACTTGCGGAGCTCGATGCAGCGGCGCGCGGGGCGTTGTCGTTGATGCTCGATCTGGACGGTAATGTCGCTGAGAACGCGGTGGCCAATATCTTTATTGCCCGCGATGGCGTTCTCTGGACACCACCGGAACGCAACATACTTGAGGGGGTGACCCGCAAAGTTGTGTTCGAACTCTGTGAACGACTGGGTATTCCGCTCGAGGAGCGATTGTTCACCCAGTATGATTTGGCGCAGGCTGATGAATACTTCATCACCTCGAGTGCAATCTGTGCGACGCCGGTCGCATCAATTGACGATTTCACGCCAACCCATCCGGTTCCTGGCCCGATAACAACGCAACTGATAGATGCGTTTGCGGTAGATACTGGATACGATTTTCGGGATCAACAATCCACGGCTTGATCGCATTTAATTATCACAAACCATCTGTCGGTTATGCCGTGGTCCGGAAGAGTGTGGGCTCAGAGGTTTTAAGGCTGCGGCATTTTCTGTTTCGAAAGGAACCTGAGCACTTCTTCGTTGAATAGATCCGGACGAGTCACGGATACGGCGTGCCCCCCGTTTTCAAGAATCTTCAGTTCCGCATTTGGGATAAGGTCAGCAAGATC
>JAPKDV010000065.1 GCA_028822385.1 Alphaproteobacteria bacterium
GGATTCTGGATCGGCGGCGGTTCAACCACGATGTCCTGAAAGGTCCAGTGCTTGCCTATATGTGTAAAGCGCTCTTCTGAGGTCCAGGCCCGGCGGATGACCTCAAGGGATTCGAGGAACAATTCCTGTGCTTCAGCAGCTTTCACATTGAAGCCGTGAAACTCATTGGCGCGGTAGCCCTTGCCAACCCCAAAATCTAGACGCCCCCCCGACAGCAGATCAACCGTGGCCGCCTGTTCGGCGAGCAGCACTGGATTATGCCAGGGCAGCACAACAACAGCAGTCCCCAATCGCATACGCTGGGTACGGGCCGCCAAATAAGTCAGCAGGTTGAGCGAAGCTGAGACCTGTCCGAAGCCGGTGAAGTGATGTTCGACGAGGAAGACCGAATGATAATCGAGATCTTCGGCTTCAACAATGTAATCGATGAAGTCTCGATACCCCTGAGTACTATCGCGTGCCACGCCACCACGGCGCGAGGAGGCTCCACCAAACAATCCGAACTTCATAGCCTGTAACCTGCCCTACGCGACTAGTTGCGCACGCGTTCGGGCTTGCCGGTCTTGGTGGATATCGCAAGCGCTTCGAGAACGGCCACATTGGCTATCCGCTCTTCATTAGTGAAGCGATAAGGCTTCTTGCCACTCACCGCATCGGCCCAGGCTTCAAAGTTCACCTTCACCGTGTCGCGCGGCTTGTAGACTTTCTTGATCCTCTTGCCGTCCTTGTTGGAAATATACATATGGGTATCGCCCGGATTTTCCGGATGCGCCATCTCATGGATGTCCACCCAGCCCTTGTCACCGAAGACCGTCAGGCGACCATAGAACGGCGTGGCTGAGACGACATTGATCGTCCCCATTGTGCCATCCTTGAACGTGAACTGGGTCGAGGCGACATCACCACTAGGCAGGTTCAGCACCCGACGATCGGAGATCGCGCAGATCTTCTGAATTGGCCCGAACATGCTGATGAACAAATCCGTCAAATGTACACCCATGCCAGTCCAGCCAGCCGCTGGAGCGTCCTTGGGGTTGCCACGCCAGTTGTCTTTCTTCATCGCCTTAAACTTGTCGTGCGAGAAGTTGCCTTCAACAGCCAGGATTGTGCCGAGCTCTTTCTTCGCAACCATCTGGGCGAGCTTTTCCATCGCCGTTTCATATCGCCGCTCATGACCTAGGCCGAGCACGAGGCTCTTCTTCTCGCAGGCACGGACCATGCGCTTGGCACTTGCCGATGTCAGCGAGAGTGGCTTCTCACAGAAAATCTGCTTCCCGGCCTTCACGGCACGCAGAACGAGATCTTCATGGGTCGAATGCGGGGTCGTCAGGATCACACCCTCGACCTCCGGATCATCGAGCGCATCCTGATAGTCGGTGAGCAGATTGAAACCCTTTACCTTGGCCAGCCGACGAATGGCGGCAGTTGGTTTGAGCTCAACCCCGCAAATAACATCAATCTTACGACTGCTCTTCAGTGAGCCCGCAACATGTGCGCCCCACCAACCAAGCCCTACAACGGCAACTTTCAACATCGAATCCACTCCCCGGCTTGTTCTTTTCTAGCCCAACAAAGGCACACGGAGGTTAGCATGGTGACTTTCCGACACAAACCCGCCGCGCTAGATTGTGCACTTCAATTTCCTCACTGAGATCATCAATGACCAGCATCACCGTCAAAGCATTCAACGACCTCACACGTGCGGAGCTGCCGCTGGCCGCGCAGAATGGATGCCATGCAGAGGGAATCGGGAACGGCACGGCGCGGGTGCGCCTGCCCTTCAACCCGTCTCTGACCCGTCCCGGCGGCACCATCAGCGGGCCAGCGATGATGGCGCTAACAGATTACAGCATGTACGCTGCCCTGATGGGTGCAATCGGTGAAGTTACGTTGGCCGTCACAACGAATCTTAACATCAACTTTCTTCGCAAACCCGAAGCCGTGGATATGATTGCCGATTGCCATATGCTGAAACTCGGTCGCCGGCTCGCCGTTCTGGAGGTCAGCCTCTATTCTGAAGGACAGGACGAACCTGTTGCTCACGCCACCGGCACCTATTCCATCCCGCCTCAACAAGACAGCTAAGCCCCGTGCTCGCCCTTCAAGACCTGGAGTTAGACATGTCCGTTATTCAGTCCCGCCGCAGTTTCATTTTTTCACCTGGAACCAATCCCTCGATGTTCAGCAAAGCTCTGGCCTCTGGCGCCGATATCGTCTGCGTTGAGTTGGAAGATGGTGTGGCCCCCAAGGACAAGGACGCCGCACGCGAAAATATGCTTAGAATCTTTTTAGAACCTCAGGCCGATGACGGCGTGGAACGGATCGTGCGGGTCAATGTGCTAGGCTCGCCCGAAGGCGAAGCCGATCTGGCCGCCGTGCTGGCCGCGGATTCACCGCCGCCGGCATTGATGATGCCCAAGGTCAACAATCCTGAAGAAGTACGACGCGTGGCCGATGCACTCGATGGCGCGGGCCTACCCACCCGATTACAGATCATCATCGAAACCAATCCCGGCCTTGATGCGGCTTACGAAATTGCCCAGGCCAGCAATCGTGTGGACGCGCTGTTATTTGGCGGCGTTGATCTGGCAGCTGATTTGCGCTGCGAATACGGCTGGGAACCGTTGCTCTATGCGCGCTCACGCGTGGTGCATGCTGCCGCAGGTGCGGGCATCGACGTCATCGATGTGCCGTGGCTCGATCTCGGTGACGAAGCTGGACTACGCCAAGAAGCCAAAGCCAGCGCGCGGCTGGGATTCACCGGAAAGGGCTCGATCCACCCCAAGCAGATCCCGGTCATCAACACGATTTTCTCACCAAGCGAAGAGCGGATTGCCTATGCCCGAAAGGTCGTCGCCGCCTTTGCCGAAGCCGACACCGGCCTCGTAGTAATCGACAACAAGCTCATCGAACTGCCGGTGCTACGCACGATGGAACGCATCCTTGCGGTGGCCGAGCGTGTGAAGAACTAACCGTCTCACAAACCCAGGGGTGGCGTCCCTAGACGCTCGCGGGCCGTCCCAAGATGTTTCTCGAAGGCTCGTGCGATGGCAATAGCGCGCGCGTCTTCGTTTCGTGGGCAGACAATATGCAGACCAACGGGCATACCCGCCTTATCGAGCGCGACAGGCATAGTCACCGCGCACATGGTCAGCAGATTAACCGTCGTTGTGTTGCGAGCCGCCATCAGATTGGCCTTCATATAGGGCGATGGTTCCTGAACATCCTCAATACGCGGCGGCGTGATTGGCACGGTCGGCCCGACAACCGCATGAACTTCGTGCATCGCCGCATGTGCCGCATGCGTTAGCGCTTCCAGGCGGCGTCGGCGAATTAGATAATCGCTCGCTGTCATTGCCACCATCTTGTCGAACCGGTTGCCCACCATCGGATCCAAATCAGCCACGAAGTCCGGGAGCACATCGCTGATAAAGCCGGCAAACTCATAGGCTGACAATCCGCCCGCGCGGAAGATCGTATCAACCTCATCCAGTCCCGGGAGTGTTATATCAATCAGGCGCGCACCCGCCGCCTCGAGCTCTTTCAGCGCCGCGTAGACCCCTTCGGCGATTCCCGGCTCACATCCCTCAAAATAGGCTTCACAAACGCCAATGCGGAAGTCACCGACCACAGCGTTTTCAACACTATCCAAGAATGCGCATGGCGCAACCGACGCAACCGGGTCGATCACTGAGAACGCCAGCGCCGCATCGGCCACTGAACGCGTGAGCGTCCCCGGCGTGTCGAGGGTCGGACTAAGAGGCGAGATGCCCTCGATCGACCATCGGCCTTGCGAGGTTTTGACCCCGACAGTCCCGGTCATGCTTGCGGGCATTCTCACCGACCCAGCTGTATCCGTACCAAGGGCAAGCAGTGCAGACCCCTCCCAAAGACTGACACCAGCCCCCGCGCTTGAACCACCGGGCGCGCGATGGGTTGTCGCATCCCACGGATTGTGGGGTGTGCCCCAATGTGGGTTGGTTCCCAATGCGCCAAACGCGAACTGCACCGTATGGGTTTTGCCAGTGACAGTAGCCAGTTGACCGCGCAAAGCACGAATGACCGGTCCTTCATGGCGCCATTCCGGCGGCAACTCACGCGGACTGCCGGCAAAGGTCGGATAACCCCGCACGCCATAGAGGTCCTTTACGGAAATCGGAATTCCCTGCAGCACACCAAGATCAATTCCCGCCGCCAATGCCCCATCGGCAACATCGGCCTCAGCACGCAGACGGTCGGGATCCCAAGTCTTGTAGGCGGCAAGAACACCCCCGCGGGTATCATGATTTGCAATCGCCCATTCTGCGAGATCGCGGGCCGTAGTTCGGCCATCACGAAGATCAACGGACAGGTCCGTCAGTGTGCGGCTTTCGATTTTTTGGGTCATGGCTGTGCCTCCTTGTCATCACAGTATAGGCGCACACCCCCTCCCGTGGAGCAGATTTTACGTCTATTGTAACAGGGATAAAAAATTTTGATTTTGGGAGAGCACTTAAATGTCGAATGACGCAATGCAGATGCATCATTTCTCACGTGAACAGATTGAGGCCTTTATGGCGCGTTGTTTCGCGGCCAGTGGTCTTCCTGATGACGACGCGAAGAGTGTGGCACATATGATGGCCGAGGCGGATATGCTTGGTAAGGATTCACACGGCATCTTCCGCCTACCTGGCTATATCGGCCGTGTGAAGGCTGGCGGCTTTAATCCCACTCCCAACATGAAAGTTGATCGCGACTTTGCCGCCACAGCCCTGCTGGATGGTGACAACGGCATGGGCCATCTGGTGGTGAAGAAAGCTGCGGACATAGCCATCGAGAAGGCCAAGACCGCCGGTGTCGGCTGGGTAGGCATGCATCACTCCAACCACGCAGGTGCCGCATCAGTCTATTCGAACATGGCGCTCGAGCACAACATGATCGGGCTCTATGTAGCGGTGGGTAGCGCTAATCACCTACCGCCCTGGGGAGGCACCGAAATGCTGCTCTCCACCAACCCAATTGCGGTGTCGATCCCCGGTGATGAAGAAGACGCCATCATCCTCGACATGGCCACGACCGTCACCTCCTACGGGAAGGTCAAAGTTTATGCCCAGCGCGGCATGGAAATGCCCGAAGGCTGGATGATCAACAAAGACGGCACACCGCTGACTGATGCCAGCAAGTCCGACACCGGCTTCCTGCTGCCCATCGGCGGCCCGAAGGGTTACGGCCTCGCTCTGATCTTCGGTATTCTTGGCGGTACGCTGAACGGCGCTAATTTCGGGCGCAACGTGGTTGACATGAATTCTGACCCCTCCTCGGTTACCAACACCGGGCAGTTCTATCTGGCGATCAACATCGAAGCGTTTATCGATCCAGCCGATTTTAAGCGGGAAATCGATGACGTCATTCGTCAGATGCGGGGTTCGCCGACTCTTGGCGGCTTTGAACGGGTTCGCCTGCCAGGTGAGTCTGCGCACGCTGCCTATTTAGACCGCAGGGCCAACGGCGTTCCGTTGCCCGAGGCGCTGGTGAACAATCTGTCCAAGGTCGCTTCTGACCTTGGTGTGGACAAACTCAGCTGAGCCTGTCTCCGCCAGAATTGGGGAAAAAGCCGGTGACCCCTATCATTCAGGCTGTGTTTTGGATGACCGGTACACTGTTATCCTTCACCGTCATGGCCATAGCGGTGCGCGAACTCTCAGGCGAGATTCATAGCTTCGAGATTATGTTGTTCCGCACCATCGGCGCGCTGATCATTCTGCTCCCCTTCATGCTGCGTGCCGGACCTACGGTCTGGCACACCACAAGGCTTGGCGCCCAGATCGGGCGCAACCTAGTGCATTTTGCTGCCCAGCTAGGCTGGATTACCGGGATCGGGCTGCTCTCGCTTGCCGAAGTTTTCGCGATTGAGTTCACGGCCCCAATCTGGGCTTCCATTCTGGCAATACTGTTTCTCGGTGAACGCCTCAATCGTGGACGGGTAATCGCACTGGTCTTTGGCTTTACCGGCATTCTGTTGATCCTGCGCCCGGGTCTGTCTGTCATCGAATTCGGCGAGTTTGCTGTTCTGGGAGCCGCTATCGGGTTTGCTATCACCCTTACCCTGACCAAATTTTTGACCCGGACAGATTCACCGCTCACCATCCTGCTCTATATGGCGGTGGTCCAGCTGCCCTTCGGCATTGTGCTGGCGGCACTGAAATGGACCACACCCGACTTGCTACAACTCTTCTGGTTATTGCTGGTCGGTGCGGTAGGCCTCTCGGCTCATTTCTGCACCGCCAAAGCGCTATCCCTGGCCGACCAGACGCTCGTGGTCCCGATGGACTTTATGCGTCTCCCCCTCATCGTACTGGTGGGCTGGGGACTCTACAGCGAATCCACGGAGTTGCTGGTTCTTGCCGGGGCAGGGCTTATTTTTCTCGGGAACTACTACTCTATTTTTTGCGAAAACCGCCGCAAATCGAAACCGAGCTTAACACAGAACTAAGCGTCCGCGATCTTCCTCAAACCAGTGCCGCCATAGTGCCAACCAAGCCGATCGCAGTAATCGTCTGTGGGGAGCGACCCCATAATCTCGCTGCGTACCCGGGCGTGCACGCCCTCAGCGTAGAACACCAGATCGCCGATGCCGCCACCGAAGATGGGAATGGGTTTTTGGGTCATGACGGGCTCGGGTCCGCCTCGTCAGGAGCGTGATCACAGAACGTACTTACCGATTCTGCGTGTTTGGAGCGGGTGAAGGGAATCGAACCCTCGTCGTAAGCTTGGGAAGCTTCTGCTCTACCATTGAGCTACACCCGCCACGCAGACCTATATCTATAGCGAAGCACCCCGCCTGAGCAACAAACCAGAATGCCGCGAGAGGGTATTTGCCCTTGAAAGTGCGCTTTGTGCCGCACTGGACTTTTGGGCCGTCATGTTGCCAAATTCAATCCTAATATCGCCTAGATAGGGATTCGAGGCGTGTGGAGCCGACAGGTCTATGTACACTCAAAAAACAAAAAACATTTCAGTTACCGTCACCCCGATCTATCTTGAAGACCAGTCAGAGCCCGAAGAGGACCACTATGTCTGGGCCTATCAGGTAAAAATCAACAATGATAGCTTGGAAACCGTGCAGTTGCGCTCACGTCACTGGCGCATCACGGATGCCAACGGTCTGATGCAAGAAGTCCGTGGTTCAGGTGTCGTCGGAGAACAACCGGTGCTCGAACCCGGTGAAAGCTTTGAATACACCAGTGGTACGCCGCTAAACGCACCCTCAGGGATTATGGTGGGCTCTTATGAAATGCAGACCGATGACGGTGATCTGATCGAGGTTGGTATACCGGCTTTCTCCCTCGACAGCCCGCATCAGGTCGTGCGTCCGAACTAAACTTTCCTCGAGACTGATCCAACTCAGGTATTTCCGGCGTAAAAGGCACTTTGACGGTGCCGCCGCCAGCCCTACCCAGCACGGAACAGACGATGTCAAAAGACAGTACTAGCAAGACTTCCTCTCCTCCCGACCGAGCCGCGGCCGAAGCTGCTGTGCGCACGCTGCTGCAATGGGCCGGGGATGACCCCACACGCGAAGGTCTGGTCGAAACACCCGCGCGCGTGGCCCGTGCGTTTGAACAATGGTTTGCGGGTTACCGGGAAGATCCGCTGGAATTTCTTGAACGAACGTTCGAGGAGGTTGAGGGCTATGACGAGATGGTCGTGTTGCGCGATATCCGGCTAGAATCCTATTGTGAGCACCATCTCGCGCCGATCCTAGGAAAAATCCATATCGGCTATATGCCGGACAAGCGCGTGGTGGGGATAAGCAAACTGGCCCGGGTAGCCGATGCCTACTCCAAACGTCTGCAAATTCAGGAGAAACTGACCTCTCAAATCGCTAATTGTATTGATCGGGTGCTGCAGCCCAAAGGGGTTGCAGTAGTGATTGAGGCCCAACATCAGTGTATGACCACCCGCGGGGTGCACAAACCCGGCGTGATGATGGTGACCAGCAGTATGATCGGCTCCTTCCGGCAGGGCTCGGACACGCGGCGTGAGTTCCTCTCTTTTATTGGCAACCCGTCTTCTCGCGACCACAGCTAAGACGCGCGCAACGCTGGACAGACGCGGCGTTTTCCCTAATCATCCGGCCGAACAAGCCCTGTAAGCTCGCCTTGTCAGAACAAGGATAAATGGACACGGCAATCGCCGTGCAATGTCTCGCGTGCTCGACTTCAAACCCATCCTCTTCATTCTCGGCATTCTGCTCTCAACGCTTGCCATCGTTATGATGCTGCCTGCTCTGGTTGATGCTGCATCTGGAAACCTGGATTGGCAGGTTTTTGCGGCGTCTTCCGGTCTGACACTGTTCATTGGTGTCTCCTTGATCCTGACCATGCGCGGCAGCGATATGAAGGTTGGTATCCGTGAGGCCTTCGTGCTGACCACAGCGAGCTGGCTGGGTATGACCCTTTTCGCCGCGCTGCCGTTCACTTTTTCCGGTTTGAATATGAGCTTTTCCGATGCGTTTTTCGAAGCCATGTCCGGCATCACTACCACCGGCTCTACCGTTATCATCGGTCTGGATTCCGCCCCTCCGGGCATTCTGCTCTGGCGCGCTCTGCTTCAGTGGATGGGGGGAATCGGTATCATTGTGACGGCGGTCGCCGTGCTGCCGATGCTGCAGGTTGGTGGCATGCAGATCTTCCGACTCGAAAGTTCGGACACCTCGGAGAAAGTACTGCCACGCGCGGCTCAGACCTCAACGGCGATTGGCTCGATCTATCTCGCGCTTACGCTGGTATGCGCACTAGGATACTGGATTGCCGGCATGTCGGGGTTTGACGCTGTCGCCCACGCCATGACTACGATCGCGACCGGCGGATTCTCTACTTCGGATTCCAGCATCGGCGTGTTCGACAATTGGGCGATCGACTCGATTGCTATCATCTTCATGATCACGGGGTCTCTCCCCTTCGTTCTCTATCTACAGGCGGCACGCGGTCGGCCAGAGAGCCTATGGCGAGATTCACAGGTACGCTGGTTCCTATCCATTGTCGCAGCGGTAATCGCATTGGTTGCGATTTCTCTCTATCTGTCTCAGGAGCTTGGGCTGGGTGTCTCTATCCGCGCTGCCGCTTTTAACGCGGTCTCGGTAATCACCGGAACTGGCTATGTCACGGCGGCCTTCGACACCTGGGGCACCTTCCCGCTGATCCTCTTCTTCGCGATGATGTTCATCGGCGGCTGCGCCGGTTCGACCACGTGTGGGATCAAGGTGTTCCGTTTCCAAGTGCTCTATGCGATCGCCTCGATACAGATCAAACGACTACTGCAGCCCCACGGTGTTTTCATACCGCATTACAACCGCACCCCGGTGACCGAGGAGATTGCCCTTTCGGTACTCGGCTTTGTGTTTTTCTACATTCTCGTCTTCATGCTGCTCGCACTCGGCCTGAGCACGCTTGGCCTCGACTTCATGACCAGCCTATCAGGTGCGGCAACAGCGATTTCTAATGTTGGCCCAGGTCTCGGTTCGACCATCGGTCCGTTCAGCACCTTTGCCGACCTCCCTGATGCCGCTAAATGGATGCTCTCTGCAGGTATGCTGCTCGGGCGGCTTGAGCTCTTCACGGTACTCGTGATCCTTACGCCAGCGTTCTGGAGAAACTGAAGATGACCGGGACGGCAAACCGAACCGTCGAATTGCTTGACCAACTCATCGGGTTTGACACCACATCTCACTTGTCCAACCTCAATCTGATTTCCTTCATCGAGGAATATCTGGCGCGCCATGGCGTCGCAACCCGAAGGATTGAGAGCGACGACCGTGAAAAGTCTAATCTTCTCGCCACCATCGGCCCAGACATCCCAGGGGGCGTTGTTCTCTCGGGACACACCGATGTGGTCCCTGTGACCGGTCAGGACTGGTCAAGCAATCCATTCACTCTCGACACCCGCTTGGTCGATGGTGACGCACGACATTACGGGCGTGGCTCTGCCGACATGAAGGGTTTCATTGCCACTGTGCTGGCCCAGGTCCCCAAACTGGTCGCAGCTGATCTGAAAACCCCTATCCACATCGCCCTCTCCTATGATGAAGAAGTCGGCTGCTTGGGTGTCGGGAGCATGATCGAGAAGCTCGGGACCACCATTCCGATGCCTGCCATAGCTATCGTGGGAGAACCCACAAGTATGCAAATCGTCACCGGTCACAAGGGGATCCGAGGTTTTGAGACGGTTTTCACCGGCGTGGCAGCCCATTCCAGTGCGCCGCATCTTGGGGTAAATTCGATTGTTTACGCCGCAACATTCATCACGTTTCTTCAGAGCCTCGCCACTGAACAAGAGCAGGATTCAAACCCTGAAAGCGGATTCACACCACCCTGGACCACGTTCAATGTTGGCCTGATACAGGGAGGAGAAGCGCTGAACATCATTGCCGAGCGGTGCGCGGTCTCCTGGGAGTTCCGTCCCCTACCGGAAACAGATTTCGTTGCTCTGGAAGCTCGTGTCCGCGCCTATATCGACGACGAAATACGTCCCGCACTTAAAGCCATCAATCCTGCGACTGACGTCGAAATCCACCCACTTGCCGCAGTGCCGCCCATGCACCCCGACCCGGATTCAGCGGCCGAGCGGCTCGCCCGACATCTGACGGGAGCGAACACAACGCACACGGTGGCTTATGTTGCCGAAGCTAGTCAGTTTCAGAAGCACGGTATTCCCACGGTCCTTTGCGGTCCGGGCGATATTGCCCAAGCCCACCAGCCTGACGAATGGATAGCGCAAAGCGAACTCGACGCCTGCGAAGACTTTCTGGATCGACTCCAGGCTTGGGCCGCGTCCGGAGACGCCATTCCTAACGGATAACGAAGGGCAGCAGGAACTGTCCAATGGCTTTTTCAAGTTCGCTGTTCAGATCATTGATCATCGCTTCGGTGATCGCGAACAAGACCCTATCCCGTTCGTTCAGGGTCAAGTCCTCAGCCACGGTTCGACTTCGCAACGCGACAGCAGACACATCACCGACACGCTGTGCTGCAGCATCACGGATTTCGATTTTCACACCAAGCCGTCCGTCATAGCGCTCGGACTGATCCGTGGTGACAAAACCACGCACACCCTTGGTGCGTTCAAGTGTGGTCTCAATTATAGAGGCTTCCGTAATAGTCACTACAATTTCACCGTTTTTTCCAGCAGGCACCAAGCGGTCGCGCGCCCATTGATGAACGACAACATCCAGTGGAATAGGAATTCCTTGGGTGACACCCGACCGTTCGGCAGACAGATAGTTATCTACGACCGTCAGCGTGCGCGCGTCCAGCTGGATCGACGGCAGATGGGTAAAGGTCAATTGTGGAAATTGCGGGCTGGATACGGGCTGAGTGCAAGCAGCAAGCAGAATGGCGAAAAGGCCAATTAATAAGCCACGCCAGTATATCGTAAACGTCATTTTCGTCTCCCCATGAATGCAACGTCGAACTGTCAGGGACTCAGTTTACATCAGGTTCAGATAAACCCATGGCAGCGGTCCGATTTTCAACAACTTTCGGGGCAAAGTTATATGTCTCGTTACAGAACTCACAGGTCACCTTCAGTAAGCCATCCTCGGCAAGATCATAAAGGTCCTCGCGCGGCAGCTGGCACAGAACGTTGAAGACGCGATCCTCAGAACAGCGGCATCCCCGCGTGACTGGCCGCACCGGCGTCACCCGCACACCTTCTTCATGAAACAACCTAAACAGATAGCGCTCAGCAGTGAGGGCCGGATTGAGAATCTCTGAATCCGTTCCCGTTGCCATCAACATCATTGCCCTGCGCCATGTGTCGGCTTCATCATCGGGTGTCAGATGCATATTCGGATCATCTGCAATTCGTTGCACCATGATCCCTCCAGCGCGCCAAGCTGCGTCCAGACCATCACCTACGCGTCCAGCAGAGACCATGATCGCGGCATCCATCTGCTGTGATTGGCGAAAATAGTGCTGAGCACACTCCGCCAAGGTGTCACCTACCAGCTCGACCATACCCTGATAGCGATCTGTGTGCGCACCCTGATCGACGGTCAGCGCAAGATAGCCCTTTCCCAGCAAAGCCCGCACACCGCTGCGTCCCTCGACAGCTTCTGCATCATAATTGGCATAGCCCCGAACGACGTAACGCTCCCCACCATCGAGTGTTTGAATATCGGCCAGCAACAGCGTCACGGGTCCATCCCCCTGGGCTTGGAAGGTAAAGATGCCATCGAATTTAAGGGCAGCGGCAAGGGTAACGCCCAGGGCAATCGTCTGCCCGAGTAACTCAGCGACCGGTTCGGGATAGTCGTGGCGGCTGAGGACATCATCCACCACAGACCCCAAACGGGACATACGTCCGGTTAGGCGCGCTTCACCCGCACCACCGGATTCAAGTTGGAAGGGCTGTACAATATCGTCGGTCGGGCGATCGGGACCATCACGATCCGGGGTAGGACCTGAATTAGGCAAGCCCCGCATCCCCAAGCAAGCACCACAACAGAATACTCTTTTGTGCGTGCAACCGATTGCCTGCCTCTGTCCAGATCACGGATTGCGGGCCATCCACAACTTTAGCCGTGGCTTCATCACCACGATAAACAGGCAGACAATGCATAAACACCGCCTTGTCAGCCGCCTTAGCCATCAAGGCCGCATCGACACGAAAAGGTTCGAGCGCGGTCCGGCGTTTCTCGGCCTCCGCATCCCCCATCGACACCCAGGTATCAGTCACAACGCAATCCGCACCGCTAACCGCAGCAACCGGGTCACCACCCACGGACACACGCGCGCCGTGAGACGCGGCCCAGTCCAGAATTCGGGCCGTCGGGCGAAATTCGTCTGGCGAAGCGATACGGAACTCGAAGCCGAATTGCGCAGATGCATGTATCCACGAATTTGCAACATTGTTTGCATCCCCACACCAAGCAATCACTCGGTCTGCGATCGGCCCAGAAACTTCCTCATAAGTCATCACATCCGCCATGATTTGGCAGGGATGTGACCAGTCTGTAAGCCCGTTGATTACCGGAATACTGGCTGCCTCCACCATCTCAAGGAGATTACTCTCCGACGTGGTCCGGTACATAATCACATCGACATATTCTGAAAGAATGCGGGCCGTATCAGCAACGGTTTCGCCACGGCCCAGCTGCGAACCTTCTGGTTCCAATATCACCACCTTGCCACCAAGATTCTGCATCGCCACATCAAACGAAACCCGGGTACGGGTACTCGGTTTTTCAAACACCATGGCCAGAGTCTTTCCG
>JAPKDV010000201.1 GCA_028822385.1 Alphaproteobacteria bacterium
GGCGCAGCGGCGCGTGCCATGCTGAACTTCGGCCTAACCGACCTTCGCCTCGTGGCACCCCGCGACGGCTGGCCGAATGACAAAGCCGTAGCGGCGGCATCCGGCGCAGATGTGGTCATCGAGGCAGCGCGCGTCTTTCCGTCAACGCGCGCCGCAGTGGAGGATTTGAGAATCGTCTATGCGATGACCGCCCGCCAACGAGATTTGCGAAAAGACGTGGTGACTCCGCACCACGCCGCAGCTGATATTCATGCGGGCCTTGCCGCGGGCGAACGATGCGGCGTGATGTTTGGACCCGAGCGGGCCGGCCTTGAGAACGACGATCTTTCGCTCGCGGACCGAATAATCAACGTACCCACGAACCCCGAATTTTCGTCGCTCAACTTGGCCCAGGCAGTTCTTTTGTTTGGCTACGAGTATTTCGGAGCTGTCGACCAAACACCTGCACTTCAGCACAGCGACGGAGACAGTTATCCAGCCACCAAAACCGAACTTGCCCATCTGTTCGATCATTTGGAAGAAGAGTTGAGCATCAGCGGCTTTCTGTTTCCCCCTGAAAAAACGCCGACGATGGTGCGAAACATTCGTGCACTACTTCAGCGCGCTCGCCTGACAGAGCAGGAGGTGCGGACCCTGCGCGGCGTTGTTTCGTCATTGTCCACCGGGCGCGAATCTCGTCCAAAGCGGAATTAATGACGCTTAGGTCTGACGCTGGAATGGCACCTAGCCGCTTGTCGCGCTAAGCTGCTGAAAAATGGGAATAAAATAGCTCAATTTGGTGCCGCAAGTCGTTTGACACTGACCCGCACGTGGCTATAGTGCGCGGCTTCCAAGCGTGGCTGCTTTCCGGGTGGCCGTTTTCGTATGTGGGATTGGCAAAGCGCGAATGACCAAACGACTGAAATCAAAATACAAGATCAACCGACGGCTCGGTGAGAACCTCTGGGGTCGTCCCAAGAGCCCCGTGAACCGTCGCGACTATGGCCCTGGCCAGCATGGACAGGGTCGTCGGCGCAAGCCCTCGGACTACGGTATTCAGCTGATGGCGAAGCAGCGCCTGCGTGGCTACTACGGCAACATTACAGAAAAGCAGTTTCGCCGGACCTACGCCGAGGCCTCCCGTAAGCGCGGTGATACCTCGGAGACGTTGATCGGTTTGCTAGAGCGGCGTTTGGACGCGGTTGTGTACCGAATGAAGTTTGTGACCACAGTCTTTGCTGCCCGCCAGTTCGTGAACCACGGACACGTTATGGTGAACGGTCGTCGGGTTAATATTCCGAGCTACGAGGTTCGTCCAGGCGACGTTGTCGAAGTGCGCGAGCGGTCCAAGCAACTCGGTATTTTGCTTGAAGCCGTCGAGTTGGCGGAGCGCGATATCCCGGATTACATAGAAGTCGATCACGCCAAGATGAAGGGGACCTTCGTGCGCGTTCCCAAATTGGCTGATGTGCCGTACCCGGTAATGATGGAGCCAAATCTAGTCGTCGAGTACTACTCCTCACACTAGACTGGCAAACAGAAGACACAAAAAAAAGGGCGCGATGCGCCCTTTTTCTTTGATCTCTGGACCCTCAGGCTTCGGCGGTCGCAGGCGCAATACCGTTCTGCTCAAGGTGTTGCTTTAGTTCACCGGTTTCGAACATCTCTTTTACGATGTCACATCCGCCGACAAACTCGCCCTTCACGTAGAGCTGCGGTACCGTCGGCCAGTCGCTGAATTGTTTAACGCCGTCACGTAACGTCGGGTCCATGAGGACGTCGACCCCTTTGAATTTGACCTCGAGTTCGCTCAAGACCTGCACCACCGCCGCCGAGAAACCGCATTGCGGAAAAATTGGCGTTCCCTTCATGTAGAGAACCACTTGGTTCTCGTCAATTTCTTGCCGGATACGATCAAACACCGGGTTGTCGCTCATGTTGTTCTTCCTTTCGCAGGCCGGCTACGCCGGTTAATAGGCTAATGTGCTCTTTCCTTGGGGTATTTCAACCATAAGAGCAACAGGGGTATTAGTTGGCGGGTACTGACGTCTGTAGGGCCAGTGCGTGCAGCGCCTCGCCCATATTGCCGCGCAGCGCTTGATAGACCATTTGGTGCTGCTGCACCCGGTTTTTGCCTGCGAATGCACTTGAGATCACACGCGCAGCATAGTGATCGCCGTCCCCACGGAGATCTTCGATTGTCACCGTTGCGTCAGGGATACCCTCTTTAATCAGTCGTTTAATCTCAGCGGCGTCCATTGCCATCGTGCGTTCTCCCAGGTTCCAGGATTGTGACGCCCTATGCGTCCATATAGGTGGAGAGCCAACGTTCCGCGGCCTCTCGCAGCGAAGTGATCGAAATCGCGCCTTCGCGGCCGAGCTCGAGAACCTGGCCCCCGCTGATGCCGATCTGTTGTGCAGGAACGTTCGCTTCCCGCGCATCTGATATCAGTTTCTGTCCAGCATTTTGGTCTACGGCCAGAATATAGCGCCCCTGGTCTTCGCCGAACCACCAGCCATGGTCGGCAGTGTCAGACACGGACAAGG
>JAPKDV010000066.1 GCA_028822385.1 Alphaproteobacteria bacterium
TGTCCGGGGTCGAGGCCGTGCTCCACAATCAGGACAACCGGGAGCATGACCTGCTCGACAGTGATGACTATTACCAGTTCGAGGGTGGGCTGGCGGCAGCCGTGGAGGCCAAATCCGGCACCCGACCGCAGATCTATCACAACGATCATTCCAGGCCCTTCGCACCGCGGATACGAACCTTGGAAGACGAAATTTCACGCGTGGTCCGCGCCCGGGTTACCAACCCGAAATGGATTTCCGGCGTGATGCGTCACGGCTACAAGGGCGCCTTCGAGATGGCGGCAACGGTCGACTATCTCTTCGCATTTGCTGCCACAACCGGTGCGGTTCGTGATGACCAGTTTGATGCCGTGCATCGCGCCTTTCTTGAAGACGATGCAGTGCGGGAGTTTCTCGAACAGCACAACCCGGCCGCTTTGCGTGAAATGGCGGCGCGGTTCCTTGAAGCGATCGACCGTGAATTGTGGCAAGTAAAGTCCAACTCGGCCTATGCTAGCTTGCGTGATTTGGCTGCCCGACCGATGGAGAAAACAGCATGAACGACACCCCCGAGCCCGTTGATGATGACGCCCGATGGGCCGACAAGAAACGCAAGCAAAAGGCCGCACGAGACCGCATGCTGGCAAAGAAAACTCGGAAAAAGGGCCTATTGATGGTCCACACCGGCAAGGGGAAAGGCAAAACCACGGCCGCCATGGGGCTGGCCATGCGTGCAATCGGCAACGGCATGAAGGTGGGCATCGTCCAGTTCGTGAAGGGAAAATGGGAGACCGGCGAACGTCAAGTTCTTGAGGCCTTCCCCGACCAGATCGATATCAAGGTGATGGGCGAAGGGTTCTCGTGGGATTCCCAGGACCGACAGCGGGACATCGCCGCGGCGATCGCGGCCTGGGAGATGGCCAAGGAGATGATCGCCGACCCTGGGTTCGGGCTGGTGGTCCTCGACGAACTCAACATCCCCCTGCGATACGACCATCTTGACATCAATGAAGTGGTAGCCGGACTGCTCGCCAAACGCGAGGACCTGCATATCGTGGTGACCGGCCGCAACGCCAAGGCCGAGCTAATCGAGGCCTCAGATATGGTGACTGACATGACCATGGTGAAGCACCATTTTCGCGATGACGTGAAGGCCCAAAAGGGTATCGAGTTCTGAGGCACCTGCTATGACCGCCGCTATCATGTTTCAAGGCACCGGGTCGGATGTTGGCAAATCGCTGATCGTCGCCGGGCTGGCCCGCCTGTTTGCGCGACAGGGGATCACCGTCCGGCCGTTCAAGCCCCAGAATATGTCGAACAACGCTGCTCCCGCGTTGGGGCCGGGCGGTATCTATGGCGAAATCGGACGCGCGCAGGCACTGCAGGCGCGTGCTGCCGGGATATCTCCGACCACGGATATGAATCCGGTCCTGCTCAAACCCCAGACCGATATCGGTGCCCAGGTGGTGGTCGATGGCCACGTGATCGGCAATGCTGACGCCCGCGCCTATCACAAGATGAAGCCCGATCTTCTGGCATCTGTTCTGGCGGCCTATCACCGGCTTTCCCAAGGGGCCGGCCTGATCCTCGTCGAAGGTGCTGGCAGTCCCGCAGAGATGAATTTACGAGCGGGAGATATCGCCAATATGGGGTTTGCCGAAGCTGCGGATATTCCGGTCACCCTGATCGGAGACATCGAGCGTGGTGGCGTGATCGCCTCTCTGGTTGGCACTTGGGCATTGCTCCCGCCCGCAGAACAAGCGCGCCTGAAAGGATACATCGTCAATCGGTTTCGCGGGGACGTATCTCTCTTCGACGACGCGCCACCGATCATAGCCATGCACACCGGCATGAATTCCCTCGGGGTGATTCCCTGGTTTGATGACGCACGCCTCCTGCCCGCCGAAGACACGGCGTCCTTACGCGGCCGATACGCAGCTGACAACTGGTCTGATGCCCTGATACGAATCGCCGTACCTCTGCTGCCCCGGATTGCCAATTTCGATGATCTAGACCCTCTGGCAGCTGAACCAAATGTCGCACTAAGTTTGATCGAACCAGGCCGTCCCATACCCGGTGACACAGATCTGATTTTGCTCACAGGGTCAAAGTCCACACGCGGTGACCTCGGCGCGTTGCGTGCCAACGGCTGGGACACGCAAATATACGCCGCAGCCCAACGCGGTGCCCATATCTTTGGAATTTGTGGCGGCTACCAGATGCTCGGTCATATGGTCGACGACCCGGCGGGCATCGAGGGTAAACCCGGTGTTACGGTAGGTCTCGGACTGCTCGATATCAAGACGATCATGTCCGCAGAGAAAAGGCTTGCGCCCGTCTCGGGAATTGCACTTGCGAGCGAAAGGAATTTTTCGGGTTTTGAAATGCATATGGGTGTGACGGATGGCACAGACACCTCCCGTCCCTTCCTGCAATTTCACGATGGTCGAATGGATGGAGCGCAATCAGCCAACGGACGTATCGCGGGAACATATGTACACGGGCTTTTTTCCGAAGACCCCTTCCGGGCAGGGTTCCTGGCCCAGATCAACAACCACCATTCGAGCGTGTTTCCGTGGAACCAACAAACAGACGATATTCTCGACAGACTGGCTGACCATCTGATGAAACATCTCGACACCGCAAGAATTCTGGAAATCGCGGGGAAAAGTCGGTCGTAAAATTGGAGCAAGTGATGCACAAAATACTACAAAATATGATGGCGACGATCACCCTGTTCTTTCTTCTTATGGGCCCTATAACAGCAGGTGGTATTCACGGAGATGTTCCGGAAAACCCCGACACGAATACGCGCTACCTGATTTATCTGCATGACGCATGGCCAGTGATATCTGCCGTTTCAGAGCCACACCGCAGACACGGAATCTTCGAGTACGAAGACATTCTTGAGGTTCTTGCTATTGAAGACTTCGAAGTATTTTTCGAACTCCGTCGCAACCGATTCGATCCTCGCCGCTACGCACACGGACAGGTTGTTACTCAGGTTGCTGCCCTGAATGGCTTGAGAAAATTAGCGTCTGCGCAAAGTCCGCACCTGCAGCAGTCAAATAAGGTTGACCGACGCAGCAAGCACCAAGCTGGCAATGAGAACCACGATCACAGCCTCCAACAGGCACGCGACAACAAACAAGTAGAGACCGCGCCTAATTTCGGCACTACCAATCTTTACAGAAAATTCACCACCCACCCAGGGCTGGTCCGTAGTCTTGCCGTGGTAGCTCCGCGGACCGGAGAGTGCGACACCCAGCGCCCCGGCCATCGCAGCCTCGCTCCACCCTGCATTAGGTGAGCGGTGTTTGCCACCATCACGTACCATCACACGAAATGATGACCCCGGTCGGCCGCGAGGCACAAACGCGCTCGCCAGAACAATCAGGACAGCCGCAATGCGAGCCGGGACGTAATTCAGAATATCATCGGTCCGCGCAGCAACTTTCCCGAATGCCTCATGTCGTGACGTACGATAGCCAATCATCGAATCCATCGTGTTGATCGTCTTGTAGACCAGCAATCCCGGAAGCCCAAACAGCAGATACCAGAACACGGGCGCGACCACGCCGTCGGCAAGGCTCTCGGCCAGACTTTCAATAGCGGCACGCGCGACCCCATATTCGTCGAGAGAGTCCGGATCTCGCCCAACAATCATCGCTACGGCGGCTCGTCCATCTTGGAGGCCATTACGGTCGAGCCCCCGCGCCACAGCCCGAACATGATCAAATAGGCTACGCTGTGCTATCAGCAGCGTAACTGCGATCAGTTCAACAACCCATCCATAGGGATATTTTATCGCCAGATCATGCAGGCTCCACCCAATCGCAGAAACCATTGTGGTCATCAAGACAACCACCACCAAGCCACGAACAATCCGTGCTTGGTGGCTTCTTTGCTCTCGATTGAGACGACGATCGAACCAGCCCGTAAGACCACCGATCAGGGTCACCGGATGCGGCAATACGCGAAACAGTGGCCCAAACTCTCCCACCACCGCATCGAGAAGCAATGCGAGGAAAAGGATCACAGGCGGTGCGATACCCGCTGATTCCAGACCAAAAAGCATTTTGATATCCTGCGAGTACGGGTCGCGCCGGGTCAATCATGCGCCAAGCGGATTCCCCGGCGGTATTTCGAGTTCACGCACTTGGCCGGGCAGTCCCCGCATGGTCTATTGCCCTACAACAGGAGACGTTCATGTCGGAAGATTTTGGGATCATGGTGTGCGGCCACGGAAGCCGTGACGAAGGCGCTGTTCGGGAGTTTGCAGTTGTCGCGGAGGCACTGCGAGCGCGTTTCTCGGACAAGGAAGTCGAACACGGCTTCCTGGAGTTTGCTACACCGATTATCCGCGATGGGCTCGACAAACTGGTCGCGCGGGGGGTGAAGCGCATCTACGCCGTGCCGGGCATGCTGTTTGCCGCCGGCCACGCCAAAAACGACATACCTTCCGTATTAAACACCTATGCAGCCCAAAACCCCGGTGTTGAGATCATTTATGGCCGTGAGCTCGGCATTGATCTAAAGATGATTCGGGCCGCCGGTGAGCGCGTGATGCAAGCTGTAGAAGCCGCCGATGCCGAACATGGCGAGGTTCCGCTAGAGGAAACCATGCTGATGACGGTCGGGCGCGGTGCCTCAGACCCCGACGCCAACTCAAATGTCTCCAAAGTCTCGCGTATGCTTTGTGAAGGGCTCGGCTTTGGCTGGGGCGAGACCGCCTATTCAGGCGTCACCTTCCCCCTGGTTCAGCCAGCCCTCGAACACGCGGTCAAACTCGGTTACCATCGGATCGTGGTGTTCCCCTACTTTCTGTTCACCGGAATTCTGATCAAGCGCATCTATAACCACACCGACATGGTCGCCGCGCAATACCCGGATATTCAGTTCGTGAAAGCGCCCTATCTAAACGATCACCCACAGGTGCTTGAAACCTTCGCCGACCGCGTCATTGAGATTGGTGAAGGCACCAATCTGATGAACTGCCAGATGTGCAAATACCGCGAGCAAGCGCTTGGTTTCGAAACCGAGGTCGGACTGGTACAGGAAAGTCATCACCATCACGTTGAGGGTATTGGTACAGGAACTGATGACCACGCACATGATCATGACAACCATGACCATGACCATGACCATGGGCACCACCCCTACCCGCATGCTGACCACCCACACGGCCCAAAAACACTCCCGGCTGAGGGCGACTGAAGGCGAGGGAATGCGCAAACCATGACCATTGTCAGCTACGAACATATCCGCAATCCAGACGCGATATATGCAGCTTCTTTTGCTGCAATTCGCGACGAGGCAGATTTGTCACACATTCCCGATGACCTACAGGACATCGCCCTTCGGGTGGCACACGCAATCGGTGATGCAGAGGCTATCAAGGATCTGGTCTGGTCCGAAGGTGCCGGGACAGCTGGGTGTGCGGCTCTAACCAGGGGCGCACCAGTCATCACCGACGCTCGTATGCTTGCAGATGGCGTTATCCGCCGTGCGCTTCCTGCCCAAAACCCGGTGATCTGTACACTCGGCCTAGGAAGCGTAGCCGGGAACGCAATGCGTCTGGAAACAACGCGTTCAGCAGCCGCTGTCGATCTCTGGGGGAGCTTTCTCGAAGGCTCGCTCGTCGTCATCGGCAACGCTCCGACCGCACTGTTCCGCTTGCTGGAAAACATCGCAGCGGGTGCGCCCAAACCGGCCCTGATTATCGGTATGCCTGTGGGTTATGTTGGTGCGGCAGAATCAAAAGAAGCATTGGTCGAGGCAGCACCAACACCCTTCATAGTACTGCGTGGACGCCGCGGTGGCAGCGCTGTAGCAGCAGCAACCATCAACGCATTGGCCCGCAATTCTGGAAACATTCGATGAGCGCCTGGTTGAGCATCGTGGGAATTGGTGAGGGCGGTCCCGATGACCTTTCCGGGCCAGCACGAACTCTGGTTGAGACCGCCGAAATTCTTGTTGGCGGCGAACGTCACCTTGCGATGGTTTCCAATGAAAATGTCAGAAAACTCAGATGGCAATTTCCGCTGGACGGGATCGTGAAAAAAATCAATGCTGCAAGAGGCCAGCGCGTCGTGGTACTCGCCACTGGTGATCCCATGTCTTTCGGAATCGGCTCCACCCTTGCTAGGCATTTTTCAGCAAGCGATCTGCACATTGTTCCATCACCCGGCGCATTCAGCCTAGCCGCGTCCCGGATGGCATGGCCGCTCCACAATTGCACCTGCTTGACCCTGCACGGTCGCCCTCTCGAATTGCTTCACCATCATATGCTGCCCGACCAGCGGCTGCTCATCCTCAGTCACGACGGCACAACTCCTGGCAAGGTCGCTACAACCCTGTGCGATGCCGGGTTCAGTCTCAGCCATTTGACTGTATTCGAAAACATGGGAGCCAAGAACGCAGCCACCCGGAAGGGGGCAGCTGAAAACTGGAACGAGACGGACATCGAAAGCCTGAACACGATCGCCGTTGAATGCATAGCCGGACCGGATGCGTGCTACCGGTCTCCAGTTGCCGGCCTGCCCGATGATGCCTTTGTGCATGATGGCCAGCTCACCAAACGGATTGTTCGTGCGGCCACGCTTTCCGCACTGGCTCCCCTGCCCGGCCAGCATCTCTGGGATCTGGGGGCCGGTTGCGGTTCTGTGGCCATTGAGTGGCTGCGGGCAGCGCAAGACGTTCAGGGTCAAGGTGCGCGGGCGAGCGCGGTCGAACGTGATCCCTCTCGTTGCGCAATGATAGCCCAGAACGCGAACCGTCTCGGCACACCTTTTCTCAACATCATCACAGCAGAAAACGAGCACGCCATGCGCGAAATTGACGATCCGGACACGGTGTTCTTAGGCGGCGGTATTTCCGATGGTTCGCTGATTGATGCAGTCTGGGATCGCCTAAAATCCAACGGAAGGCTTGTCGCCAATGTCGTAACCCTCGAAGGGGAGCGCGCATTGCTCGAGGCCCATGCAAGACTTGGGGGAGATCTTTCGCGAATCGCCGTTAGTCACGCTGACCCTGTCGGCAGTCTCACTGGTTGGCGCCCTGCCATGCCGGTCACCCAATGGTCGATTGTGAAATCATGACCGGCACCGCAATTGGCATCGGTGTGGGTCCGGGTGACCCGGAACTAATGACCCTCAAGGGCGCGCGAATTCTCTCCGGAATTTCCGTCGTGGCCTATCCAGCACCGGAGACGGGCGACAGCCTCGCACGCCAGATTGCGGGTTCACATCTGCCCCAAGATGCCACCGAAATCATTATCCGTATGCCGCTCTCGGCCAATCGCTTTCCGGTCGAAGTAGTCTATGACCGCGCCGCGGAAGAGATCGGGGTTCATCTTGGTGCCGGACGGGACGTTGCGATTTTGTGCGAGGGTGATCCCTTTTTCTACGGGTCCTTCATGTATCTGTTCGCACGGTTAGCCAAAAACTGGCCGGTCGAAGTCGTGCCTGGTGTCTCCTCACTCACGGCCTGCGCCGCGGTATCCCGCAAGGCACTGGCGGCTTTAAATGATGTCCTTACAGTGCTTCCCGCCACTTTGCCCAATGAGGTGTTACGCGAACGCCTGACTGCCACCGATGCCGCTGCTATCATCAAGGTTGGACGACATTTGCCAAGGGTGCGTACGTTGCTGACGGATATGGGGCTGGCCGATCAGGCCGAATATATTGAGCATGCGACTATGGAAGATGAGGATCACAGTACACTGAACGAACTTGGGGACGCGAAAGCTCCGTATTTCTCGATGATTTTGCTGCATCGCAGAGGTAACGCGTGGGCGTAAACCCTGCCATTGCTCTGGTTGCGCTTACAGCCGACGGGGGCACACTGGCGCGCCGCCTGCAGGAAAGCCTGCCGGGCGCACAAGTCCATGGGCTGTCGGGACGTGTCGAGGATTGTGATATCGCCTTCACAAAAACCGGCGACGCGCTTACATCCCTGTTTCGCGCCGGGCACCCTATAATCGGCATTTGCGCATCCGGAATACTTATTCGAACACTCAGCGCCTCCCTCTCGGACAAACATACAGAGCCACCCGTCATAGCAATCTCACCGGATGGCGCTAGCATCGTTCCGCTGCTTGGCGGACATCACGGCGCGAACCGCCTCGCGACGGAGATTGCACATCTGACAGGTGGTACGGCAGCAATCACCACAGCGGGCGAAACCATCCACGGAATTGCGCTCGACGATCCACCCCTCGGTTGGACGGTCGCAAACCCGGAGCGCGCCAAGGATGTAATGGCAGATATCCTAGCCGGTGGAAAACCCTGTCTTGTGATCGAAGCCGGCGACCCAGGATGGCTCGAATCCTTGCCTCTCGACCATAGCGGTGACTGGATGATCCGCATCTCGGACCGCAATATTACGCCCAACCCTAACGAACTTCTGATTTACCCGCCAACCCTCGTGGTTGGGGTTGGTTGCGAACGGGATTGTGATCCGAACGAACTTCGCGATCTGGTGTATCAGACACTCTCAGATGCCGGTCTCGCGCCCCAATCCGTAACCGCTATTGTTTCTATCGATGTGAAAGCCGACGAGCCGGCGCTACATGTCACTGCAGACAGTTTTGGCGTTCCGGCAAGGTTTTTCAGTGCGGTGCAGCTGGAGGCCGAAACTCCGCGAACCGAAAACCCTTCCGACATCGTGTTCCGCGAAGTAGGCACCCATGGGGTATCCGAATCCGCAGCTCTCGCTGCTGTCGGACCTAAGGGTAGCCTGATCGTCGCCAAGCATAAATCCCGTCGCGCCACCTGCGCCATCGCCCGGGGACAACATGTCGAATCATCCACGATCGGTCGCGCACGTGGGCATCTTTCCATTGTTGGCACAGGGCCCGGCAACCACGAGTACCGAATTCCCGCCACTGACATCGCTGTTGCCAAAGCACAGGACGTGGTCGGCTATGGTCCCTATCTCGACCTTCTTGGGCCGTTGGTGGCAGGCAAGACCCGCCACGACTTCAATCTCGGCGCCGAGATTGATCGCTGTAGCCACGCGCTGGAACTCGCCGGACAGGGGCGCAATGTCGCGCTGGTATCGAGTGGGGATCCCGGCATCTTTGCCATGGCCACCCTGGTGTTCGAATTGCTCGATCAAGAAGCAAACCCAAACTGGCAGCGTATCTCGATTGATGTACATCCCGGTGTATCCGCAATGCAGTTGGCCGCGGCTCGCGCGGGCGCCCCGCTGGGACATGATTTCTGTGCGATCTCCCTATCGGACCTTCTTACGCCATGGCCGGCGATCCTAGGGCGACTAGAGGCGGCGGCTGAGGTTGATTTCGTAGTCGCCCTATACAATCCACGCAGTCGAAAGCGACATCACCAGATCGAGACGGCCCGCGACATCCTATTAGCACATCGGCCAGCCGACACGCCTGTGATCGTCGCTCGAAATCTGGCACGCGACGGAGAGACATTAGAAATCGTGCGGCTATCCGACCTTCAAGTCGAATCCATCGACATGCTGACCGTGGTTATCATCGGCAACAGCCAATCCCGGTTGATGGCATCCAGCGGTCGCGCCTGGGCCTATACCCCGCGAGGCTATGCCAAAAAGCGAACGACACAAACGGGGACCTAGAAGGTCAGATGCTGTCGCTCCTTTGATCCGTTTTATAAAGCGAAACGCAACACAAACGCCATCCCGCGCAAGGGTCCCAAAGGTTCCTTCACCCTTCGCCTCCAGAGTGCCGATCTTGCGTGACAGCATCGGGCCGAAATGCCCGTCATCCACTCACGGACTGAAACTCCGTACCGGGTGAGCAAGCCGTCAGCATCAGCACGCTAATGACAGAAGGGAAACGAAATTTCCGTATATAATTCCCCAGATAGCTCGTAGTTCATCATAGGACTCACTCAGGCCTAGTCAAAGTCGCCCGACGAAGAGTAAGACATGAGCATGACTGTTTACTTTATCGGCGCCGGCCCTGGTGCGCCCGACCTCATCACGTTGCGCGGACGGGACCGGATAGCACAGGCACCTGTGTGCCTGTATGCCGGCTCCCTAGTGCCTGTCGAAATTCTGGCGCACGCCCCCGATGATGCCACTATTATCAACACAGCCCCCCTGCATCTGGATCAGATCATCGCGCATATGGCGGCAGCTCATGCGATTGGGCAGGATGTAGCGCGTGTCCATTCGGGCGATCCCTCGCTCTACGGTGCTATTGGCGAACAGATGCGCCGCTTGGATGTCCTGGAAATTCCCTATGAAGTCGTGCCCGGTGTTCCGGCCTTCGCGGCTGCCTCGGCGGCGCTCTGCCGGGAGTTTACCCTTCCCGATGTTAGCCAAACCGTGATTTTAACCCGCACTTCAGTGCGCGCTTCCGACATGCCCAAGGGAGAGGAACTCTCCGAACTAGCCAAATCTCACGCAACTATGGCCGTGCATTTGTCGATCAACAATCTTGCCAATGTGACACGCGATCTTATGCCGTATTATGGTGAAGATTGCCCGGTCGTAGTGGCCTACCGGGTCAGCTGGCCTGATGAAAAATTCATACGCGGCACATTAGGAACCATTCGCAAGCTGGTCAAAGGATCCGGAATCACACGGACAGCGCTTATTCTGGTCGGACCCGTGCTAGCTGAAGATCTGTCAAACAACGCCTTCACAGATAGTCAACTCTACAACGCCAGCCATCATCATGTATTGCGCCCGCGAGACAGCGACAAGCCCTAACGTCTTTCGGCTTTCTCCAGCATCTGGACAACCTTGCGCGACCGCCCCTCGCGGGCCAGATCCAGAGCCGTTCGGCCAGTAAAGTCCGAAAGCCCGACTTCAGCACCAGCCGCAATCAACGTAGCAAGAACCCCCTGATGGCCCGCGCGCGCGGCGGCCATCAGGGGTGTCCGCCCATCCCTATTTTCCCGATCAATCTCGGCATTGTGGGAGAGCAAAAGCTCCACAACTTCGATATGTCCATTTTCCGCTGCATGGTAGAGCGAATTGTTGCCAGCTTCGTCGACAACATTAATTTGTGCCCCGGCTTCGAGAATTAGTACGAGAGAATCGTAGCTGCCCTGGATAGACCCCCACATCATGGCCGTCCGCCCGTCCCCGCCCGCACGAGACATCGGGTGCTTGCGCACGACCAGTGCACGAACGTTTTCGACCTGGTTTTCATAAACCGCAACGATAAGGGGGTCTACGGCGAGTATGTTCGTTTGCGCGGCAACAGGTAAGGCCAACACGCTTGCAACGAGCAGAACCGATAGAAAGATTGATCTGAGATAAATCATAGTAATATCTATTTCGCGCTATGCCTTGAACACGTCAAGTTAGTATTTCAGATAGCCGCGTAACCGCGGCATCTACCGATGACACGCGGTCACCCTCCGAAAGTTCCGGACGAGAAATCATCAATACGGGACACCCCAATTCACGGGCAGCAACAAGCTTGGCCCGGGTCATTTCTCCGCCCGAAGCCTTACAAACAAGTACGTCAATTTTATGACGCTCCATCAATGCGAGTTCCGCTTCGACCGTAAATGGACCGCGAGCGGCAATTACATGAGCATTTTCCAACGGCAACGGTTCCAACGGCATATCCACGAGCCGAACCAGAAACCAAATGTTTGTACACGACGTGAACGCCGAAATCTCGCCGCGTCCGGTTGTCAGAAAGATACGTTGCCCATATTCGGGCAATGCCTCAGCTGCCCGGGACGCGCTCTCCATCATGTGCCACTGATCTCCATCTTTCCGCTGCCAGGCGGGCCTATCAAACACGAGTAGAGGAACCTCCGTTGCTTCACAGGCCAGCCGCGCATTCTCGGAAATGCGCGTGGCGAACGGATGGGTTGCATCAACAACCGCCGAAATTTCTTCTTTCCTAAGATAGTTCACCATTCCAGCGGCCCCGCCAAATCCTCCAACGCGCAACTCTCCTGCAATGGCGGAAGGGGCGATGGTTCGACCGGCCAGAGATGTGATGACCAAGACACCTTCCCCCCATCGCAAAAAAGATATCTCCGCGATCGCCGCCGCTTCAGCGGTTCCGCCGAGTATCAGGATCTTGGGCGAGTCAGGGACCGACATAGGACAATACCGTTCCGTCGCGAGCGACAACCAGAACATCGACATCAGAAGCACCCGCCAGTGCGGCGCGACATACTTCGCGCGCCCCCCGTGCCACATGTTCGCACAAGGCATCTCCCAGTCCTACTTTCTGGGCCACCAAAAGAACTCCTCCGGCAGACACTGCCCCACGGGCTTCGACAACAGTGTCGGGTGTCCCACCGACTTGCCTTAATTTATCAGCAAGCGATTCCACATCGACGGATGACCGACTGGAGTGCAGGTCCATATGGCCTTCAGCAAGCTTTGACAGTTTTCCAAACCCGCCCGCAATGGTCAGACGCGGCAGGGGATGGGCGCGCACATATTTGAGAAGCGCACCTGCAAAATCACCCATATCGATGACCGAACGCTCATCGAGCTTGTGACGTGACTGAACTGCTGTTTCCGATGTGCGCCCAGTCGCTCCCGCCACATGGCCCACCCCGGTGGCACGGGCGACGTCCACAGCACGATGAATCGAATGGACCCAGGAGGCACAGGAATAGGGAATCACCACGCCGGTTGTTCCTAACACACTCAAACCTCCGATGATCCCAAGGCGCGGATTGGCTGTCTTTTGCGCTAGCTCTACTCCAGCAGGAATCGAAACCGTCACCAGAACATCGGCAACCACACCATATTCGGAGGCCACTTCTTCCATGGCAGCGGCAATCATTTCGCGCGGCTTGGGGTTGATGGCAGGCTCTCCCGGAGGAATCGGCAAGCCGGGAAGGGTCACAGTCCCAACACCAACACCGGCTGCAAATTGTACCCCCATCCCCGGATCAGCAGGGGCCACAGTGCAGGATATCTCTGCGCCGTGGGTGACATCTGGATCGTCTCCAGCATCCTTGATCACCGCAGCAAAAGCCCAATTTGCGCCCAAGGTCTTCTTTTCCAAGGCAAACTCTGCCCGTAGTCCTCGGGGTAGCCGTATGGCAACCGGGTCAGGAAACGCGCCACCTAACAAGGCCACGTAGGCAGCCTTGGCCGCCGCCGTCGCGCAGGCACCAGTTGTCCAGCCACGCCGTAATCCGGCGCCATTCGTACGCCCGGTGTCCTGATCACCCTCGGGAATCATCTCGTCCATTTGCCTATCGTAGCGC
>JAPKDV010000067.1 GCA_028822385.1 Alphaproteobacteria bacterium
TGACTATCGGGGCTTCGTCGGCGGCAGGTTTCTTTACCGTAGATCCGTCTGCTGTGGCGCCAGATATCCAAGCCGGCATGGCTCTTTTTAGCACGGATAAGGCAGGAACAGGACTCCATCCGTTTTCCGGATTTTCGATAATAGTCCGTCTTTTACGTCCCGAAAGTCGAGGCGAAGTGATGATAGAGAATGCCGACCCGTTTTCGGCACCGGCAATTCGGCCCAACTTCCTGAGTGCCGCTCGTGATGAAGACCTTTTGGTGTCAGGCCTCCTTACCATGCGGCAACTTGCCGACACCCAAGCGCTGAAACCGCTTGTCGCCAGCGAACACCTTCCTGGCCGCGATTGTGTGAGCGAATACGACATACGCGAGTTTGTCCGTCATCGCGGTGGGACGAGTTATCATCCGGTGGGCACCTGCCGGATGGGCGATGATCCCGAGGCGGTGGTGGATCCGCGATTGCGCGTGAACGGCATTGAAGGACTGCGCGTTGTCGATGCATCCATCATGCCGCGTATCGTATCGGGCAATACCAATGCGCCGACAATCATGATTGCTGAGAAAGCTTCGGCAATAATTTTGGAGGACGTTCGGTGATGAAACAGATAGGGGTAGGGGTCATCGGCGCCGGTTGGGTGGGCGGCATTCGTGCTAATGCCTGCGCAAACAGTGCTGTGGTGGCTGAGTTACACATTGCCGAGACGAACTCGGACCGCGCAGTAGAGATTGCGATAGAGACCGGTGCTACACGGGTCACGGATGATTGGCGGGAGCTTGTCGAAACAGAATCCGTTGATGCAATCATCATCGCGTCTGCACCGGAATCAGCTCGATTTCCGATTGTTCGAGCGGCTCTGCAGGCCGGAAAACATGTGTTGGTCGAAAAGCCGATTGCCTCGAGCCCGGCGGAAGCTGATGAAGCCATCGCGATCTCGGAATACAAAGGTGTGCAATTGTCGGTTGGGTACACCCGGCGCTTTGATCCGAAATACGCTTTTGTAAACTCCGCGATTAAACGTGGTGATATTGGGGAACCGGTGACATGTCTTGTCAGCCGTAACATCACACGAGAGATCGGTGCCAAAATTAAAGGTCGCTCGAAGATGTCGCCGGCCGCAATGGGTGGCACTCATTCGATCGACTTCCTGCTTTGGTGTTTGCAACCCCGCCGTCCGGTACTGGTCTATTCCCAGCAATCGGGAAAGCTATTCAATCAAGTGAGCGACACGCCCGATCATCAGTGGATCATGGTGACAATGGATGATGGCACGACGCTCAGCGCGGGGTCAGGCTGGGTGTTGCCGCTCGGTTATCCGCAGTACTCGCAAAGCTGGATAGAAGTTGTTGGAACCGATGGCACGCTGACAGTCGATGACACTCATCGTGATATTCAGTTGAATACCGTGGAACACGGTATTCGCTATCCGCTCTCCTCAATGCCCGGGGAACCCGTGGATCATGTGTTTGCGGGAGCCATGGTCGATGAAACCCTGCATTTTGTGAACGCGATTGCGTATGATCGCCCGGTTCTCGTGACGGCACGGGAGGCACGACTAGTCATGGATGTCACAATGGCTGCTGATCTGTCCGCAGAAACAGGTCGAGCTATTGAGTTGGCGGGAGATCTAACTTCTAATAAGCTTGGGTTATCTCAAAAAACGAGACGGAATGGCTGAGTATAAGAACCAGTCGCTGGAACGCGGCTTTCAAATTCTTGAGTATCTAGACAGCAGTCCATCTGGTCGAGCTGTGTCTGAAGTTGCTCGTGCAACTGGCTTACATCGCGCGACAGCACACCGTCTGCTTGAGGTTCTTTGTGGGCTTGGCTGTGCCTATAAGGCCGACGACCGCCGATACTGGATCGGTTATGCGATGCACGTGTTCGGGCATCCGGCGAGTGTCATGTCTCGTATGAAACATCATGCTCACCCCTATTTGCTCAAGCTTGCGCACGAAGTTGACGAAACGGTCAATCTCGCGTTTCTCGAAGGCATACAGGCATTCATTGTTGACCGGGTTTCAACCGATAGCGCGCACCGATCAGATGTACAGATAGGTGGTTATTTCGATGCTCATGCGACGAGCATGGGAAAAGCATTGCTGTCGATGCGGAGCAATCAGGAAGTTCAAGCTAGCTATAAAGAGACAAGACTCAACGCCTATACCGGAACCACGATCACTGATATCAACGGTCTGTTGCAGGAACTTGCTGAAATCCGCAAGCGTGGATACGCCGTGAACAATGAAGAGCGTTCACCGGGCATACGTTCGGTTTCGGCTCCGGTGGTCAATCCACATGGACGGGTAGCGTTCGCAATAGCGGTCACTGGCCCACGCGCACGGCTCAATGAATCGCGAATCCCGCGCATTGGGGCTCGCCTGCAGGAGGTTGCTAAGGAAATTAGAGAGCAGCTCACCCACTCCAGTGATAGTAGCTAGCCGTATTGCTCAGCCGATGGCGCCGACGTTACGCAATTCCTGAATTTTTGCGTCGTCGTAACCCAACACTTCACCAAGGACCTCATCTGTGTGCTGTCCAAGTAGTGGTGGGTGATGACGATAGGTAACAGGTGTTTCCGAGAACTTCAGCGGACTTGCGATCAATTCGGCACCATCTGGTCCAGCAAGTGGATGCGGGACATTGACTAACATTTCGCGAGCTTTCACATGGGGATCTTCGAAGACCTGATCGAGGGTGTTGATCGGGCCACATCCAATCTTGTTAGCCTCAAGCTCCTTTAGCCAATAGGCCGAGCTTTTCTGTTTCATGATGGCCTGCAGATGTGCAACGACTTCTGTGCGGTTGCCCACACGTGCGGCGTTGGTTGCAAAGATAGGATTGTCTGCCAAGTCGGGATCACCAATGATGCCGACGAAGATCTTGAACTGGGTATCATTCCCAACAGCAACAACGATGTGGCCATCGGAGGTTTCGAAGACCTGATACGGCACAATATTAGGGTGGGCATTGCCTAGGCGTTCGGCTTCGCCGGAATGAATGAAGTTCATACCCTGATTGACCAGCCAGGCAACCTGGGTGTCCAGCATCCCGATATCGATGTACTGCCCCTGACCTGTGACCGCTGCGTGACGTAGAGCGCCGTTAATGGCGACGGCGGCAAACATACCAGACATGATGTCAGCAATCGGAACACCCACCTTCTGGGGTTCGCCTTCAGCTTCCCCGGTTAGCGACATGATTCCTCCCATACCCTGTATCAGAAAATCGTAGCCAGGACGCGTTGCGTAAGGGCCGGTCTGACCAAATCCCGTGATTGAGCAATAGACGAGCTTGGGGTTCGCGTCTTTTAGATCATCGTAACCAAGGCCGTATTTGGCGAGGTTACCTGTCTTAAAGTTCTCAACAATGACGTCCGCCTTCAGTGCGATTTCACGAACGACGGCCTGTCCGGTCTCACTACTCAGATCGATTTCTACCGAGCGCTTATTACGGTTGGCACTCATGAAGTAGGCACTTTCACTGGTGTCGTTCCCGTCAGCGCCAGACATGAAGGGCGGTGCGAAACGTCGTGTGTCATCCCCTGTGCCGGGGCGTTCTATCTTTATAACGTCAGCGCCTAGATCACCGAGCATTTGTGTGCAGTAGGGACCAGCGAGAACGCGGGTCAGGTCTAAGACGGTCACGCCGGACAAGGCGCCTAGTGTATCGGACATATTCATCTCTCCGTGATCCGGGGCACGTACCGCCGGGGAAGCCATTAATTCTTAGTCTGAATAGTGCATTCGTCGCCGGCGCTCAATGTTGATGCGCGCTTGTTCATCGCGCATTCTCGGGAGGCTAGGGAACGCCTGTCACTGAAATATTCGATCCGAATGGTGAGGTAATCATAAAAGCTCTAGTAGTCGAGACCCTCAGTTACGACAGCATATTTTGAAAATTTTTACGGGCCTTTAATCGACCCGTCCCGAGATGGCTACGCGTCATAAGGAAAATCAGGACAGGGTTTTGTTGCGAAAACTCAACCTTTCAGAGCATTCTAGCGTTAATACACATTGCTACAGTCCGCATTCCTTGGGGAGGCGGTTTTAAGGAGAGAAGATGCGCGATTTAACCGAATCCAATGTTACAGATGCAGTCCTGAATGTAATCAAGGAAGACACCAACCCACGAATCAAACAAATCATGGAGGCTCTGATCCGCCACTCACATGATTTCATCCGTGAGGTTAATCTCAGCCCGGATGAACTGCTCTACGCGGCGCGTTTCATTCAGAATGTTGGTCATATCTCTGACGACAAGCGCGAAGAGGGCGTGTTGCTCGGCGATGTGCTGGGTATGACCGCACTGGTCGAAATTTTGGGTGATCGGGTTCGCACGGGTGCTACAGAATCCAGTCTGCTGGGACCATTCTATCGTGAAGGTGCACCTGCACGAGAGATGGGATTCGATATTTCACTGGATGATGATGAAGGCGAAGCGGCCTTTTTGCAGGGTAGGGTACTCGATAGAGAAGGTAATCCGATCGATGGCGTGATTCTGGATCTGTGGCAGACCTCTCCGAATATGTTCTACGAAGCTCAGGTCGGGCAGCCGAAGGACTATGAGGATTACGCTTATCGCGGGAAGTTTAAGACTGGTGCGGATGGACGCTACTGGTTCCGCTCTCGCAAGCCTGTTGATTATCCGGTTCCTACGGATGGCCCCGTTGGTTTGATCCTGCATGGCACAGGCCGTCATTCTTGGCGGCCGGCGCATTTGCACTATCTAATTTACAAGGATGGCTATCAGACTATCCAGACCGAAATGTTCAACAGCGACAGTAAATATCTAGATTCCGACGCGGTGTTCGGCGTGAAGGAATCACTGGTCATTCCTTATGAGAAAGTTGACGACGCGGCGCGTGCCGAGGAATATGGTTTTGAGGGTTCTTTCCATGAAGGTACCTTTAATTTCATCATGAAAGACGATGCCAGCGTCAAGGATGCCGAAGCGGCCTATAGCGAACGTGCGAGCATGAGTTCGTCCTAGTCCTAATTCTATGCACCAGAATTTGGTGTAGGTGTTTTCGGCGCTACCTTTTGAGGTGGCGCCGAAATTTGTTTAGGGAGCAAAAATTAAATGAGCCTTGATAATCTAAATATTGGTTGGATTGGTGCCGGAAAAATGGGCGGTCCGATGATCACAAATCTGGTTGCGGCTGGCGGCGAAGTTACGGTTTACGATCCTGTACCTGCAAATATCGAAACGGTTGTTACCGCAGGAGCAAGTGCTGGGACTTCCAATCAGATGTTAGCCGAGAACGCAGATATTGTGGTCTCGATGATACCCAATGATGCTGTTTTGGGGGCCATTGCTCTTGGTGGCGACAGTATCCTGACGGTAATGAAGCCCGGTAGTGTCTACCTCGATATGAGCACGGTTTCACCGCAGGCTTCTGCCGAGGTTTCAGCAGCGGCTAAATTAGTCGGTATTGGGTATGTCCGGGCACCCGTATCGGGAAGTACGGCTATGGCAGAAGCTGGAACCCTTACGGTCATGGCGTCCGGTCCGGAAGATGCCTTTGTGCAATGTATTCCAGTGTTTGATGTGCTTGGCGGTCAGAATTTCTATCTCGGAGACAGTGAACAGGCGCGGTATCTGAAACTGGTCGTAAATCTGCTGGTCGGAACCACAGGAGCGGTTCTGGCAGAGGCTTTGACCCTCGGCCGAAAAGGCGGTCTCGAATGGCAGCAGATGCTGGATGTCATTGGGGTCAGTGCTGCAGCATCACCCTACGTTCAGTACAATTTGGTGCCTCTGAAGGCGCGTGATTTTTCAGCCCAGTTCACAACTGAACAGATGGTCAAGGATTCACGTTTGATTTGTGAGGCCGGCGAAGCAGCCGGGGTTCCGCTGGCGATTGGTCAGGCCATGCTGCAGATGTTTGAAGATACGATTGAGGCGGGCTACGGTGAGGAAAACCTTACCGCAGCTATTAAGGTTATCGAAAACAGATCCGGTCTCGACGAACTCTAGGCGTTGCCTGATTACAGGGCGTCGGCACCGGTTTCACCAGTCCTTACTCGGACCGCATTTTCTAGATCGAGGACGAAGATTTTGCCGTCGCCAATCTTCTCTGTGTTGGCAGCTGCGCGGATCGCTTCGACCACGTTGTCAGCTACAGCGTCATCAACGGCGACCTCTATTTTGACCTTCGGCACAAAGCTTACCTGGTACTCAGCGCCTCGATAAATCTCAGTTTGGCCTTTTTGACGGCCATAGCCTTTGACCTCGCTGGCGGTCATGCCCTCGATACCAACACTGGCAAGGGCTTCACGCACTTCATTGAGCTTATAGGGCTTGATAATCGCGACAATGAATTTCATGACGGTTCCTATTTTTTGGAGGTGACACCGGTAGGACTGATGTCACCCCACAGTCAATTGAGAGATTTCCGAGGCTATAGACCGTGGTAGCCGCGTTCACCATGCATCGCGAGATCTAGGCCCTGGACCTCAGTTTCCTCGTCGACACGGAATTTGACGAACATCTTCAAGATTTTGACGATGATGAATGTAAGCACGCCTGACCAGACGGCGACAATCCCAACCCCGATCAGCTGAACACCGAGCTGGTTTACGATGGTCATGCCCTCTGCAAGGCCACGTCCACCGAGTGATGCAGCAACGAAGAAGGCCACAAGCACACTGCCGAGTGCGCCGCCGATGCCATGAACGGCAAAGACGTCGAGTGAATCATCGATTTTGAGTCGTTGTTTTATGAGCTGCGTAATCATGTAGCAGACAACGCCGCCTGCGAGCCCAAGCATCATTCCGCCGATCGGGCCGACGGAGCCTGATGCCGGTGTGATGGTCGCCAGTCCTGCAACCATACCTGTAAGGGCGCCGATCAGACTCGCTTTGCGGTAACGTATCAATTCCATAACAGACCATGCGATCGCACCTGCAGCGGCTGAGAGATGGGTCACCATCATCGCCATACCAGCTGAACCGTCGGCCGTGAGTGCGGATCCTGCGTTGAACCCAAACCAGCCGACCCAAAGCATGGATGCCCCGATCATGGTCATGCCGGGATTGTGCGGTGGTTGCACTTCATTAGGAAAACCACGCCTTGGCCCGAGCATCATGGCCAAAACAAGAGCTGAGGTACCTGCTGTGACGTGGACAACCACACCGCCTGCAAAGTCAATCAAGCCCATTTCAGCGAGAAACCCGCCACCCCAGACCCAGTGAACGACCGGAGCATAGACGATCAGCACCCAGACCAACGAAAAGGCGATCACAAAAGAGAAGTGGATGCGTTCGGGATAAGCCCCCACGATCAACGCTGGGGTGATGATGGCAAATGTCATCTGGAACATGAAGAACAGGCTTTCGGGAATTGTTCCCGAAACCGTGTCGACTTCGACACCAGCCAGGAAGGACTTTCCAAGTCCGCCCCACCAAGCATTGCCGTCCCCGAAAGCGATTGAATAGGCGACTACGAACCAGAGAATGGAAACCGTTGCGGCAATCGCGAAACAGTTCATAAGGACCGACAGCACATTTTGTGAACGCACGAGACCTGCATAGAACAAGGCAAGCCCCGGAAGGGTCATAAAGAGAACAAGCGCCGTCGAAGTAAGAATCCAAGCCGTATCGGCTCCAACCATAATTCAACTCCTGAGTTAAGTTGTTGATATGTTTTATTGCTTGAGTGAGGGTACGACGCGGCTGGAGGTCGGCATAAACCGATCTGCCTCCGCAAAAGCAGCTGCAGTTCCAACTTTGGCGATCCCCCGATACGGCGTTTATGCGATATGTTTCTTATTTGGCCGCGGGCAGGCTATGGGGGGATACTATATTCCTGAGATGTGTTCGCAAGGGGGACATGTGGCCGAAATTTCCATGAAACCAGTGAGTAAAGATGGGCCAGAGGATATCTTGCGAAGTCTGTTTGCGCATGCGTTGGCGGTTGCCGACCCAATGTCGTGTGTACCGTCCAATCTTCCTGAGTTGCCCGAACGGGGTCGCGTTGTCGTTGTCGGCGCGGGCAAGGCTTCTGCGTCGATGGCAAAAGCAGCCGAAGAAGAAGCCCGGGCTCAGAATTGGCTTGAACGGGTAGAGGGAATTGTGGTCACCCGTTACGGTCACGGGGTGGCATGTGAACGGATAGAAATCATAGAGGCCTCTCATCCGGTCCAAGATGCAGCCGGTGAGGCTGCCGCGCGGCGCATCCTTGATCTGGCACGCGAATTAAATGTGGAAGATACATTGATCTGTCTGGTTTCAGGGGGCGGCTCGGCGTTGCTGGCGTTACCTGCGGGTGGGATTAGCAGCGCTGAGAAGGCGACGATCAATCGCGCACTGCTTCGTAGTGGAGCCCCGATTGATGAGGTGAATTGTGTGCGCAAGCATATCTCTGCGATCAAAGGTGGGCGGCTTGCCGCTGCAGCTGCACCAGCTCGTGTCGTCTCACTAATAATATCGGATGTTCCGCACGACGACCCTTCAGTGATTGCTTCTGGTCCAACAGTTGCCGATCCAACGACGGGAGCGGACGCTCTTGCGATTCTCCTGCGGTATGAAATCGAAGTGCCGGGCAGTGTGCGGGTTCTACTGACTGATCCCGGTAGTGAAACGCCAAAAGCCGATGACGTGGTCTTTGGTAATGTTGAAAACGTCATTGTCTCGAAACCTGCACATATGCTGAGTGCAGTTGCGGTCCGGGCAGAAGCGCTGGGACTTACTGTTGTTTCACTTGGGGCGGACCTGGAGGGCGAAGCTCGGGAATGTGGGCGCGAGCATGCAGCCCTCGCTATGCGCCTCAAACGAGAACGTGAAAACGATTTCCCCCTTGTTATTCTCTCTGGTGGAGAAACAACTGTCACTGTTCGAGGTAACGGCCGTGGTGGCCGCAATGCAGAATACGCTCTTGGTCTGGCAGTGGCGTTAGAAGGAGCAGGTGGTATCTATGCCATGGCATGTGACACGGACGGGATAGATGGTGTTGAAGAGAATGCGGGTGTTTTTGTGACACCGGACACCCTGGATAGGGTATTAAAAGCGGAAATGTCTGTTCAAGTTGCTTTACACACGAATGATGCATACAGCCTGTTTGAATCTATTGGTGATCTGGTTATCACCGGACCAACACGGACGAATGTGAATGACTTTCGTGCAATCTTGATCATCTGAATTCACTATTTTTAAATAAAAAATCACACTTGCTCGCACTGCGGTTGACTGTTATTTATCGTTTGATAAATGATACCTCAAGTAGGTGTCTTCAAATTCGGAGATCTAGTGTGGACCAGTCGATTGTAAGCGAAAAGATTACTGTAACCCGCGAGGACGTCCTGGCGCGTGCACGGGCACTATTGCCGGTCGTGACCGAACGTTCGGAAAAGGCAACCGAAGAGCGTCGTTTGCCCGAGGAGAACGTTCGCGATTTTTTGGACGCTGGATTGTTCCAGATACTTCAGCCCAAGCGGGTTGGAGGCCTTGAACTAGATTTCGGTATGCTCGTCGAGGTTAGTGCCGTTATTTCTAGCGTCTGCGCATCAAGCGGTTGGAATGTATCCAATATCGCGAGCCATCACTGGATGTTAGCGATGTGGCCGAAAGAGGCTCAAGACGCCGTATGGGGTAAGAATGGGGAGACTGCAGACACACTTATCTGCGCATCGGTGATCTTCCCCGCCGGGCGTGCGAAGCGCGTAGATGGCGGGTATCTGCTCAGCGGTCGCTGGCCGTTTTGTTCCGGTATCGACCCAAGTGAATGGAACATGCTGGGCGGCATGGTTGAGCCTGATGACGATCATCCGAAAAAAGAGGCGCGGATGTTCCTGATGCGCAAGTCGGAGCATGAGGTGATCGATACTTGGTTCACATCAGGTCTGCAGGGAACGGGTTCAAAGGATTCAGCTGCTGACGAGGTATTCGTACCCGAGCATATGACCGTTGCAGCAGATGATGTGAAGGGAGGTCCAACGCCGGGCAGCATTGTTAATCCAGGCGCTCTCTATCAGGTGCCCGTGATTGCACCATTTCCCTATGTCTTGACTGGTACACCACTTGGCATCGCTGAGGGTGTGTATCAAAATTATGTCGAGGGTATGAAGGCTAGAACGGCAAACTACACAGGTGCACGTATTGCTGATTTGCAGAACGTCCAGATCAAGGTGGCCGAGGCTGGTGCTGCAATTGATGCGGCCCGTATGATGATGCTCGCCGATTGTGATCTCTCGATGGAGATTGCCCGACGTGGCGAAGCGCCGGACCTGGAGACCAAAGCGAAGTTCCGACGGAATGGTGCTTACACCGCGAATTTATGCGTCGAAGCGGTAAACAAGCTTTATCAGGCAAGCGGCGGCGGTGGAATTTACACCTGCAATCCGTTGGCACGGGCGTTCCGCGATATTCACGCTGCGCGGGCGCACATCGCATTCAATATGGATGTCGCCGGTACTACATTCGGGCGGATCGCATTTGGTCTCGGTTCCGATAACGCGGTTCTCTAGCTTGGGAGCCCTGAAAGAAACCTCCCCGAAGACGGTTGCCACAACGCGCCAAAGGCTTTCGCCAGAGGTTCGGGAACGCCAGATCGTCGATGGGGCAATCGCATTTTTTGCCGAAGTAGGTCTGTCAGGTCAGACACGGGAACTGGCGCTACGGCTTAGTGTGACCCAGCCGCTGATCTATCGCTATTTTCCGACTAAGCAGGATTTGATCGACCGGGTCTACGAAGAGGTCTTTGTCGGCCGCTGGCGAGCGGAGTGGTCGGATCTGATTTCTAATCGTGAACGATCGCTGCGCGAACGTCTGATTGAGTTCTATCGGATCTATGCTCGTGATGTTCTGACCTATGACTGGATCAGAATTTATATGTTCGCTGGCCTTGCGGGGGAGGACATCAACCGGCGATATATTTCCTTGCTTGAGGACCAGTTGCTGGTTCCGATTGTACGCGAAGTACGTGCCGCTGCCAGAGCACCAAAACCGTCAGAAGTGCCGGTCAAAGGATTAGAAATAGAAGCCGCGTGGCACATTCACGCTGCGATTTTTTACTATTTTGTACGCAAGCACATCTACCATGCTAAAACTGAGCCAGATTTAGATGCCTTCATCGAAGACGCAGTTGATCGTACTCTGGATGGAGCGCTGGCAGTCACGGCGCGGGCGTTTCCCGAGACGTGACATAAAAAAAGCCGGGATCAGCCCGGCCTTTCTGTATCAGGTTTTGCGAAACGCTATTGCACTGTCGTCGCTTCCTTACGGGCTTTGCGCTTTGCCAGCCAGGTCTGAATATCGAGCTTAAAATGCATGTAGTAGACCTTTGGGAATACTATCAAAATGTCGAACAGCGCGACCCAGCCACCCTTAAGAGTAACAGGGATGGTGATAAAGGGTGACGCCCCCATAATCGCAACATGTTCGTCCGGATTGATCGTGTCCCGGTTCTCCAGCGCGCGCTCGACATGGTGGGCGAAAGACCAGTCAGCCCGGTAAATGACCTGACCTTCCGGGTTAATCACATAGACGGTGTTGGGGAGAAGGCCCCAGTCGTGGTGCCATTTTCCGGCAACATCATCGACGATAATTTTGCGCTCTTCCTTGTAATCATCGCGGTTACGCTTGGCATATTCGATCTTCGCGCCGATCGTCTCGGCCTGCTTAGCTCTTTCACCGGGATGGGCTTCGCGGACGTAAACTACCAGCCATTCCACATCTGGAAACTTTTCCTTCAGTTTGGCGAAAGGCTTCACGTTCTTCACATACATCGGGCAGGTCAGGCTGCCTGATTCAATGACTAGCCACTTGCCTTTGTAGTCGTTGAGTGAAACTTCGTTGCCGTCCAGATCCGTGAGCGTGTAGTCGTAGTTGACCGCTTCTCCAGCTTTTGGGCCCGGGAAGTACCCGAGCTCGTAATTGCTCATCTTAAAACGCGGATAGGCGTAGCTGTCGTCACGTGCGGGAGCTGCCATGGTTAGTGTCTCCTCTTGGGCGTATTTTGACTCTTAATTTATGCACCACTCTAACGACGTAGTGGTGTTGGCGAAACAGTCGAAATCAAAAGGTTTTGTCTGCGTGCTTGGCAATTGGGCCAGAGATATACAGATTAAACCGTCGTCCAGCCGCCATCGATGGTTAGGCTAGCACCCGTGATTAGTTCCGAAGCCGGGGAGGCTAGGAACACGATCGATCCGGTCACGTCGGAGATCTTGCCCAAACGACCCATCGGAATGCGATCCATCACGAATTGTTTGAATTCCGGGTTTTCGAACATCGGTGCTGTCATAGGAGTTTCGATGAAGGTTGGCCCGATACAGTTGCTGCGGATGTTCTGGGGCGCAAGTTCGGCGGCAATGGCTTTGCTCATGCCCTCGATGGCGTGCTTGCTTGCACAGTAGACGGTACGATTGGGGGATCCTACATGACCCATTTGGGATGACATGTGGATCAGCGAGCCACCGCGACCACCCGCGAGCATCCGGCGCGCTGCTGCTTGCGCCACGATGAACATTGATTTGATGTTGAGATCGAGTACGAAATCAAGGTTCTCTTCGGATACATCGACAAAGGGCTCGGGCCGGTTGGCGCCGGCGTTGTTCATCAGGATATCAATGCGTTCGAGGCCTTCAATTTCCTCCGTTACCTGAGCAAGATCCGTGACGTCGCAGACAATTGGTGTGGCTTTGCCGCCCGCGTTCTGAATTTCGTCAGCGACAGATTCGAGTTCACTTAAAGTGCGGCTTACAAGCATGACTTCAGCACCAGCATCGGCTAGAGAGAGGGCGGTACCGCGGCCAAGTCCTCGCCCGGCGCCGCTGACTAAAGCGACTAGGCCGTCCAGTCGAAGTGAAGGGGTTTTCAGTTCTTCAATCTCAACCACACTCATATTCTAAGCTTCCTTTTCCGATAGGCATATTCTTGTGAATGCATTGTTGCATTCCATTTTTCCAGCGACCATAACCGACGCTAACTCCGGTTGTAAGGCCGGCATTCGAGTTTCAATTTTTAAGATCAAGACAGTCGAGGGACAAACCATGGCGAAGAAAGAAACCGCAAAGAAGACTGCTGCTAAGAAGCCGGCAGCTAAAAAGCGCGCTTCATCCAAGAAGAAGCTGCTGACGAAGGCAGACGTAATGCGCAAATGCAAACAGCTCAATAACTGG
>JAPKDV010000202.1 GCA_028822385.1 Alphaproteobacteria bacterium
GCCGACTCGCGCAAGAAACGCGTCGCCGTTTTCAGCCTGCCGACACGCAGCCGTCGCCACACAACGTGATTTAGTTACCTGCTGCCGTTGCATCTTCGCGGCGCAAATGTGCAAGGCAGCAATGGCCCTTTCCATTGCCGTTTCGGACAATTGCCCAGACGCACTGACGCCCTCGCCCAGTCGAATAATTCGCGAAAAAGAGTCGATAACTCTAAAACCGTCGCGGGCGGGGCGGGCGACCAATAGACGACAATTATTTGTCCCAAGGTCAAGGGCGGCATAGGTGTGGTCCCCCCGGCCGTCCAACGCATCGCGCCTAGACCGCCGGCCATTCCGCTTCCCACTTGTTGAAAAGCGGCTCCTCATGTGCGACCTCACCCCGACACTAGATAGGCGAGTATAACAGGTTCATAAGCGGCCTCGCCATCCGCGCTCTTATTGACAACGATCTCCAGGGGCCTCTATCAAAGGCCTCACACCCGCTTGGGGGATAGTTTAGCGGTAGAACTCTCGGCTCTGACCCGGGCAGCCCTGGTTCAAATCCAGGTCCCCCAGCCAATTCTCGCTTGCCCGATCTTCGGCAAGCTGCAGCGCCACCTTAGGCTGTGGTCGCTACTACCCCTGCCCGACTCCCAGCTCCTTTTGCTCTTCGCTTGGTCAGGCCGCGCGCGACGATATGCTGGGATTGCATCACCTAATCTTGGAGCCCGGAGTTCGTCAGGCCTTGCTTGGCATAGTTGTGTATCCACTTCATGCTGCGCGAAGCGAAATACGGCGCCGGACGTAGGCCCGGTTGCTCTTTGAGCAACTCAAACGTGATTTTGGTGACTTTGAATGTGACAGCTGGCCTGGACTCGGCCCACCCGCCAATCGCGAATACTTTTCCCCCGACCTTCCAGAAGTGCGCCCCACCCCATTAAACAACATACGTCGTTACTAGAAGGGCTTTGCAAAACGCGTTGAGCTGTTCGTAGGACAGGCCCCACCAATCTCGCATCGAGTAAGAATTACCAAAAGCGAAGCTGATCACTCATTCGTTTGAAATCCCGGTCAATGACAAGAAAGAAACTTCTAGGTGGCTGCTGCGAACCGGAATGCGTTTTCGTGCCGGACAATGTGCCCGGCAACCGGCGTCGGAAAATGGGCCGCCAGCAGATGGGTCTTGGTATCGGCTAGTTGCTCAATGAGCGCACGCCGCGTCTGTTGCGACAGGTCCGGGTCCTCACAGAAACGGCTCGACCACTCGGGATGCGCCATTTGGGCCGCATGATGAATGGTATCGCCGCACATAACCGCCGAATCATTGCCGGATTCAAGGTTGATCACGATATTCCCCGGCGTATGGCCCGGTGCGGCAGACAACCAAATGCCATCTTCCATCGCGTGATCCGATTCGACCATCACCGCTTGCCCGTGCTCTACGACCGGTAGCACGCTATCGTCGAACGAGCCGTGATTGACCTCTTCATCTTTAGCCCGCTGGGCTTCCCAGAACGCATATTCTTCGCGGGCAAAGACGTAGCGCGCATTCGGAAACGTCGGCACCCAACGCCCATCGACCAAACGGGTGTTCCACCCAACGTGATCGACATGTAGGTGCGTACACATGACAAAATCGACCTCCTCAGCGCGAACACCCATACGGGCGAGATCATCGAGGTACGGGTTTTTCAGCTGATGCCAGAAGTCGCGCGCGGGCCGGTTCTTGTCGTTGCCCACGCACGTATCGACAAGGATCGTGTGATGCGGTGTCCGCACTACGTAGCTATGAAAACTCATGATGAGTTTCCCGGTTTCCGGATCCACGAAGTTCGGCTCGAGCCAATGCCGATCAGGATCAAGAGTTTCGGAGGTTGCGTCCGGAAATAGAAAGTTCGGTTCGAAGATTGGCAGCTCGGATTCGACAACGCGATCGACCCGCATCTCGCCAATGTTAAGGGTTTTCATGTCCACGCACCGTCCTAAGATATTTCGAGATCTGACCTAGGCGAGCCGGCTCACAAATTCCGCCAAATCCTCGTTGAATCTGTCCGACGTTTCCCAGAAGGGACAGTGCCCAACGCCGTCATAGATAGTCATTTTCTTTTTATCATGCGGCACCTGCGACATCGTGTATTCACCGGCAAACGGCAAGACTATTTGGTCGTCAGACCCGTGCACCTGCATGAAGGGAACGCTAAGTTTTCCCAGGACGTCGCTGTTATCGGCTACGCGACTGAGCATCCAACGACGAATTTCGGGCGGCACCATCATGTTGTAGGCAAGCATCACGTCGAATTCTTCAGCCGGGATCGGACTACCTGTGCATGCCTTCAGAAATGCCACCGTTCCCCGGATATTGGCTTGCGGATCAGGGGAAAACATGTCGGCAAGGTTGTCTGCGGCGCCGCGGCCGAACATGTTGTTGCTGACTTCGGTGCCCTGTTGAGTTGGCGAAGACGACAAGAATAGTCCGCGCATCCTGCTGTCACCATAATGGCGCAAATAGTCCGCCGCCCAGTTTCCCGCCAT
>JAPKDV010000203.1 GCA_028822385.1 Alphaproteobacteria bacterium
GGTGGTGGAAACGATCGCGTCTCGGTCGCCCAGTTGCGCAGCGACCAACTCGATGGCCTCCTCGCGGCTCATCTCGAATGCCCCCGAGGCCTGATCCTTTGGAGTGTAAGACGCGAACGTGCCCTTTCGGACCAGCAAGGCGACCGGCCGGTTCTCAGCGGCGGCGATCGCTACCAACTCATCCACACTGCGCTGGGCCGCATCAGGCTCCGACTCCAGGACGCGCCAAGGGATACCCATTGATTCGAGCAGACCGACAGTGACTTTGCCCTGCTTAACATGCTGCGGTTCGTCTTTCGTGCCGGGCTCACCCCGCCAGCCGATCAGCAGCAGCATGGGAATGCTGTAGACGTCGGGGTCGGCCAGGGATAGCAGCGGATTGATCGTGTTGCCCTGTCCGGAGTTTTGCAGGTAGACAAGCGGCACTTTCCCCGTGGCCATGTGGTATCCACATGCCAGGGCCACCGCACCGCCTTCATTTGCCGCCACCACGTGTTTGTCACCCGCGTTGTCTGCCAGGTAGAAGCAAACCGGTTTAAGCAGTGAATCCGGCACACCCGCGTAGAAATCGACACCGCGAGCTGTCAGCCATTCGAGAAAGTCTTCACATGGAATCATGGCCTCGCTCACGATCTTTCAGGAATGAGGCTAATGATGTCCTTGATCGGCATGCAGAGTTCCTCGGCCTCGGCTGCCCGGCCGTTCCGAAGAATACTTTCGGCAACCTTGACCATGGCCGGATAGGCGCTGCGCAGAAGATGGTTGGCGTAGATCACGATGCTCACACCGGCAGCTACCAGTTCATCCTCGGTCGTTTGGGAATACGTCGACGGCACCACCACCAGCGGCACACGATCAGTGAGCCTTGCGTATTCCTTGCAGAAGGTGATGACCTCGTCGGCGGTTTTCTCCTTGCTGTGGATCATGATGCCGTTCGCGCCGGCCTCGATGTAGGCCTTGGCGCGGGCCAACGCGTCTTCCATGCCGGTCTTGAGAATCAGACTTTCGATGCGGGCGATGATCATAAAGTCATCGGTCACCTGTGCTTGCTTCCCGGCGGAAATCTTGAGGGAGAAGTCCTCGATAGTATCCTGAACCTGCCCGGCGTCGGTGCCGAACAGCGAGTTCCTTTTTAGTCCTTTCTTGTCTTCAATGATCACGGCTGAAACGCCCAAGCGTTCCAGGGTGCGGACCATGAACACGAAGTGCTCCGTGACGCCACCGGTATCGCCATCAAAAATGATAGGCTTGGTCGTGGTCTCGAGAATGTCGCCGACGGCATGCATGCGGTCCACATACTCGATGTCCGGCTTGGCCTTTAAAGCCGAGTCAGTGAGACTGCTCAGCCAGATCGCATCGAACTCCCGAACCTGCTCTTCGCATTGGACGGCCACAGTTTCGGCGATCAACCCAGTCAGGCCACTGTGCGCTTCGATCACGCGAATCACCGGCTTGGCTTCCAACAGTCGTTTCAGCATCCCCAGGCGCATCTGCGGCGTGATGCCGACTGCCCGGATCGCCAAACTGAGCGACATGGATGTGATACCGGGCATATGCTTCGGCTCGACCAGCTCCCCTCCCCATTCCTTGAGCGTATCGATGACGCGCTGGCGGGTCTTTCGCAGCACCCCGGTGCTCCAGTCGTGGCGGTGAAATACGTAGTCAGGCTTGATCTTCAGCAGGTTCGGCACGTGGTCCAGCGTGTCCTGGGCTACCACTTTTTTGACGCCGAGCATGTTCTCCATAACAAGCTTGCGCTCCTCGTATGGCATATAGGGCAGGCGTTGGTAACCGGCGACAGCACTGTCGGTCAGCAGGCCAATGACCACCTCGCCCAACTTGCTAGCTTCCTGAATAATAATTACGTGACTCGGTGTGAGGAGGTCAGCGCTCATCGCTATATAAACTGTTTTCATAGGATTTTCTTTGGAACTCATTAAGTGTTTTCTGGTTGTCTATGGTTTGCGGACGGCCAGAAAAGTCGTCTGTCCGATCTTCGCCCGGAGCTGTTCGCGCTCTTCTATAAAGGCCGCCATGCTGCCGTCCTTAAGCATGGAGGTAACTCTGTCGAGGGCCTGCGGCAGCTCCTCCTCAGTGACCAGAGACCAGGTGGAATCCCCTGCCCGCCAAGCTGCGCTGAGCGGTCCTTTTGGATTTAGATACTGCTTGCCCTGCAACACTTCATCGAGGGGCACGTTGACCTCAGAGTTGATAAATCCGGCTCGTTTGGAAATTTCTTCAAGGGTCTCGATCGATGGAAAACGTCGCAGCATCCGTTCGATGGCTGCAGGGATCAAGGCGGCCCACCAGAACCCATCGCGATGCTGTGGGTGACCGCTGGTGTTGATCACGGCGATGCCATTAGGCCGCAATACGCGGAAGGCTTCGCGGAAGAAACACTCCACGTTCGGAAAGTCATCAGCACTGGCACCTTCTCCTTCTCCATGATCGAGATGGTGAAGAACCTGGTTGCAGATGATTGCGTCGAAACTCTCATCGG
>JAPKDV010000068.1 GCA_028822385.1 Alphaproteobacteria bacterium
CGAGCACGTCGCATTTTTTCAATGTGATTCCGGTCGGCGTATCACCAGCTTTTTCAGGATTGCGGCTAATTGCAATCACTTCCGCACCTAGCGCCACAAGCCGTTTCGCCGCAGCGAGTCCGATGCCAGAAGTTCCACCAAATATAACTGCTTTTTTTCCTGTTACATCCATCGTTAGTCGTCCTTTGTTTAAATAATTGAATGCTGATCATGCGCTGCCATAGATGGTCGATTATCATGTCCACGGCGGGATCAGAAAAAAACGAACTTAGACTTTATGTCCTATCCCGCTCCAATAAATTTAAATCGACCACGTTCACCGATTTTGACGACCCCAGCCAAACATAACGTGATCTATGGCGGGTGCGTTCGAGCCATTCGGTCCGATAAACCATGAATCGCGTTGATTGTTACATCAGGAAAAAGTAGCTGCAACCACCGAACATAACCATCTCTGAATTCGAAAATCTGTCCTACACCGATGCGGTTCGGGGTGGTAATTTCCTTCAGTCGATCGAGAGTGTCGTGATCGAGACATGCGTAGTTATGCACAATTTAGCGGCCGACAATATATACCTTGGCAAGACCCGGTTAGCGCGCGCTCAATGCGAGAGTCCGCAACGATAGCCTTGGTGTAGTTAAAGCAATTGGCAAACAAGGCATGTGCACGTGGTTCTGAATCAGGCTGACCAAGTCGGGCTGCCAGCTATTCCACCGAATAGCCCGGGGATTTGAATTTTTCACTTCGCATGGGAAATACATCACCGTATTGTTCGGGACGTTTTGCGAACTGCGGACCCCATAAATAGTTTTAGCTGTTATGCGACAGACTATCATTGGTCTTGCGACCATGGACTATGTGATACTTCGCGCCCTAAAGCGGAATGTACTTTTCCGCTATATCTTCGTTGAACGGTCTTATGGACGACATTATCGATATCGAAATACTGCAAACTTACGCGCAAGAGGCACTGGCCTGGTTTGAGCAGGAAGTCTTCACCTATGGCGCCCTGTGGGAACTTGGCACAATCGCAGCCACATTTTTCGTCGCCCGCCTGTTCTCAAAGCCCTTCGAGAAATTTCTGGATCACCTCATCGAACGCTCACGTTTCGATGTAAAACTCGCCCGCGTCTGGCGTACTTTTGTGCCATTGGTGACACCAATCATCTGGGTAATTTTACTCTGGGTGGCGGTTGCCGCCGCCGACCAGCTCGTCTTCCGGGACAAGCTGATGTCGGTTGTCGTCAGTCTCGTAAATGCATGGATTGTGATTCGGTTGATCACTCAGTTTGTTCGCGACGAAGTCTGGGCACGCTTCATCGCCGTTGTGGTCTGGGGCGTTGCGGCACTGAACATCCTTGAACTGTTGCAACCGACCCTCAATCTCCTCGACAGTATCGCACTGAAGATCGGCGAAATCCGCGTGTCGGTACTCGCGGTTCTGGAAGGGATCTTCTACCTTGTCCTGTTGCTCTGGCTTGCTAATCTGGTAGCGCGAATTCTGGAAAGCCGGATTTCTCAGCTCCCCAACCTGACGCCTTCAGTGCAGGTCTTGTTTTCCAAGCTGCTAAAAATAGCACTGATTTTTATTGCCATTCTGGTGGCCATCAACAGCGTAGGGATAGATCTAACTGCGTTTGCCGTTTTCGGCGGTGCGCTTGGTGTCGGAATTGGTTTCGGTCTGCAGAAAATCATCAGCAACTTCGTCAGCGGCATCATTCTGCTGATGGACAGCTCTATCAAGCCCGGTGATACCATCGGTGTCGCCGGCACCTATGGATGGATACAATCCCTCGGGGCACGTTACGTCTCCGTGATCACCCCTGACGGCATCGAACATCTGATCCCAAACGAAGATTTGATCGTCAATCAGGTGGAAAACTGGTCCTTTAGCGGCAAGCGTGTTCGCCTAAAAGTTCCTGTTGGAATTTCTTACAATTCCGATGTGCGCAAGGCGATGGCGCTCTGCGTTGAATCTACTGAAAGTCCCGAGCGTATTCTGGACACCCCTAAACCGACCTGCCAATTGCTTGAATTTGGTGACAACTCGGTCAATCTCGAAATCCGATTCTGGATTGGCGACCCGCAAAACGGAACCGCGAATGTAAAGACTGCCGTCTTGCTGGGGGTTTGGGACCGGTTTCATGAACACGGGATTGATATCCCGTTCCCGCAACGCGACCTTCACATTCGTTCTGTCGTTCCAGAAGCCCGCGGCTTGTTCGAGGGGATGGAAGTCATAGCAGAAAACGCATCCGTGCCCGATGAAACACAAAAAAAATAAGAGAATTGCGTCGACACAGTAGACGATCAGCCGAACCCCGAAGAGTATTCATCTAAAGATTAAATTGATGGTGCCGCAAAAATAGATGTCGCCGAGAACATAAAAGCATTTCCCGTTCCAATAGATTGGAATCGATCAGGGTGACTTTATCCAAACCGATCGTGATCTATGGCGTGTACCCTTCGAGCCATTCACTCAATTTAATAATTGCGGCTACCCTGCAAGCCTGACGGGAGTAGGCAGGGAATCTAGGGAAACTGTTCGCCCCCTACCTTGCAGACAACCGGCTCCCCCGATACATTCGAGACATTAATTAAGCTACAGAATCCAAGAACAGAAGGCGGAAAACATGGACGTTCGCGACGGGTTCATCGAAGCTATTGGCAATACGCCTATGATCAAGTTACGCCGCGCTTCCGAGGAAACGGGCTGCACCATTCTCGGTAAAGCCGAATTTCTCAATCCCGCTGGATCAGTGAAGGACCGGGCCGCCCTTGCCATCGTCAGGGATGCCGAAGCGAAAGGCCTCCTCAAGCCCGGCGGCGTGATCGTCGAAGGGACGGCAGGCAATACCGGCATCGGGCTGGCCCATGTTGCTAATGCGCTGGGCTATCGCACGGTCATCGTCATTCCCGAAACCCAGACCAAGGAAAAGAAGGACGCGCTACGCCAGGCCGGTGCAAAACTAATCGAGGTTCCCGCAGCACCCTACAAAGACCCTAACAACTATGTGAAGTATTCCGGCCGCCTCTCTGAAGAACTGGGGCAGAAGGAAGAGGCTGGCGTAATCTGGGCCAACCAGTTCGATAACGTTGCTAACCGCCAAGGACATTTTGAAGCCACAGGTCCTGAAATCTGGGACCAGACCGACGGCACAGTCGACGGTTTTATCTGCGCGGTGGGTACAGGCGGAACTCTAGCCGGCACCGGGATGTATCTGAAGAGCCGCAATCCCGACATTAAAGTTGGTTTGGCAGATCCTATGGGCGCTGCGCTTTACGAGTACTACACAAACGGCGAACTGAAATCCTCCGGCACCTCGATAACCGAGGGTATCGGTCAGGGTCGGATCACAGCGAACCTTGAAGGCGCCCCGGTCGACATCGCATTCCAGATTCCTGATGAGGAAGCCCTACCCGTGATGTATTCCCTGCTGCGTGATGAAGGTCTCAGCCTTGGCACCTCGAGTGGCATCAACGTTGCTGGCGCGATCCGTCTGGCAAAGGAACTCGGGTCCGGCCACACCATTGTTACCGTGCTTTGTGACGGCGCACATCGGTATGCTTCTAAAATTTTCAATGTTGCTTTTCTTAAGGAAAAAGGCCTGCCCTACCCGGAATGGCTTGAGAAGTGATTTCATCTTCAACGGTAAATACCTTTCGCGAAGAGGCTTACTCACGGGCTTACGGCGCCCGCGTTGTGGCCTTCAGTGCGACGAGAGGAATAGTGCTCGACCGCACGGTATTTTACCCGACCGGTGGCGGACAATCGGTGCAGGACGCGCACGACTCATCGGGGTCGAGGGGCTCGACTTACAACCATCTGGCGGAACCCATGTCGCACGAACCGATGAAATCGGATCTATCACAGTCACCAAAATCGAGAGCAGGGCCGTCAAAACCGGCATATCGCAATTATTCTCAATGACAACAACTAGAATCGTTTAGAGACACTCACTTATGGAATACATCAACGCAGATTCTCTCGTCGACACAGACTGGCTCGAAGCTCATCTCGACGATCCAAATGTCAAAATTCTTGATGGCTCTTGGCACTTGCCCGCAACTGGGCGTGATGGTCTTGCCGAATATACAACCTCCCATATACCGGGGGCTGAGCATTTCGACATCAACGCCGTTTCTGACAAGACGTCGTCCCTGCCCCATATGCTGCCAACGGCAGATGCATTTGCTGCAGCGGTCGGCGCCATGGCAATCACCAACGATCACCGCGTAATCGTATACGATGCTGATGGTCTGTTCTCAGCACCCCGTGTGTGGTGGATGTTTCGGGTCTTCGGACATGACAATGTTGCCCTGCTGAGCGGCGGTTTTCGTAAGTGGACTGCTGAGGGATGCAGGGTTACGGCTGATGCCTATTCTTCAGGCTCCGCCACTTTCACAGCCAGGTTCAACCCCCATATGGTGCGTTCCCTCGATCAAATTGTGCGTTTCGCAGAAGACGAAAGCGAAATTGTTCTTGACGCACGAGCCGCGGATCGATTTGCCGGCAGATCACCGGAAGCCCGTCCGGGTGTCGAAGCTGGACATATTCCAGGGTCATCCAACCTGCCCTATGGAGAAATTACGGATCCCAAAACTGGCATGTTCCGTGAAGCTGCAGTTCTGGCTATGGCGTTTGAAGCCTCTGGTCTGAATGATGGAAAACCCATCGCGACAACCTGTGGATCTGGTGTTTCAGCCTGTATCCTGGGTATGGGATTGCATCTGATGGGAAATAATAACTGGTCCGTTTATGACGGTTCTTGGACGGAGTGGGGTGGGCGTGAGGACACGCCGAAGGCAAAGGGTTCACAATGACCAAGAAAAAAAGCGTACGCCCCGAAACACTGCTGGTCAGTGGCGGGCGCGACCCGGAATCCAATTTTGGTATCGTAAACCCACCTGTTTATCACGCATCCACGGTGACAAGTCCGACCCTAGCGGCCTATCGCAGCCGTGACTTTACCAAAGACATCACCTATGGCCGGATGGGTACACCAACTCAGAAGTCACTCGAAGAAGCAGTGGCGCTCGTCGAAGGCGGAGATCGGGCTATCGCCGTGTCGTCAGGCCTTGCGTCTATCACCACGGCCGTTTCAGCCTTCGTAAAGAGTGGCGATCATATCCTGTGCACCGACAGCGCTTATTTCCCAACCCGTAATTTTTGCAATAACGTGATGGCTAAATATGGTGTCGAAACTACCTACTACGATCCGTTGATCGCTAGTGGTATAGCCGATCTGATCCAGGACAACACTAAGGTCGTCATGACCGAAGCACCGGGTTCACAAACCTTCGAAGTACAAGACATCCCCGCGATCGCCGAAGCTGCCCATGCACGCGGTGCGGTTGTCATTCATGACAATACCTGGGGCACACCCATTAATTTCAAATCCTTTGAGCGGGGTGTCGATGTCTCCGTTCACGCCGCAACAAAGTATATTGTCGGACACTCGGATGCGATGCTCGGCGTCATCGTCACGAAGGAAGAGCACTATGATGCGCTCATCAAGAACTTCCGCTATTGGGGCCAACACGCAGCACCGGACGACTGTTATTTGGGCCTGCGTGGATTACGCACCATGGGCGTGCGCCTGAAGCAACATCAGGAAAACGCACTAGCTGTGGCGAACTGGCTTAAGAACCATCCAGACGTGTCCCGCATCCTGTACCCGGCCATGCCCGGTGATCCGGGTCACGAGCTTTGGAAGCGTGACTTTGAAGGCGCGTGTGGCCTGTTCGGTGTTGTCCTAAACAAGCACCATGATGATGAGGGCTTGGGAGCGATGTTGGATGGCCTTGAGCTCTTTGCCATGGGTGCCAGCTGGGGCGGGTTTGAGTCTCTTATCCTTCCGTCTTCCCCAGTGCGTACTGCCACAACTTGGGAAGCTGAAGGTTCACTTCTGCGCCTGCATGTCGGCCTCGAGCACCCGGATGATCTAATCGCAGATCTGGAAGCAGGTCTGGCGCGGTTGTCCTAGCGCACTAAAAACGGAAACAATAACTTACCCAGAGACTTGGGGAGGACGTTCACTAGCTATAGCTTAACCGCGTCCGTGTGGCACTTTAGGGTCAATGTCCGGCCCCAGTGGCACGATGCCCGTTGGATTTCGCAGAGAGCTCTTCGAATAATAGCCGCGTTTGTAGATTTCCAGATCAACCGTATCAGAGACGCCCGGCATCTGATAAATCTCACGGGTATAACCCCACAGGTTCGGGTAATCGATCAGTCGACGAATATTGCACTTAAAGGCACCGAAATAGGCTACATCGAATCGGATTAGGGTCGGGAACAGCCGCACATCAGCTTCGGTGAAACGATCACCACACAGGTAACGATTGTCCTCGAGATGCTCTTCAAGCTTGTCTAAGGTTTTGAAAACCCCGCGAACAGCTTCGTCATAGACACTTTGAGAGGTGGAAAATCCGGAGCGGTAAACGCCATTGTTAATAGTGTTGTAGATTAAATCGTTCCAGTCATCGATAGCACTTCGCAAATCTTCGGGATACATATCCCGGTCATCACTAGAGAACGCAGCAAACCCGTCATTCATCATCCGGATGATCTCAGAGGATTCATTGCTAACAATGGTCTCCCGCTTACGGTCCCAAAGCACCGGGACAGTCACGCGACCAGTGCAGTTGGCATCTGCCTTGGTATAGATTTGGTGCAGAGCAGACTTGCCCAGAACATTGTCCACGTACTCATCATTGAAATACCAGCCCTGATCAGTACGACCGGGTACGGTTTTATCTAGGGTAATCGTGTCGTCAAGGCCTTTGAACGTCCGCATCAGCAGCGTCCGATGGGCCCAAGGGCAATTCATAGCAACATAGAGGTGATAACGGCCACGGTCGGGGACGAACCCGCTCCCACCTGTCGGACCGGCGGAGCCATCTGTTGTCACCCAGTTACGAAACCCGGATTCCGTCCGCTTGAACGCACCGGATTTATCGGTTTTGTTCTTGGCTTCGTTCTCGTCGACCCATTGGCCCTCCACCAGCATTCCCATTCAACTCTCCCATCAATTGGCCATAAACTAGGCCGCTTCGGTGCAATAGCAAACCTTTGTCATTCTGTGGGCCGTATGACCGGAAAATATAGACATTTTCGGGACTACGGGATAATCCGAATGAACAATCGCGGGCAATAACCGCGGGACAAGATACACTGGGGAATTTTAATGAGCCTGAAGCGTGCCTGCGCCATCGCCGGAGTGGCTGAATCCCGTCTCGGGGTGGTCCCAGATTCTACTGTTCTCAGCCTACAGGCCGAAGCATTCGTCTCCGCACTAGCCGATGCTGGACTACATAAATCAGACGTAGATGGTCTACTCGTCTCCGGCGCCTGGGGGCGCCTCCCTGGCCTGCAGATCGCTGAGTACCTAGGTATTCAGCCTACCTATTCCGACAGCACGATGGTCGGCGGCGCATCCTTCGAATTTCATCTGGGACACGCGGCAGCAGCCATTCAGGCCGGGCTCTGTAAGGTCGCGGTGATCCTCTATGGAAGCACCCAGAGGTCCCGTGCAGACAAGTACATATTCCAAATTCGTAGCGATCTTGGATACCAGTATGAAGCGCCTTATGGGCTCCCTACTCCAGTCGGGTCCTATGCATTGGCCGCCTCGCGGCACTTTGCGCAGTACGGCACCACGAACGAGCAACTCGCCGATCTGGCTGTCTCCACACGTGAATGGGCTTCACTCAACCCCAAGGCCTATCGACGTGAGCCGATCACCCGCGAAGACGTACTCAATTCCGGACCAATCGCGACCCCTTTGAACAAGCTGGATTGTTGCCTATTCACCGATGGCGGCGGCGCTGTGGTTGTGGTCAGCCCCGATATTGCCAAAACCCTCGACAAGCCGCCGGTGTGGCTGCTCGGTCAGGGTGAGAGCGTGTCACACGCCCAGATCTCTGAGATGCGGGATTTGACCATCACGCCGGCCGCCCGATCCGGTGCCCGTGCATTTGAGATGGCCGGCGTCAGCCATGGCGATCTTGATGTCGTCGAAATCTATGATTCCTTCACCATCACCGTACTGCTGACCTTGGAATCCCTTGGCTTCTGTCCGTCTGGCGCGGGTGGTGAGTTCATCGCTAATGGCCGTACCGGGCCATCAGGCGAGTTCCCGCTCAACACCAATGGCGGAGGACTTTCCTATTGCCATCCCGGTCAGTACGGCATCTTTCTGATCATCGAAGCTGTGCGCCAATTGCGAGGTGAATGCGACGTGCGTCAGGTGGCCAACGCGGCACTAGCCCTGATCAGCGGCACCGGCGGCGTGTTATCCTCTAATTCGACCTGTATTCTGGGAGTGGAATAGACCATGTCCGACGAAGACCTTCCTGATCCCGATTCCGAACCCTATTGGGAGGGTGTGGCCAGCGGTGAACTCCGGTATCGCCGTTGTGGAAGCTGCGATGCCGCAATCTTCTATCCGCGCTCTCTATGCACCGAATGTGGTGCACCAGACCCCGATTGGGCCGTTTCCAAGGGCCTTGGTAAGGTTTACGCCTGTTCCATCGTTCATCGCCCGCCACCAAGCTTCAGGGGCGAAGCCCCCTATGCGGTGCTGCTGGTCGACCTCGATGAAGGTTTCCGCATGATTAGCCGTCTCTCAGAGGGGGACCCAGAGTCGATTTGCATCGGTGACCGGGTTCAGGTTGTGTTTAATGACGGTCCAGACGGTCTTCCAACCCCGTATTTTATCCCTGCCTGAGAGCAAACACGCATGAAGAACAAAAAATCAGAAACGCTCGAAGACGCGGTCGGTCGCATCAAGGACGGTGCAACACTCCTTATTGGAGGGTTCGGGCAGCCGGGTGTGCCGGAAATCCTAATTGACGGAGTTTGCGATCTGGGACGGCGCGATCTGACCATCGTCACTAACAATGCCGGCACCGGACATAGCGGTATCGCACGGTTATTCGAGGAAGGCTGCGTTTCCAAACTGGTTTGCAGCTTCCCTTGGGCCAAAGAATCTTTTGTTTTCAAAGAACTATATAATGCAGGTAAGATTGAACTTGAAATTGTTCCTCAGGGCACATTGGCCGAGCGTATGCGCTCGGCGGGTGCCGGCCTTGGTGGTTTTCTGACGCCGACCGGTGTGGGTACTGACCTAGCAGACGGCAAGCCCAGCATGAATGTCGACGGCAAGGATTACGTACTGGAAAAGCCCCTACGCGGCGATTTTGCCTTGATCAAGGCCTATCAGGCTGATCCCCGCGGCAATCTGATTTATCGCAAGACCGGCCGGAACTTTAATCCGATCATGGCCATGGCCTCGGACTTTACGATCGCCGAAGTGCAGAAAGATGTCGCTATCGATGAGCTGGACCCGGAAGTCATCGTGACACCGGGTGTTTTCGTCGACACCTACTATGTGACCGGTTGGTATGAAATCGGCAAGGAGCGCAGCATATGAGCGAGCAAACAAACCTTCTGACCCGGCAGCAGATCGCCGCCCGCGCCGCCCAGGACATGCAAGATGGCTGGTTGGTCAATCTCGGCATCGGCATGCCAACGATGATCCCAGCCTTCATCCCGAGTAACCGTGATGTGATGTTTCACAGCGAAAATGGCCTGATAGGGATGGGCCCACCCCCGGCGGAAGGTGAAGCCGATCAGGATTTGATCAGTGCCGGCAAGGAGCTGGTAACGATGGTTTCTGGCGGCGCCTATGTGCATCACACGGATTCCTTCGCCATTGCGCGCGGCGGGCGCCTTGATTGCGCGGTTCTTGGCGCATTTCAGGTCGCAGTGAACGGCGATCTCTGCAACTGGCGTCTGCCCAACCAGACATCAGGCAGCGTTGGTGGTGCCATGGACATTGCGGCGGGCTCCAAGCGGGTTTTCGTCATGATGACCCACACCGCCCGCGACGGTGCAGCCAAGATTGTGGCCGCGCGCACTTATCCGCTGACCGCGATGAAAGTAGTCACCAAGATTTTCACCGATATGGCGGTGATCTCGGTGACGCCAGATGGTTTTGTCCTCAACGAGGTAGCGCCGGGTCTGACAGCTGACGTAGTACAGGCCGCCACGGATGCTCCACTGAACATGGATGCCGTGGGAACCATCGACGTCGCGGCATAGATACAGTCCCCATTCCATCAACGTTCAACAGCGCGTTTTATGCTAAATAAGAAATCGGAAACACTTGAAGGCGCAGTTGGCCGGGTTAAAGACGGAGCAACCATCCTGATTGGCGGGTTTGCTGATCCCGGCACGCCGGAAATTCTGATTGACGGGCTGCGTGATCTTGGACGGCGCGACCTCACCATCGTGATCAACAATCCCGGTATGCACAACAGCGGCGTTGCACGCCTGATCGAGGATGGCTGTGTCTCCAAGCTTATCTGCAGCTTCCAGTGGCCCAAGGAATCCTTGGTGTTCCTGGAACGCTACGACGCGGGACAGATCGCGCTTGAGATCGTGCCTCAAGGAACGCTGGCCGAGCGGATGCGCACCGCGGGGTCCGGTCTCGGCGGGTTTCTCACCCCGACCGCAGTCGGCACGGTTCTGGCGGAAGGCAAAGAAGCCATGACCGTCAATGGCACCGAATATGTGCTGGAGAGACCCTTGCGCGGAGATTTTGCTCTGATCAAGGCCTACAAGGTCGATCCGCGTGGCAATCTGATCTATCGTAAGACCGCTCGGAACTTCAATCCAATTATGGCCATGGCCTCGGACTTTACAATCGTCGAAGTGCAGGAAGACGTCGCCATCAACGAACTGGACCCGGAGGTTATCGTGACGCCGGGCGTGTTCGTCGACTGTTACTATGTGACCGGCTGGTACGAAATCGGCAAGCCGCGCAGCGCCGGGAATGCCTGAAGTTGATTAGCTTGAAATCATGCTAGAAGAATGCGTATCACTCCTCACGGAAAGCCACAAAATTGACGACGAAAACCAACTGGCACCCCTGTGCCGCCGCAGCAACTTTGCTGCTGACTCTGTGCACTGTTTCCGCTCAAGCCCAAACACATAACAATCAGGTCGAGATGATTGTCGAGTTCGAACGACGCTGCTTCGTCACAAACGGTCTGCCGGATCACGACACTGGAACCTTTCCAAACCGCGACAATCCGAACACTCTGCTGGCGCAGAAATTACGCCTCTGCATGCCGAGCAAGCCACCCAACCAGATAGGGGAAATTCCTCAGTTTCACAAGGGCTCCATCGGTATTGCAATCAATGGCATACAGTTTCGACCCGGTACAGCAGACTACTTTGACGCCGACAGTCCGCGCGGTTTCTCCCGCGATCCGAGTTCCGGCTGGAACCTTGAAGGCCTAGGCGCTCGCGAAAAACTGGGCATAGATCACCACAACGCTCATGTCGATGACCACGGCCTCTATCACTATCACGGTGTATCCGACGCACTGTCCAAATCAACCCGGGCCTTGGTGATCGGATATGCAGCAGACGGCTATGACATTCACTATGTCGGCTCGCGGATGACCTCCAGCTACCAGTTGAAGAAGGGGTACAGGCCCTTCCCGCCCGGCGGTGTGAAAGATGGCACCTACAACGAAGACTGGGTGTTTGTAAAAGGTTCAGGCCGGCTCGATGAATGCAACGGCGCCAAGAACCTCTATGGCCGCTTTGTCTATTACGCAACCGATACCTATCCGTTCTTCCCGCGTTGCCTATGGGGTGAGATCAGTGATGATTTCAAACGTCCACCCGAAGGCCCTAGCGGTGTCGCAAAACGTAGACCGGGTGTACAAACACCACGACGCTAGCGCGTCAGGAAAGGGGAAATCATGGATTCTCTAACATCAATTAAAGGGCAAGTTGCCGTCGTTACCGGTGGTACAGCAGGGATGGGCGAAGCCGCCTGCATTCGCTTCGGTGCGGCCGGCGCAAAAGTCGCAGTGATCGGGCGAACCCCCGAAAAAGGCAACGCCGTAGTCCAGAAAATCACCGATGCCGGTGGTGAAGCGATGTTCATCAAGGCTGAGTGCGCCGACGAAGGCGAGGTCAAAGCCGCTACTAAAATGATCCTCGACAACTGGGGGCGCGCAGACATCTTGGTCAACACGGCTGGCGGGTTCTTCGATGCCCCTGCCCTTGAGGACGTCACCATCGAGGGTATGCGCGATAACTACGACTGGAACGTGATCGCCAAATTCTTGATTACCCGCGAACTTGTGCCAACTATGAAGGCGCAGAACTACGGTCGGATCGTAAACATCTCATCTGTAGCCGGACGCACAGCCAGTGCCGGTTCCATCGAGTATTCGACGAATGAAGCCGCGATTGTCGGCATGACACGGCGTCTCGCCCGTGAACTCGCGCCCTTTGGTATCACCGTCAACGCTATTGCGCCCGGGCTTGTTCTAACGCCGCGCGTCCTGCGTCATCCACCAGAGGTACTCGAAACCCGCGCCAAATCGATCCCTGTGGGACGCCTAGGAAAGCCCGAAGAGCTTGCGCATGGCATATGGTATCTATGCACTCCGGGTTCGGCCTTCATGACAGGCGCGGTTATGGACATTAATGGCGGCGCCTGGACGGGCTAGTCATAAAAGTAGGAATTAGACGTGAAACGCCCCAAAATCAGTGTCTTCAGCGTACACAAAGATGCAATGGCAGCGTCAGCAAGGGCTTTCGAGCATGATTGGCCTGAAGCACAGATTGATAATCTTCTTGATGATGGCCTGTTCCGCTGGATTGGTGAGACAAAAGAGGTAGTTGAAGGGATGTATGAGCCCTATAACTAAATTAATTTAATCATTTATTAACAGAGATTTAATGATTAATTAGTTTCTAAAACTCGTTTCAATGTAACGTCAATGTAACATTTATCCTTCGGTAAAAAGGTATCTGCTACCAGAAGAATTCTCTCCACTGATAAGAAATCGGCTACCCCCGCCAAGAATTCACAGGCCCACCTACAATATAATATATCCAAACAGTCTTAGAGGCAGCTGGATATATGGGCTACCTCACCGTGCATTCTTTAGGCTGTTTCCATAATCTTGGGTTTGAT
>JAPKDV010000069.1 GCA_028822385.1 Alphaproteobacteria bacterium
ACGGCGCCTTCGTGTTCGATCCGGACGGCAACAAAGTGGAAGCGGTCTGTCGCAAGGCCCAAGACGACTAGCTATTTGGGGCCGTAGAGCACGTCTGCGCGTTTCTCGAATGCACCGACCATGCGCGTTACGGCCTCATGAAACAGCACGCCGATCATCTTCTCCAGCAGTTTGCTGCGGAATTCAAACTCAACAAAGAAATCTACTTCGCATTTGCCATCTTCCTGCGGAAGAAAGACCCAGTGGTTGCGCAGGAACTTAAGCGGCCCATCCACATACTCAACATCGATGCGTGACGGCTCGTCGCCCTTTGCGGGAATAAGGCTCACCTTTGACGTAAACCGCTCGCGCACGAGCTTGAACCCCACCACAAGATCGGACCAGACAATTTCGCCAGTCTCACAGGTTTCGCGTTTACGGTTACGCGCGGCGATACACCAGGGCAAAAAGTCGGGATAGCTCTCGATATCAGCCACCAGATCAAATATCTGGTCTGGCCGATATGGCAGAACACGAATTTCCTTATGATCGGGCACGTGCTTTCGAAGACTGCGCTACTGAGCGGCGGCCAGTTGGGCCTCACGCGCGGCACGCAATTTGGCAAAGTCTTCACCGGCGTGATAGCTCGACCGAGTCAACGGCGTCGCGGAAACCAGTAGGAAACCCTTCCCACGCGCCATCGTTGCATAGCCGTCAAACTCGTCCGGCGTGACAAACCGATCAATTCGGGCATGCTTGGGGGTTGGCTGCAGGTATTGGCCGATGGTCAGAAAGTCGACATTAGCCGATCGTAGATCGTCCATCACCTGACCGACCTCTTCGCGCGTCTCCCCAAGTCCGACCATAATTCCGGATTTGGTAAAGATGCTCGGCACCCGCTCCTTGATCTCATGCAGCAGCTTCAGGCTCGTGAAGTAGCGCGATCCGGGCCGGATCGTCGGATAGAGCCGGGGTACTGTTTCAAGATTGTGGTTGAACACATCCGGTGGGCTACCCGCCATGATTTCGATTGCACCGGCTTTGTCCTTAAAATCTGGCGTCAGAATTTCAACAGTCGTTTGCGGAGCTACATTGCGGATCGAACGCACAACCTCGGCAAAATGATTCGCACCGCCATCGTCAAGATCATCGCGATCGACAGACGTGATGACGATATGCTCTAGCCCCATCGCGCCGAGCGCGATAGCGACATTCGAAGGCTCCATTGGGTCGAGCGGCTTTGGCATGCCCGTCGCCACATTGCAGAACGCGCAAGCGCGCGTGCAGGTGTCGCCCATAATCATGATCGTGGCGTGCTTTTTCGCCCAGCATTCACCAATATTCGGGCACGCGGCTTCCTCACAGACCGTGGCGAGGTTCAGCTCCCGCATCATCTTGCGGGTCTCATGATATTCCGGGCTCGTGGGTGCTTTGACACGAATCCAGTCCGGCTTGCGCTGGATAGGATTGTCGGGGCGTTTCTGCTTCTCCGGATGCCGGAGGGCAGGATCGGTTTTCTTGTCGCGGATAGTTGCTGTTGTCATAGGCTAGAAGTGGATCGTCCGCCCGTAAGCGTCAAGTGCGGATTCGTGCATCATCTCGCTCAAGGTCGGGTGCGGGAAGACCGTATGAATCAGTTCCTGCTCTGTAGTCTCCAGTGTTTTGGCGATGCTGTAACCCTGGATCAGCTCCGTTACCTCTGCGCCGATCATATGTGCACCGAGCAATTCACCTGTCTCAGTGTCAAAGATCGTTTTGATCATTCCTTCAGGCTCACCAAGCGCTATTGCCTTACCGTTGCCCTGGAACGGGAACCGCCCAACCTTGATCTTGTGCCCGGCTTCTTTAGCCTTGGCCTCGGTCAGACCGATCGAAGCAACCTGCGGATGGCAATAGGTACAGCCGGGGATACGGCTTTTGTCCATCGGATAGTTATCTTTTTGACCCGCAATTTTCCCGACCACAATAATTCCCTCATGGGAAGCCTTGTGAGCCAACCACGGAGCTCCGGCTACATCACCAATTGCCCAAATTCCCTTCACGCCCGTCGCACCCCATTCATCTGTTTCAATATGGTTGCGATCGACCTTAACCTTAGTGCCTTCCAACCCAATGTTTTCAACATTACCAACAATCCCGACGGCCATGATCACACGCTCAGCCATGATCTTCTCCCTCTTGCCATCTTTTTCGATTGTTGCGGTCACGCCGCTTTTATTCTTGTCGAGAGACTTAACCGTCGCTCCCGTCAGCAACTTCATGCCTTGTTTTTCGAAAGCCTTCGCGGCCATTGCCGAAATTTCCTCATCCTCAACCGGCAAAATCCGATCAAGAACTTCAACGACCGTCACTTCGGCACCAAGCGTGCGATAGAAGGATGCAAACTCGATCCCGATGGCACCCGAACCAACGACAAGAAGGGACTTAGGAAAGGATTCCGGCGTCATCGCTTCCTTGTAGGTCCAGACCTGCTTGCCATCTGCTTCGAGGCCCGGAATATCGCGTGCGCGTGCGCCCGTCGCGAGGATGACGTTCTTCGCGATCACATCGGCGATCTTCTCGCCGTTCTTCTCAACCGTCAGCTTACGCGCACCTTCCTTGCCACCGGCAAGCTTAGCCCAGCCATCGATGACTTCGACCTTGTTCTTCTTCAGCAGGAAGCCAACGCCCTGATTGAGCTGCTTGGACACACCGCGTGAGCGTTCCACCACCTTCTTCACATCGAAGGAAACATTGTCCGCCTTGAGGCCGTAATCAGCCGCATGGGTCATGTAGTGGTAAATCTCGGAAGTGCGCAGCAGCGCCTTGGTCGGAATGCAGCCCCAGTTCAGGCAAATCCCGCCAAGGTGGTTGGCTTCGATAACGACAGTCTTCATACCCAGTTGGGCAGCGCGGATCGCGGCAACATAGCCGCCGGGGCCCCCGCCAACGATAGCCAGATCGAATTTCTTTTCGGCCATGAAATTTCCTTTTCGGAATTTGGCAGACTGAAAGTTCTAGAGAAGCATACCCATCGGGTTTTCGATTAACCCTTTGAGAACGGACAGGAACTGCGCACCGATTGCGCCATCAAGCGCGCGGTGATCGACGGACAAGGTGAGTGACATCACGGTTGCAATCGCGAGTTTGCCGTCCTTGACAACGGGACGTGGCTCCCCGGCACCGACTGCCAGAATGGCGCCCTGAGGCTGATTGATAACAGCTTCAAAATGCTTCACGCCGAACATGCCAAGATTGGAAATAGTAAAGGTCCCACCCTGGTATTCCGCGGGCATCAACTTGCCTTTGCGCGCACGTGCCACCAGATCCACCATCTCCTCAGAGATACGACGCATACCCTTGCCTTCCGCGCGCCGTACGAGCGGCGTGACAAGACCGTCATCAATGGCAACGGCGACAGAAATATCCGCCTGTTTGTATAGTCGGATGCCCTCATCGGACCAACCGGCATTCGCACGCGGCACTTCCATCAATGCTAAAGCTGACGCCTTGATCACCATGTCATTGACGGAAATCTTGAACTCACCATCCTTGGCACGCGCGTTGAGCTCCTTGCGGGCATCGAGCAGCTTGTCGATCTCGCAATCCACCGTAAGGTAGAAATGTGGCACCTGCTGTTTGGATTCCGTCATGCGGGTAGCAATCACCTTGCGCATGTTGGATGGCTTGATGATTTCGTACTCAGCCTCACCATCGGCAGCATAGACAACCGGCGCGCTTTGCGACGTCGACACGGACCGCACACCACCAGCAGAAAATGCCTCTATGTCAGCCTTCACGATCCAACCATGCGGGCCAGAACCAGCAACGGACGCAATGTCGATGCCCTGCTGAGTGGCCAGACGACGTGCCAGCGGCGTTGCAAATACGCGATCACCACTTGCCAGACTTGCGGCGGCCGGCGCTACCGTCGCTTTCGGCGCCGCTGCAGGTTCCGGGGCTGCTTCTGGTGCAGCTGGCTGGGGTGCCGGGGCTGCTGAACCAGAATCAAACCCATCAAGCGTGCTGGCGTCTTCGCCTTCTTCCAGCAAAACCGCGATCGGCGTATTCACCGGAACTTCTTCGGTACCCTCGGCGACGAGGATTTTACCGAGTGTTCCTTCATCAACCGCTTCGACCTCCATGGTCGCCTTGTCGGTTTCGATTTCCGCAATGACGTCACCGGAGGCAACGCTGTCGCCCTCCTGCTTGAGCCAGCGAGAGAGGTTTCCTTCGGTCATCGTTGGCGACAATGCAGGCATGAGAATGGAAATAGGCATCAGATGTCCCCCTGAGACAATAACGCTGACAGAATACCGCCGTTTGCGTTGAAAGAAGTTACAAACATGCTTGCCTAATACCCTCTTCGCGAAAAATTTGATTGTTAATCAGTGGAAGACAGCAGCTTCTGCCAAAATGGTCGAGTGGGTGGGAATGCAATGAACTAGCCTCGGTAGCAAACTTGCTTCGCCGCTTCGGCAATACGTTCGGACTGGGGCAGCGCCAGCTTCTCAAGGTTCGCTGCATATGGCATTGGCACATCCTCACCGGTCACACGCATGACCGGCGCGTCCAGATAGTCGAAGGCCTCTTCCACAACGCACATACCAATTTCCGAACCGATACCTGCAAACGGCCACCCCTCTTCAACCGAGACGATTCGGTTGGTGCGCTTCACCGATTCTACGATTGTGTTCCGGTCCAGCGGGCGAATGGTCCGAAGATCGATGACCTCAGCCTCAATACCCTCAGCAGCCAGCATTTCGGCGGCCTCGAGTGCTTTTCCGACCATCAGTGAAAACGCCGTGATCGTTACATCATCGCCTTCGCGCAAGACCTTTGCGCGCCCGATTGGGACCGTGAAATCAACATCCGTGGGAATATCGAAGCTCTGTCCATAGAGTATTTCGTTTTCCAAGAAGATGATCGGGTTGGGATCACGGATGGCCGACTTGAGCAGACCTTTGGCATCTGCGCCCGAATATGGCGCAACCACTTTTAGGCCTGGAATATGTCCATACCAGCTGGCATAACACTGTGAATGTTGCGCTCCCACACGTGAGGCAGCCCCGTTCGGCCCTCGGAACACAATCGGCACAACCATCTGACCGCCCGACATATAATGTGTCTTGGCTGCCGAATTGATTATCTGATCGATAGCCTGCATGGCAAAATTGAAGGTCATGAACTCAACGATTGGGCGCAACCCGTTAAAGGCCGCGCCAACACCCAGTCCGGCAAAGCCCTGCTCAGTAATCGGGGTATCAATCACCCTCTTTTCACCGAACTCTTCCAGCAAACCCTGACTGACCTTGTACGCCCCCTGATACTGCGCGACTTCCTCGCCCATCAGGAAAACATTCTCGTCTCTCCGCATTTCCTCAGCCATGGCATCACGGAGTGCTTCACGAACGGACAGTTCTGCTGTTACACCCTCGTAGTCACTCTCTGCCGGAGGAGCCTTCACTTGGGCAGGCGCGGACAGCGTATCTTGCACGACTTGCGGTGCCTCATCGACGATCGCTGTCACAACGACAGACGGGACGGACGGCATCCCAAGATCAGCGACACTTTCTCCGTCCTCAAGGATCACCGCAATCGGCGTGTTTACCGTAATTTCTTCAGCTCCTTCGGGCACCAGAATCTTACCAAGAATGCCTTCATCAACAGCCTCAATCTCCATCGTGGCTTTGTCAGTCTCGATCTCTGCGATCACATCACCAGGAGAAATACTGTCGCCCTCGGCTTTAAGCCAACGTGCGAGATTTCCTTCAGTCATGGTCGGCGAAAGCGCCGGCATCAGAATTTCTATCGACATAACTTCGTTCCTCTCCGCCCCTATCGGGTCAAGCTTCGACCAAAATGTCCGTGTAGAGCTCGCTCGGATCTGGCTCTGGACTTTCCTTCGCAAAATCAGCCGCAGCATTGATCCGCTCGCGTACTTCTTTGTCCATGGCCTTTAGGGTTTCTTCATTGGATTGACCCAGAGTGATTAGCGTCTCTTTAAGAGATTCAATCGGGTCCTTCTCGATCCGCATTTTCTGGACCTCATCCTTAGTCCGGTATTTGGCCGGATCTGACATGGAATGACCGCGATAGCGGTAGGTTTGCATTTCAAGGACGTAAGGTCCCTTTCCAGCCCGGACATACTTAAGAGCCTCGATCGCCGCTTCGTTAACCTTCACAACATCCATCCCGTCGACCTGCATCCCTTTGATGCCGTAGGCCTCTCCGCGAATTACGAAGTTTTCCGAAGACGAGGCGCGTTCAATAGACGTTCCCATGCCGTAGCGGTTGTTCTCGATGATGTAGATTACAGGCAGGTCCCAAAGAGCTGCCATATTGAAGGATTCGTAAACCTGTCCCTGGTTAGCGGCACCGTCTCCAAAATATGTCAGACAGACCCCGCCATCACCTTTGTATTTGTGTGCGAACGCAATCCCAGTTCCCAATGGGAGGTTAGCGCCAACAATTCCATGCCCCCCATAAAAATTCTTCTCCTTGGAGAACATGTGCATAGAACCACCCTTGCCTCGGGAGTACCCACCTTCGCGCCCGGTCAGTTCTGCCATCACGCCATTCGGGTTCATCCCGCAGGCCAGCATATGCCCGTGATCACGATACGTGGTAATCACGGAATCCTGTTCGTTCAGGGCGGCCTGCATTCCGACAACTACAGCTTCCTGACCAATATAGAGGTGACAGAAGCCGCCGATCAGGCCCATGCCATACATCTGGCCAGCCTTTTCCTCGAAGCGGCGGATTTCCAGCATATCGCGATAGAACTCACGAAGTTGGTCCGCATCATAATTGCTATAATCTAGTTTTACGGCTTTAGTGCTTTTTCGACGGCTGGCGGTGCTATTCGAACTCGTACTAGACGACTTGGTGGCCGGCTTACGTGTCATTTCGATCCCCCTTCAACCTGATTCTGCGCTTATATTCCAACGACAGGTAGGTCAAAAGTCTAAACGGAACAAGCATAAATCCTTAGATTTCTGGGAAAAAATAACAATTTACTGATATTCAGTTAATTCATGATTTTCTAAACGAAATATTAGGTCGATCGAAGTTTTGAATTGTTATCGGATATTGCGCGAAGGGCTAGCATTCAGAATGACTATTTCATTTGAATAGGCAAAGTTGAGCATCACCCGGGCACGTTCCTCGATCATATCTGGGTCTAGATTGTCAGGACGCAGCAATGCCACACGGGCCTCAAGTTCTTGCCGCTCATCACTAAGCGAATCATACAAAGTCTTAGCTTTCTCAACCTTAGTCTGCAACTGCAACAAAGACAGCATACCCTGCTGCCCCTGCACCATGTGGAAGGAAAAATAAGCCAGCAGCAAGGCCCCAATGATCGGCCATAAGGCGGATCGGGAGCGGTAGCGAATTTCATCAATAACTGACATAAATTCACCGAATCACAGGCTCAGCTGTTGCGTCAAGGCAGTTTTATCTATTGTTTTCAGTTCTTTGTCAGAAACGCGCAAACTGTTGCAAAAGTGAGTCAGGGTTCTTGTTTTGGACTCAATCTGATGCCTCAAGCGTTATTTTTGAGGAAGGAACGTCCGGCATACTTTGCAACTGGCCCTAGTGCTTCTTCAATACGAATGAGCTGATTGTACTTGGCCAATCGATCCGAGCGACTAAGCGAACCAGTTTTAATCTGCCCACAATTCGTGGCTACCGCCAAGTCGGCAATGGTCGAATCCTCTGTCTCACCAGAGCGATGGGACATCACTGCCGTATAGGACGCCTTATGGGCGATTTCGACAGCTTCGAGCGTCTCCGAAAGCGTACCAATCTGGTTAACCTTGATAAGGATCGAATTGGCAGCTCCCTTCTCGATTCCGTTCCGCAGCCGTAACGGGTTGGTGACGAACAGATCGTCCCCGACCAACTGCACACGGTCTCCGATGGCTTCGGTCAACATTACCCAACCATCCCAATCATCCTCAGCCATGCCATCTTCGATCGAAACAATCGGATACCGGTCGCAAAGATCGACTAAGTATTTGACCATCCCAGCAGAATCCAAGGAGCGCCCTTCACCCGCCAACTCGTACGTACCATTTGCGTAGAATTCGGTTGAAGCAGCATCAAGTGCCAGCATGACATCATCACCGGGCTTATAGCCCGCTGTTTCGATTGATTTCATAATAAAACCAAGGGCTTCGTCAGAACTCTTTAATCCTGGCGCGAACCCTCCTTCATCACCAACATTGGTGCTATGGCCGGCTTCTGAAAGCTGTATCTTAAGCGTTTGAAATATTTCAGAACCTATACGAACAGCATCGGCGATTCCGTCCGCCCCGACCGGCATGATCATGAACTCCTGAATATCGATCGGATTGTCGGCATGCTCGCCACCATTTACGATGTTCATCATCGGCACCGGGAGCACTCGTGCATGGCTTCCGCCAACATACCGGTACAACGGCAGTGCCGCATCGTCCGCTGCCGCTTTAGCAATTGCCAGGGAAACGCCCAGAATGGCGTTTGCGCCAAGGCGGCCCTTGTTCTCGGAACCATCAAGATCACACATGACCTGGTCAAGGTATTCCTGCTCGTCGGCATCCATGCCGGACAGGGCCTCGAACAATTCAGTATTCACCGCCTCAACAGCGCCCAGAACGCCCTTCCCGCCATACCGGCTCTTATCACCGTCTCTACGTTCAACAGCCTCATGGGCGCCTGTTGACGCGCCTGACGGCACCATAGCCCTTCCAAAAGCCCCGCTTTCCAGGGAGACATCCACTTCGACAGTGGGATTGCCGCGGCTATCGAGGATTTCTCGACCGATAATATTGACGATGGCGCTCATCGCTCGTTCCGTTTCTAGTTTGGGACTGGTTAGAGTATGGAAACCGGGTCCGCCTTCGCGATCCGGTCAATTTCAAGCAGTGTTTTGAGAATACCTGGCATATCTTTGAGGTGAATCATGTTCGGCCCATCGCTGGGTGCGTTGTCCGGGTCTTCGTGGGTCTCAATAAATACACCGGCCACCCCGACGGCGACGGCGGCACGGGCCAGAACGGGCGCGAATTCACGCTGCCCGCCACTCGTTGCGCCCTGCCCGCCGGGTTGCTGTACCGAATGGGTCGCATCAAAGATCACAGGGCAGCCGGTTTGCGATGCCATGATTGGCAAGGCCCGCATATCAGAAACAAGCGTGTTGTAGCCAAAACTGGAACCCCGCTCACAGAGCATTACCTTCTCGTTTCCGGTCTCAAACGCCTTGCTAACAACGTTTTTCATATCCCAAGGGGCCAGAAACTGCCCTTTCTTGATGTGCAGCACGAGCCCCGTCTCGGCAGCGGCCACGACCAAATCCGTCTGACGGCACAGGAACGCCGGAATCTGCAGCACGTCGACTGCGCCCACCACTGCGGCGCAATGCTCTGCAACATGGACATCGGTGATCACCGCCAGACCCAGAGATTCCCGAATTTCCGCGAAAATCGGCAGACTCTCCGCAAGACCGAGGCCCCGTGCCGTCTTAATTGAAGTCCGATTGGCCTTGTCGAAGCTCGTTTTATAAATCAGTCCGATACCCAGATTTTCGGCGATTTCCTTAAGCGCGCCGGCCATTTCCAGACCATGTGCACGAGATTCAAGCTGGCACGGACCTGCAATCAAGGTCAGCGGCAGATCACAACCAACCTGCAAATCTCTTATTGCGACGTGACGGGGCGCAACCATCGCTCAGACTAGCCGTGACTGGGCGAGAGCGGCTGCAACAAAGGATGCAAACAACGGATGTGGCTTAAATGGCTTGGACTTCAGTTCGGGGTGGTACTGCACACCAATGAACCAAGGGTGGTTCTCAAGTTCGACCGTTTCCGGCAACACTCCATCCGGCGACGTCCCGGAAAATTTCAAACCGGCGGCTTCCAGTTGCTTGCGGTAATTAATATTTACCTCGTAGCGATGCCGATGCCGCTCAGCGATCTCGTTGATGCCATAAATCTCGGCAATATGGGTCTTCGGCTCCAGATGGGCGGGATAAGCTCCCAGCCGCATAGTGCCACCCATATTGTCTTCCGCGTCCCGAGTTTCCTTTTCATTTCCGCGCTGCCACTCAGTCATCAGACCGACCACCGGGTGGGCACACAGCCCAAACTCGGTCGAACCCGCTCCGTCAAGCCCTGCCATATTGCGCGCCACCTCAATGACGGCCATCTGCATACCGAAGCAGATACCAAAATACGGAACCTTGTGCTCACGAGCAAACTGAACCGCCTGAATCTTGCCTTCAGCACCGCGCTCGCCAAATCCACCTGGCACCAAAATCCCATGCACACCATTCAGGTATTCAACCGCATCCTCTTCCTCGAAAATTTCCGATGAAATCCAATCGAGGTTAACTCTAGCATTGTTCGCAATGCCTCCGTGAACAAGTGCTTCAGATAAAGACTTATAGGCATCAGGGAGATCGGTGTACTTACCGACGACCGCAATCTTGACGTCACCATCAGGATGACGCACACGCTCAACGATATTCTTCCAAATCTTAAGATCCGGCGGCGTTTTGGCATCAAGATGGAAGTGCTCAAGCACCTGGGTGTCGAGGCCCTCATTGTGATATTCGATCGGCACCTGATAAATAGTGTCGATGTCCACACCTTGGACTACGGATTCGGGACGAATGTTGCAGAACAAGGCAATCTTATTGCGCTCACCTTCTGGAATCGCTCGGTCACAGCGGCATAAAATGATATGTGGCCGAATGCCAACACGCTGCAGTTCCATCACGGAATGCTGAGTCGGCTTGGTCTTCAGCTCACCTGACGCAGCCAGATACGGCACCAAAGTCAGATGCACGAACATAGCCCGTTCATTGCCTAGTTCATTGCCCAGTTGGCGGATGGCTTCGAGGAACGGCAGGCTTTCGATATCACCAACCGTGCCGCCAATTTCGCAAATCACAAAATCTTCGCCGTGCAGATCAGCGGTCACGAATTTTTTGATCGCGTCAGTCACATGCGGAATGACCTGCACTGTTCCACCGAGATAGTCCCCGCGACGCTCACGCCCCAGGACATCTGAGTATATCCGGCCCGTGGTCACATTGTCCGACTGGGTCGCCGCGACGCCGGTAAAGCGTTCGTAGTGACCAAGATCGAGATCTGTCTCGGCACCATCATCGGTGACGAAAACCTCGCCGTGCTCGAATGGACTCATCGTTCCCGGATCTACGTTGAGATAAGGATCCAGTTTGCGCACGCGAACACAGTATCCACGGGATTGGAGAAGCGCACCCAATGCAGCTGAAGCCAGACCCTTACCTAGGGAGGAAACAACACCGCCAGTGATGAAAATAAACCGTGTCGCCATGCTCACTTTTACTCAATTTGAACCGCGTTCGCCAAATCGAAATAGTCCACAGCCTGCAAGACGCTGAGTTACCTATACTTAGCGTGAAAAAGGCGACCCGAAAGGTCGCCTTTGAATATCGACTCGGGGGCCAATGTTGCCTAGTCCGTCGTCGGAACGCTGGGGATCACCGGCAATGTCGCTAACGGGGTCAAACCATCGCTTTGAGCTGCCCCCGTTGCTTCATTGACGATAGACCCACCATCGCTATCACCGCCAGCCAGAATGGCCAACGAAATACTTGTCACCATGAACAACGCCGCCAACAAGGCGGTTGCGCGGGTGAGCAGGTTCGCGGCGGTACGGTTGCCAAGCAGACCACCCATACCGCCGCTAGCTCCACCGCCACCACCGCCGCCGCCGCCAAGCCCACCTAGGCCACCTTCAGAACGCTGCATAAGCACCACGCCCACGAGCGAAAGCCCAATAAGCAGGTGAATGACAAGGATGATGGTTTCCATTTTGGTATCGTCTTTCGGAAATGGAGAAGCGCCCTAAAGGAATTGGGCCCTTATTAAGCGAATATTTAGTCGGTTGCGGCACGCAATTCCACCCCAAAACAGGACATAAGAAATTCGTGATGCGGTTTCTCAGGCCGGCGCTGCAGCCGCAATGGCCAGAAAACTGTCTGCAGACAGGCTCGCGCCACCGATCAAACCGCCATCCACATTCTCAATTGCGAGCAGATCACCGGCATTTTCCGGCTTCATCGAACCGCCATAGAGGATGCGGATGTCCGCTGCCGAATCTCCGAGACTGGCGGTCAGGTGTTTACGAATATGGCTATGAGCTAAGCCAACTTCTTCCAATGTGGGTGTGCGCCCTGTGCCAATGGCCCAGATGGGTTCATACGCAATTACTGTGTCGGCACCGCTAACGACAAAGCGGTCATCATCCGTTGGGAGAGAACCATCGAGCTGGGCCGAGAGCACTTCTAGGGTCTGGCCGGCGTCTCTCTGTCCTTCAGTTTCCCCTATACAGACAATCGCCACCAATCCGGCTCCATGAGCCGCTTCCGCCTTGGCGCAAACGCGTGCATCCGTCTCCCCTAGCCCAGTTCGTCGTTCTGAATGGCCTAAAATCACATAGCTGGCGCCGGCGTCTCGGACCATCGCGGCGGAAACGTCTCCAGTATAGGCTCCGCTTTTTGCTTCATGGCAATCCTGACCACCGACGCCTACAACGCTTCCGCTTGCCGTTTCGGACACCCAAGAAATCAAGGTAGAGGGGGGGCACAACAGCAGTTCGCAAAAGGTTTTGTCAGCTCCGGCAACCACATCACGGACCAGCGCTCCACCATCAACGTGCAGCGTGTTCATTTTCCAGTTCCCGACAATAAGCTTCTTTTGCACACCCATATCTTCACCAAAATGTTGCTTTATTCTGCAATTGTATGTCGTTACATCATGCATGTTGTGATTTAACACACG
>JAPKDV010000204.1 GCA_028822385.1 Alphaproteobacteria bacterium
GGCTACAATCTGCAGGAAGCCATAGACGCCCCTAATTTTCACACGGACCACCTTCCGTCTAGCTTTTACCCACGCACCTTCCAGCCCGCAGTGGTCAAGGCGGAAGACCGTTTTCCGCCAGCCACGATAGAAGAGTTACGGCGACGCGGGCACCTGATGACCATGGTAGGCGACTGGGCTTCCGGTCGAATGGTCGCCGTCGGACGGGAACACAATGGACGTGACTGGTTCCTAAAAGGAGCTGCACATCCACGATTTCAGGAAGCCTACGCCGTAGGTCGCTAGGGACCGAAATGGAACCCGATAGCAGAACCATCACGGGCCACTTACGCCGCTACCCGCATAAATGTATCTGGGCACTTTCTTGGCCGACCATATTGTCGAACTTGACCGTGCCAATGCTCGGCGCTGTTGACACAGCCGTGATGGGCCATCTGCCCGACCCAGCCTATGTCGGCGGGGTCGCCATCGGCAGCATTATCTTCTCATTCCTGTATTGGGGCTTCGGGTTCCTGCGCATGGGTACGACGGGATTCGTGGCGCAAGCGCGTGGCCGTGAAGATGGTGATGAGATTCGTGCGATCCTGGCGCGCGCACTCATTGTCGGGCTGACGGCTGCCATCGTCTTGATGCTAGCCCAGTTCCCGCTTCGGATAGGTGCTATAGGAATCATAGAAGCTGCGCCGGATGTCGAAGCTTTCGCTATCGCCTATTTCGACACGCGTATCTGGGGCGCACCCGCCACGCTTGCCAATTACGCCGTTCTAGGATGGTTGCTCGGTATGCAATATGCCCGCACCGCCCTAACCATCCAAATCACCATAAATGGCCTGAACGCGGCCCTAGATATCTGGTTTGTAACCGAGATGGGACGAGGTGTTGAAGGCGTTGCTTTGGCCACTGCCATCGCCCAGTACACTGGTGCATTTCTAGGTTTGGCTCTTATCGCACTACGCCTGAAATCCATCGAAGGCATCTGGTCAACGAACCGGATATTGAACCTGACGGAACTCGGTGCTCTGTTAAGTGTCAGCCGTGATATCTTCCTTCGGACTCTGGCAATGATTTTTGCTTGGTCGCTGCTCACATGGATGGGAGCACGTCTGGGTACAACCGTTCTGGCCGCGAATGCCCTGCTGATGAATTTTCAGTCTTTTCTCGCCCATGGTCTGGACGGTTTCGCCCACGCCACCTCCGCACTAGTGGGAGAGGCTGTCGGTGCCCGCAATCGGCGCGCACTGCGTGACACCGTGATTGCCTCAACCTTTATGGCTGCTTGCGTAGCGATCGCTTATGCCCTCATCTATGCTTTGTTCGGTTCACACCTGCTGGCCATTCTGACCGATATTCCCGAACTGCGAGCTTTTGCCGGGGACTATCTGATCTGGATGGCTATCTCACCCATATTGTCAGTCTGGGCCTATCAGCTCGATGGCATCTTCATTGGTGCTACCCGTGCAGGTGAGATGCGGAACGCGATGCTCATCTCTGTTGCCGTCTACACAACGGCAATATTTACCCTACCCGAATTTCTGGGAAATCACGGGCTTTGGGCTTCAGTCATGCTCTTTATGGTCGTGCGCGCGCTAACCTTGCTGGTGCTCTACCCCCGGATCGAGCGCATGGCACTAAAGTCCCAGCAAACTGCTGATACTGCTACCTAATTTCAAAAAATTCCTCGATTGTAATATTGACAGACAATCAGGGCGTAACGCATCTTCCGACATGTTGGTAGGTCGCATATAGGAATTCGCCGACAGTTGATTTGGGGTATGAGGATTACAGAGTGCCTATTGAAACGTTCAAGAAATCACATCTAATTGTTGCAGCTGCTGTGATTATTCTGCTCCCAATTGCAGCTTATCTGATCGGCGCGTCATCCGCGCCGAGCCCAAACACTGATATAGCAACGGCCTCAACGGGACCTTTTCCGGAAGCCACCGTTCTCGAACCCGTCATTGTCGAAGCACCGAAACCGCCCCAACCCCGTATTGAACTAGTGAAAATCAAAAACGGCGACAATTTAATGGATGTACTGGTCAAGTTGGGTGCCGAACGTTTCGATGCCCACGTTGCCATCCAATCCCTTCAGGGTATTTATAACCCCCGTCGCGATCTGCGGATCGGAGACGAGCTTCAGGTTACGATGGGCCCGGTGACAGATACCGGTACCGGGAGTGGTGCCGGCCCGGCCGATACTCTAAACTACATACTCACGGGTTTTCGCCTCCCTGTTTCCTATAACAAGGAAGTCTTGGTCGACCGTAACGAAGATGGCGGGTTTGTTACTCGTGAGGTGATCCTGCCGCTACAAAACGAAGTGGTGCGCGTGGAAGGAACCATCGATTCCAGCCTCTTCGTGAACGCTCGTAATGCCGGTGTGCCGATCTCCGCGCTAGTCGAACTCGTTCGCATCTTCAG
>JAPKDV010000070.1 GCA_028822385.1 Alphaproteobacteria bacterium
CAGCAAATGGCCGGGTGATGCCCCGTGCTTCCATATTAGCATGGAAACGTCGGAATTTGTCCGACCCTCCGTCTAGATGAGCCACGTGAACGGGTTTCCCGGTGGCTGTCGCTTCACAGACCATGTTCACGGAATCACATGTCACAAGCACTGCATCGGCATGGGCGAGAAAACCCAGATAGGGATTGTCGCCGGTTTCGTCCCACATCTTTGCCATGGTGCCCTGCAAGGCTTCTGTAATCGCCTGCCGGGCGTGTTCGGGGGTGCGACGGGACGGGGTGATCGTCAGACCCCAGCCATGTTCATCCACTAGCGCACGCAGCTGGGCGGCAAGCTTTTGACCAAACTCCTCGGTCATTTGGTGGACGGCGTTGTCGCCACCAAGAAGAACCGCCAGCAGAGGGCGAGGCAGGGGAGCAACCACATCCGCAAAATTACTGCGCGCTTGAGCGAGCACGCTCGGGCTTAGTCCGTGCAGAGAGCCGTTGGTCGAAATCACATTCGGGCCCGCCATGCCGTCATGTTTGGGTGCCACAACAAGATCGAATGAAGACGGGGCCACGCCGGGATTCTGGATCTGAACGCAGAAGGTTGAACCGCCACTTGCACGCTTGATGGCACGCGCCGGGGCGACCGACTTGCGACCGCTCGCGATCAACAGTTCGGGCCATGGCGGTTCAAGAGACGAAGAGCTAGACGTGACGATGCCAAGAGACGGAGGCGTGATGACAGGGGGCAGCCAGCGCCAGGGCACACGTTGATTGATGACTTTAGAAATTGGGTCTACGCCGAGGACTTCCGCCAGTCCACGGCACTGGTTGATCATGCCGACCTTGCCGTCGGTGAGAATCCAGCAAGAGGCGATAGCGTGTTCGGTGTTCTTATTCACGGTAGTGCGACCATGGAATGAGGCAAAAGGCGGTAGCCATCCTTTGAAATATAATTTCAGTCTGCTAGCATCGGCCCCGGCGAGAATTCAACTATAGGGACGCGCACCGTTGATTCCTACGGGCATCCCGCACATGGCGAGAGCATTGCCAACCTGGAGACGAAACAAGCATGGCCAACACTAAGCCAGAGGGCGATGTATCCGTGAAGAAAGATCAGAGCCGTAAGGTCAAACTCGACGCGATTGATCGCCGAATCCTTCGCAACCTTCGTGATGAAGGTCGAATTACCAATGTGGAGCTGGCGCGTCGTGCCGGAATTTCGGCTCCGCCCTGTTTGCGTCGCGTTCGTGCTCTTGAAGCGGCTGGATACATCAAGGACTATCACGCCGAACTCGATGCCGAACGGCTAGGCTATGAGGTAGCATTCCACGCCTTGGTGGGGCTGGACAGTCAGTCGGAAAACGTGTTGACCGAATTTGAATGTCACCTGACGGCGTGGCCTGAGGTGCGCCGTTGCGACATGATCCGCGGTGGCGGTGATTTTATGCTGCGCATCGTTGCCCGCAACACTGCGCATGAGAACGAGTTGACGGCGCGGCTTACTGCGTCACCGCATGTTTCAACGGTTCAGACCTTTCAGGTGATTAGAAGCTCAAAATATGCGTCAAGCGTGCCGGTAGATGATCCCAAAAATTGACCCCAAGTCCTTGCAGGGACGGGTTTGGAACCCGCCCCTGCAAGTGATTTGTGGGTGGAAAAACGGCGCTACTATTTAAAGCGGACGTTCATAACCTCGAAATAGCGGACACCGTTCGGTGTGGTCACTTCCACGCTGTCAGCAACCTCGCGGCCAATCAGGGCACGACCAAGCGGCGATCCGATAGAAATCTTGTGTTGCTGGATATCGGCTTCGAGTTCACCGACGAGCTGATAGGTAATCTCCTCGTCTGTTTCCTCATCCGATACCTTAACCGTAGCGCCGAAACGAACGATCTTGCCCTTTAGCTTTGACGTGTCGATGACTTCTGCGCGTTTGGTAGCATCCTCGAGTTCGCCGATCCGGCCTTCGATAAAGCTCTGTCGCTCTCGTGCAGCATGATATTCGGCGTTCTCGGAGAGATCGCCGTGTTCACGTGCAGCTGCAATCGCTTTCACAATATTCGGTCGCTCAACCGATTTGAGATTGCGAAGCTCTTCCTGGAGGACCTTATGGCCCTCGGTCGTCATTGGGAGCTTATCCATGGGTGCGAATGCTCATTCAATCGCCACCCGTGTGGGGCAGCTGGCTGGGATAAATTGGCTTGTACAGACTAAAAACCCCACCGCTGGTCACCGCAGCCCAATTTGGTCTGTTGCGAACGTCCGGCGGGTTAAGCCGTTCAAAATTCGTGACTAAAGTACGACTGTAGTGGCGCAACTTCAAGACCATCACTTTGGACGGCTCTGATAGCGGCAATTGAGGCTCGTGCACCGGCAACGGTTGTGTAGTAGGGAATTTTCAGGGTTAGTGTAGATCGACGTAGGCTATAGCTGTCCGAGATCGAACTGGCGCCCTCGGTGGTGTTGAAAACTAGCTGGATGTCGCCGTTTTGCATTGCGTCCACGATGTGCGGACGTCCTTCGAGAACCTTATTTACCGTTTCAACGGGCACACCTTCGGCTTCAAGGTGTTTGGCTGTGCCGCTTGTTGCGACGATTTTGAAGCCGGCCTCGATCAGATCACGGGACATTACAACCATGGCGGGTTTGTCCCGATTGCGCACGGAAATGAAGACAGTTCCCGAAACGGGCACGATGGTGCCGCTGCCGATTTGCGACTTGGCAAAGGCGTGGCCGAAGTCTCGGTCGAGGCCCATAACTTCGCCGGTGGATTTCATCTCCGGCCCTAGGATCGTATCGACACCAGGGAAGCGTGCAAACGGGAAAACAGATTCCTTGACTGCAACATGACCTAGACCCGCTGGATCTCCCGACAAGGTAAAGTCGGCGAGCATCTCTCCGGCCATGATACGCGCTGCGATCTTTGCGATCGGAATACCAGTTGCTTTGGCCACAAAGGGAACGGTCCGGCTTGCACGTGGATTGACTTCGATCAGATACACATCGCCGTCTTTGACCGCGTACTGAATATTCATTAGGCCGAGCACGCTTAAGGCCCGGGCAAGAATTTCGGTCTGGCGCCGAATTTCCGCAAGGATATTGGCATCGAGGGAGTAAGTCGGCAGAGAGCAGGCGCTGTCCCCGGAATGAATACCCGCTTCTTCGATATGTTCCATGATCCCGGCAACATGAACATTGCCTGCCGTGTCACACAGGGCGTCCACATCAACTTCGATGGCGTCCTGCAGATAGCGATCTAGAAGGACAGGGCTGGTGCCTGAGACGCGTACAGCTTCATTGATATAGCGTGTCAACTGATCCATGCCGTGGACCAGTTCCATGGCGCGTCCACCCAGCACGTAAGACGGGCGGATCAACAGCGGGAAACCAAGCTTTTCGGCCGCAGACAGGGCTTCTTCAGCGCTTTCGGCAACGGCGTTTTCTGGTTGCTTGAGATTAAGCTCCTGCAGCAAGGTCTGGAAGCGCTTGCGGTCCTCGGCCAGATCAATCGCATCGGGCGAGGTACCGAGAATCGGGATGCCGACGGCTTCAAGGGCGTGAGCAAGCTTCAGTGGCGTCTGTCCACCAAACTGTACGATTACGCCGCGCAGTTTTCCGGTTGTCATCTCCAGACGGCAAATTTCAATGACGTCTTCGGCCGTGAGCGGCTCGAAATAGAGCCGGTCGGACGTGTCGTAATCCGTCGATACGGTCTCGGGGTTACAATTGACCATGATCGTTTCGTAACCGGCTTCACGCAGGGCGAAGGCGGCGTGGACGCAGCAATAGTCGAACTCAATGCCCTGCCCGATACGGTTGGGGCCACCGCCAAGAATGATTATCTTCTCCCGGTCCGAGGTCTTAGCCTCACATTCGCCACGTAGGGTCGAATTACCTTCATAGGTGGAATACATATATGGGGTCTGGCTGGGGAACTCGGCCGCGCAAGTGTCGATGCGCTTGAAGACTGGACGCAGGTCAAGCTTCCTGCGTAGGTCAACAACCTTTGCCTCGTCGCTTTCGGTCAGTTCGGCCAGGCGCTCGTCAGAGAATCCCATTTTCTTAAGCTTGATCATCCCGTCATAGTCTTCTGGCAGGCCCTGTTCACGAATGCGCGCCTCGGTCTGGACGATCGAGGAAACTTGCTCCAGGAACCAAGGGTCGTATTTTGTGACGCGGTGAATATCCGCAGCTGACAATCCCAGACGAAAGGCCTGGGCGATGACTAGCAGACGATCCGGAGCCGGCTTTCCGAGTGCGGCAAACACGGCATCTTCGTCAATGCTCTGCCCTTCGCCGCGCGAATGGGCACCGGGGATTGTGACTTCGTTGAGCCCGGTCAGCCCTGTTTCCATCGACCGGAAAGCTTTTTGCAGGCTTTCGGCAAAAGTCCTCCCGATCGACATCACTTCGCCTACGGACTTCATCGAGGTATTCAGTGTGGCATCGGTCCCCGGGAACTTCTCAAAGGTGAAGCGCGGCATCTTGGTAACGACATAGTCGATGGTAGGCTCAAAACTCGCCGGAGTGACACCGGTAATTTCGTTGTCCAACTCGTCGAGCGTATAACCGACCGCGAGCTTGGCAGCGACCTTGGCAATCGGAAAGCCCGTGGCCTTTGATGCCAGCGCCGATGAACGGCTGACGCGTGGGTTCATCTCAATTACTACCATACGGCCGTTTTTAGGATTGATTGCGAACTGCACGTTCGATCCGCCCGTCTCAACCCCTATCTCGCGCAGACACGCGATCGAGGCATTGCGCATGATCTGGTATTCTTTGTCTGTTAGGGTCAGCGCTGGCGCAACAGTCATGGAATCGCCCGTGTGGACGCCCATGGGGTCGATGTTCTCAATGGCGCAAATGATGATGCAGTTGTCCGCCTTGTCGCGAACAACCTCCATCTCATATTCCTTCCAGCCGAGGACGGATTCTTCGACTAGAACCTCGGATACCGGTGAAGCATCCAGTCCGCTATCGACGATGTCGAAGAATTCATCGCGGTTGTAGGCAATCCCCGCGCCCAATCCACCCAAGGTGAAGGAGGGCCGGATGATCGCGGGCAGGCGTACAATATCGAGTGCTTTTTCGGCATCCACGCGGTTGTTGACCTGCACGGAGCGCGGTGATTCCAGCCCGATTTTGTCCATCGCCTCTCGGAACTGCAGGCGATCCTCGGCCTTGTCGATAACATCGGCCTTGGCGCCGATCATCTCAATGCCAAGGCGCTCAAGGGTGCCGTCACGGGCCAAGGTCAGACAGGTGTTGAGCGCCGTCTGGCCACCCATGGTAGGCAGGATCGCATCGGGCCGTTCGGCCTCAAGGATCTTGGTGACCATCTCCGGCGTGATTGGCTCTATATAGGTGGCGTCCGCGAAGGTGGGATCAGTCATGATCGTTGCAGGATTGGAGTTCACCAGGATCACCCGGTAACCCTCATCCTTCAGCGCCTTCACAGCCTGTGTACCTGAATAATCGAACTCGCAAGCCTGCCCGATGATAATCGGTCCAGCGCCAACAATCATGATGGATTTAATATCAGTACGTTTTGGCATCTCAGTTTTGTCCGTCGATCATCTCGACGAACCGCTCGAATAAATAGTGGCTGTCGTGGGGGCCGGGAGAGGCCTCGGGGTGGTACTGGACGGAGAACACCGGGGCATCTTTAACGCGGATGCCTTCCAGAGAACCGTCAAACAGTGATTGGTGGCTCATTTCGACACTCGCGGGTAGAGAGTTTTCCATCACTACGAAGCCGTGGTTCTGGCTGGTGATTTCCACTTTGCCGGTTACGAGGTCTTTCACTGGATGGTTTGCGCCACGATGGCCGTGATGCATTTTTTCGGTTTTTGCACCCAGCGCAAGGCACAGCATCTGGTGACCGAGGCAAATCCCAAATGTAGGCGTACCGGATTTTAGCACGTCGCGAATCATCGGCACGGCGTATTCGCCGGTGGCTACTGGATCGCCGGGGCCGTTCGATAGGAACACACCGTCGGGTTTGTGCCGCAGCACCTCTTTGGATGTCGCCGTCGCAGGTACCACCGTGACCTTGCAATCGAGGCCTGCGAGTGAGCGCAAAATGTTGTGTTTGGCGCCAAAATCGACTGCGACGACATGGCGTTTGGCGTTCTGCTGCAGACCATAGCCCTCACCGAGCACCCAGGGGGTCTCGCTCCACTCATAGGTCTGGGTGCAGGAAACGTCCTTGGCGAGGTCGGTCCCCTCTAGGCCACGCCAGTCACTGGCGGCAGCGCGCAGTGTAGCTGTGTTAATGGGGCTATCTTGGCGATGAACAATGGCGCCGTTTGGTGCACCGGAATCCCGGATGTGGCGGGTCAGGCGTCGCGTGTCGACGCCGGCGATGCCGACTATATCCATGGATTTGAGCCAGGCGTCGAGATGCTGAATAGCGCGCCAGTTCGACGGGTCGGTGATATCCGCGCGCAACACACAGCCGCGCGCGGCGGGGATGGTCGTCTCGATGTCTTCGTCATTGGCTCCGACATTGCCAATATGCGGGAAGGTGAAGTTGATGATCTGCCCGGCATAGGACGGATCGGTAATGATTTCCTGATAGCCGGTTAGCGAAGTGTTGAAACAGACTTCACCGACAGAAGCACGCGTGGCACCAATGCCGCGGCCCCAGAAAACGGCCCCATCAGTCAGAACCAATGCTCCGGTCGCCCATTCAGGTTGGCTCTGGTCTTGCGACGTGGAAGCGGTCATATCGCTTCGATCCTCGGGATGGTGGCGGGGCGCAAGGTTCAGAACACCGGGGCAAGAATAATTTCAAGCCGACTGTTGCGCAGCCGGCGCACGCTAATTAAGGACGCGCGAATTGGCGGTTTGTTTAAGCCACAAAATCAGAGTCGTCAAGCAGGGCTGGGGATGGAAAGTTTCTTTAAAATCAGCTGGTTAATGGTTTTCAGGTTTCGTTGCACTCGCCCACCAAAACGGCTATCGTCCCACCTCTCTATAAAAGGCATCAATTCATGATCCGCGAACAGATTCCTGATGCGCTTAAAAGCTCGTTGAAAGACAAAGATGTACGTGCCGTTTCGACGCTGCGCCTGATAATGGCGGCATTGAAGGACCGGGATATTGCGGCCCGCGGCAAGGGCAATGCTGAGGGCATCGGTGAAGACGAAATCCTGCAGATGCTTCAGACAATGGTGAAGCAGCGCCGGGAATCGATCTCGATGTACGAAAAGGGTGGCCGTCTCGAACTCGCAGCGCAGGAAGCAGAGGAGATCGTGATTATTCAGCGTTTCCTTCCCGAACAGCTCGATGCGAGTGCGACCGAAGCGGCTGTCGACAAGACCATTGCCGATCTCGGGGCCTCGGGCCTTAAGGACATGGGTGGCGTGATGGGTGCTTTGCGCGATAATTTTGCCGGTCAGATGGATTTTAGCCGGGCCAGCGGCATCGTAAAAGCCCGCTTGGGCGGATAAAGTATCCCCGTGATTCAGATCGCAGATGACGCCGAGACGGGGTAGTCTGCGAACTGTCATCAGTCCCTACAAAGAAGCGTTATGGCCTTTCCGCCGCAATTTCTTGATGAGTTGCGCGCGCGGCTTCCGGTGTCGGAGGTTGTAGGGCGAAAGGTGCGCCTGACCCGCAAGGGGCGGGAGCATTCAGGGCTTTGCCCGTTCCACAATGAAAAAACACCATCCTTTACGGTCAATGACGAGAAGGCGTTTTATCACTGCTTTGGCTGTGGCCAGCATGGTGACGTGATCACTTTTGTGATGGAAACGGAAGGGCAAAGCTTTCCCGAGGCTGTCGAGCGGCTGGCCGGACAGGCCGGCTTGCAGGTGCCGGAATCCTCGCCCGAAGAACGCGAACGCGCGAAGGTTCGCAACACGCTCTACGACGTCGTGGAAGCGGTGTGTGCGTGGTACGAGGGGCATCTGCGCCAGTCTGGCGGACGCGAAGCGTATGATTATCTGCGCGGTCGCGGATTTACCGATGAGACGATCGAGAAGTTCCGTCTCGGCTATGCGCCGGACGGTCGCGGACGATTGCTGCAGGCCATGGAAAGTAAGGGCATTCGCAAGGAGCAATTGATCGAAGCTGGTCTCATCAAGAACCCCGGGGGCGGTGGCGATCTGCGGGACTTTTTCTTCAACCGGGTAATGTTTCCGATCAGCGATAGCCGTGGACGTATAATCGCATTTGGTGCCCGTATTCTAGGTGAGGGTCAGCCCAAATATCTGAACTCGCCTGAGACGCCGCTCTTCCAGAAGGGTCGCAATCTCTACAATTTTTCCATGGCTCGCGAATCCTCCAGGGAGTTAGGCACCGTGATCGTGGCGGAAGGCTATACCGATGTGATCGCATTGGCGCAGGCTGGACTGCCCCACGCCGTCGCGCCGCTGGGGACAGCTGTGACAGAGGAACAGATCGCGCTGCTATGGCGAATCGCTGACGAGCCGGTGCTGTGTTTCGACGGTGACAATGCTGGTGCACGCGCTGCCTTGCGCGCGGCTGAGCGCGGGATGCCCTTGCTCAAGCCCGGCAAGTCGTTGCGTTTCATGACGCTCCCGGCCGGAGAAGACCCGGACTCTCTTTTACTGGCTCGCGGCGCAGAAGGTTTTAAACACCTGATGGCAAGTGCACATCAGCTTGCCGATGTTCTCTGGCGGTCTGAGGTCAACGTGGCACGTTACGATACGCCAGAACGCCGTGCTGATCTTGAGAAACGGATTAACGCCCGAATTTCAGCCATCGCGGATGAAGGCGTCAAATATCACTATCAGCAGAGCTTCCGGCAGCGGCTGCGTGACCTGTTCTTCACACCACGGAAATCCAGCGGGCGTTCCGGTGGTCAAAAACGCGATCAATGGAGTGACAGAAAGCCTGAATTGATGACTGGCCTAGGCGCCCGCGGTGATATCGCGTCGATGAAAGCGTTACAGGAACGGGTTTTACTGGCAACCCTGATTAATCATCCGGACCTGATCCATGACTCTATCGAGGCTCTGAACGAAATTTCCTTACAAAGTAAGGAACTTGACACTTTGCTGGATGTGATTTTAAACCTCGCCTTTATGGCTCCCGTGCTTGACACACGAGACCTACAACGCCATTTGATCAAAGGTGGCCATGAGAGGCTGTTAGGTATGGTTTTGCATTCCCAGGTTTATCGTCAGGCTTCATTCTCGGCGCCTGATGCGACAATCTTGGATGCACGCACAGCGTTGGATGAAATGCTGCAGCGTTACGGGCGCGGACAGATTGTTGCTGACCGTGCAGAAGCAAAGAAGGAACTTGCGGAAGACATGAGCGAACCTAAGAGCAACAAATTGCTGAATCTGGTCCGCGAAGAGTCTGATGCAGGCGGCCTTTGAAAAAAGAATTTTGATCTGGCGATTGCGCGCTCTTTAGCGGGCGCCGCAGCGAGGGACACTTATGGCACGAAACGAAGCGCAGGAAGTAGAGACCGAAGAGCTTGAAGACGCGCCTCACGGTCCGTTGATGGACGGCTCGGTTCAGGGTGTGAAGAAAATGATCGCGCGCGGCAAAGAACGCGGCTTCATAACCTATGATGAGATAAACGAGACCCTGCCGCTGGAAAAGGTTTCCTCCGAACAGATCGAGGACGTGCTCGCGCAGTTGTCAGAGATGGGTATCATCGTCCGCGAAGAAGAAAAGGATGACGACGCTGACGAAAAGACCGCCAAGAGTGGAGCTGAGGGCAAGTCGGGAAATGACGCCAGCGACAAGGATATTGTTCCGACCACTGTTCCGACTAAGACCCGCACGACGCGTGAGGAAGACCTCGGGCGTACAGACGACCCTGTCCGGATGTATCTGCGCGAAATGGGTTCGGTCGAGCTGCTGTCCCGCGAGGGCGAGATAGCGATTGCCAAGCGTATAGAGGCTGGCCGCGAGAAGATGATTAGCTCGATCTGTGAATCGCCGCTGACCGTTCGTGCTATCATTGCTTGGCGCGATGCGTTGGAGAAGGAGCAGATTCTGCTTCGCGATGTGATCGATCTCGATGCTACCCATAGCGGTGGCCCAGGTGAGGACAATTCTGCGAATGGCGGCGCGAACGCAAAGAAGGCCGATGAAGAGAAGAAGAAGGCTGAGGAAGTCCGACGTAAAAATGCAGCCAACAGTGATAGTGCCAACAACGATGACGACGATGATGAAGACGAAGACGAAGGTGCAAATCTCTCTCTCGCGGCAATGGAAGCCAAACTCAAGCCGGAAGTTCTTGAGCTCTTCGGTACCATCGACAAGACCTACAAGAAGCTGCGTAAGCTTCAAGATCAGCGCCTTGCAGGACTAAAGAACAAGAGCGATCAGCTGTCTAGCGCGCAGGAAAATCGTTACACTAAGCTACAGCTTGAGCTCGTTGAATATATGGAGCAGGTGAGGCTGAACAACGGCCGTATTGAAGCTCTGGTGGATGAGCTATATGGCCTTAGTCGTCGGCTCTTAAGCTTCGAGGGAAGGCTACTCCGCATGGCGTTGGATGCCGGTGTGACCCGCGCGGACTTCCTCGAAGAACACTATACTAATGAACTCGACCCGCGCTGGGTCAGTCGCGTCGGGCGATTGAAGCGCAAGGGTTGGAAGAAGTTCGCTGACAAGAACGGTGATGAAATCCGGGCGATCCGGAGGGAATTCATGGATATTTCCGTCCGCGTTGGGCTGCCGATTTCTGAACTGCGTGATATTGTCAAAACGGTCCAGCAGGGCGAAAAAGAAGCCAGCCGGGCCAAGAAGGAAATGGTTGAGGCCAATCTGCGTCTCGTGATTTCCATCGCCAAGAAATACACTAATCGGGGCCTGCAGTTCCTGGACCTGATCCAAGAAGGCAATATTGGCCTGATGAAAGCGGTCGATAAGTTTGAATACCGCCGTGGCTACAAGTTCTCGACCTACGCCACATGGTGGATTAGGCAGGCTATCACCCGTTCAATTGCCGATCAGGCCCGTACGATCCGTATCCCGGTCCATATGATCGAGACTATCAACAAGCTGGTCCGTACCTCACGCCAGATGCTGCATGAGATTGGACGTGAGCCGACCCCGGAAGAGCTTTCCGGTCGTCTGCACATGCCGCTCGAGAAAGTGCGTAAGGTCCTGAAGATTGCTAAAGAGCCGATCTCGCTCGAAACCCCGATTGGTGATGAGGAAGATTCCCATCTGGGTGACTTCATCGAAGACAAGAATGCGGTGCTGCCTGTAGACGCTGCGATCCAATCAAACCTGCGCGAGACTACAACCCGCGTGCTGGCGTCACTGACACCGCGTGAGGAGCGCGTGCTGCGAATGCGTTTCGGGATCGGAATGAATACCGATCACACCCTCGAAGAAGTTGGCCAGCAATTCTCGGTTACCCGCGAACGTATTCGTCAGATCGAGGCGAAAGCCCTACGTAAACTCAAACACCCGTCGCGCTCACGCAAACTACGGAGCTTCCTCGACCATTAAATTGAGGGATAAATTAAATTATTTAGATGCTGGTTGACGGACAGGCATCTTTTTTTTTGCATATTATGCTATAGAAAAACTCGCCCGTCATGGTGCGAAGGGCCCGTAGTTCAGCTGGTTAGAACGGACCGCTCATAACGGTTATGTCGCAGGTTCGAATCCTGCCGGGCCTACCAATATTTTTTTGGCATAAAATTTCTAGAATTTCTTTCGTAACTCGACCCGTATTCCCGAAATATCTTCGGCCTCACGAAGGAACCCATACATTGCGTCTGTACGAAGTAGCCAGCGGTCGCGCCCGTTAAGGTTCATTTGATAACGTAGTCCCAGTGCATACTGGTCTGCAGTTGCTACTGATACGTTAGACATGGGCTGGACTGTCGCAAACTCCGCGACCAAGCTTCGAGATAGGTCAAAGAGATATTCTACGCCAACAGCTCCACCCCAAGAATCGCGTGCCGTATCATCGAGTTTAGGGTAGCCAGTTAATGCGTCGGTTTCAAAATTTATACCAGTATTTTTTAATAATCCCGTGCCCCCGCGTGCCAATGGCTGCGGTCGGTCTAGACCTATGAAGGTATTGAAATAAGGCACGAGAGTTGATGGAAGTGATGTTACTAAGGAATTTTCAAACAGTAATGCGGCGCCGTCCGCGGTTCTGGCTTGTCCGCTTGAGGGCGACTGTCCGACATTCCAGACAGCCCGAGTACTATTTGAAATAAGGCCACCATAACGTTTGGTCCACCCAACCATCATATTGTGATGGCTAAAATCACCTAGGGCGTCTCGGGTATCGTCGATGTAGCCCCAGTCAGCCTCTAGGTGGCCTTCTCGCATGTCAGCCCAGGTTGCGACACCAAATACATTAGCAGCGTGGTCGGCGAGCGCGCCGTTCGTATCTTTAAGCCCTGCATTAGAAACTTTGTCGAAGCCGCCAAAAAAGGTGATGTCATAGTTAGTGATGTCTAGCTGACGAGAGTTACGAGCTGTAAGCGCTATTGCTCCGCCAACGAAGGCGTCCTCGAGCCAGATACCATTTTGGATGAACATCGGAACGAGTCCGAAGGTTATAGGAAGATCGTAGGATACGTATCGGTCTGCTAAGCCGCTATAAATTGATCCAATATCCCCTTCAAAATATAGGTTCTCTATATTGGCATCGAGCACTAGGTCGCCTTGGTTGCGGTCATCCCCGAAAAATTCGTATCTGGAGAATTTTCCTCCTTGATCGATAGGCCGCACAAATGCATGAAGGCGTTCTGTAGCAGTTATTTTTAAGT
>JAPKDV010000205.1 GCA_028822385.1 Alphaproteobacteria bacterium
TCTCCCGCGACTTATCTTGCGGTACGGTGTCGAGATTGTGCGACATATCGGGCTTCGGTTTGTCGCTATCCAATGCCAAAAGGTCGACGATTTTATCATCGAGTTTGTCTTTAATGTTGTGCAACGTAGCCTCATACAATTCGATCTCGCTCTTGTCTGCAAAGTCCCACGGGTTCCGCGCGAGGTCTTCAGCCATCTCCTCAAGATCACGCCGCAGCGCAAGTTCCTTTAGATCAAGATCACTGTGTTCTTTCTCGTCATCCAGACTCTCCATAGGTTTGGAGGTGATCACCTTCCGCAGGGCATCAAGTTCTTCTTCCGCATTCGTCCACTCTTTTAGCTTTTCGTTGATCTCGGCTAGGGCCAAGTCCGCCGAAGGGGCAGCCTCATCACGATCTTCACCTAGCAACTTCGCCAGTTCGAGATTCTTGTCCTCCTCCAACTTTTCGAATTCTCCGCCTTTGAGCGCTAGCAGTTGGTTGTAGATCATTTCCTGCACGGTTTTTAGATGCTTGAATTCGCCGTTAATACGATCTTGATCAAGCGCCACCGGGACAATCTCAGGGGCCTGTTCTGCGGTCAGGTACACCGCGAATCCCTTGGGGGATTGCGTGGTCCCACCTCGACAGGCGATTCCGGTAACGGACTGTTTTTCTCCCATGTCGAACACAAACGATGCCGGCAACGAATCGAGCGTGACCCGGGCGGTAAGTGCCTTTTGTGCATCCTTGACATTGGAAGCAACGAGCTTCCATTTCGAGCTGTCCAGGTAAGGGCTCTTCTGCTCCTCGTTGTCCTCGCCCACGAGCGCCAGTTGTTCAAGATACGCTTGAGCCGACCAGCCGTGGGTAGAGTAGATGACCAGTCCAAAATAGCGTGAAGGTAGACTCTTAAAGCGGACGTTTTGCGTCTTTATGTTTTTGAAGGAGGTGCCGGGACCGAAACCATTGGCACGCTTCAACGGGCCGGCATTGAGCCGTGTACGTCCCGCAGCAAAGGCGCGATGATTGGCTTCCACAGCCTCCATCTCGGCGATGCTTTGCATGCGAACGGCCATGTGGACACTCTGATCCGGTGCCAATTGCACTCCCTTTATAAGTGTTTCCCGCACATCGACCTGAAGAGCGAGAATCTTCTCACGGTAGGCATCCAGAGCAGACTGGATGTCTTTATCGTCGCGCTTCACACGATTCAAATCCAACCAGACATCATCAATGTTCACCGACAAGCTTTGGGTTCCCTCCAGAGCCTTCCGTTGTAAAACGATGGCATGTTCTAGGGCCGCGTAAAGGTCTTTTAGCTCCGAGTCGCCGTCAGCAAGATTGGTATCCAGATTTTTCACGGTGACCAGCAAAGCGTTAGAAATGCCGCTGTCAGTGGTTGGACAAAAGTCGTTACCATGGACTTCAAGAAAATACTTATTGCCCGGCTCAAATACGCTAGCATCAATTTTTAGATCGACTCGCTTCTGAATCCGATCTTGCTTCCCAGGTGCGTCGCCGAACGTCCAGTTCCGAATAGCTTCAGGTTGACTGCCGACTTTGGCACGGCGGAGGGTCAGTTTCATGTCCTGCATGCCATAGTCATCCTGGCCTTCAAATCGCAACGGAAGAGTGGCACCAGGCGTGACCACATGGCTCATTTCCATGTCCAAAAAGTTGACTTCGGGTTTGCGGTCGGTCTTGAGTTGGACACTGCCGCTGCTCAAAATGATCGCTTCGGGTAAGTTCTTGACCACAGCGACCAAGTCGTAGTTTTCGCCGGTATCTCCCACCTCGATCGTGGCTTTCCAGACCTGATTGCCCATATCCTGTAGCGGGACGTTTCCGGCCGGCCACTTCCACGTGAGTGACTCGACGGGCTTATCCAATTTGACGAGTACGTCCAATCGGCTGGCCGGAAGACACTTCACCGGGTAAGGGGGACCGCTTTGCTCTCGTGGCGATTGGGCCACATATTCCGGTGGCGTGATGGTGAAAGTTGATTCGACGATCTTTGCAGCGGAATTAACCGTTACCTGCACACTGCCGGTATAGGTTCCACCCACGAAGATACGAAAGGCGAAACTCCGGCGAACTGTCTCAAAGGTATATTGATATTGGTTCGGTTTTCCGACGACTGGACGCATCTTTACTTCTGCGCCTACGGTTCCATCGTTGGCAACGCTACCTTGCCCCTCTCGGTACACGATAGCGGGATAAATCATTAGCGGTTCGCCATCTGCGAACTCGGTCACATCCAATGATATTTCGAGGTCGTCAAATTCAGCTATCGTGACATCCTCTGCTGGACTCATGACCAGCGAGGCGGCAGCGGCGGGGGGAGAATCTTCGAAGCTGAACGCATAGCGGGAAAATGCACTCAATAGATAGTCGGGCGCCA
>JAPKDV010000206.1 GCA_028822385.1 Alphaproteobacteria bacterium
GCGTCGGTTAGCTTTATGGATAAATTGATGGCGGAAGGTGGTTATCAACTCCGTCCCGATATGCCCTATTCACCCGGGACAGAGGTTGCCGGCGTGGTGATGACTGTGGGTGCGGACGTCACGCGCTTCAAACCCGGCGACCGGATCGCAGGACAACTCTGGTATGGCGGCTATGCGGAGCACGCCGTCGTCAAACACTGGAAATGCGCGCTGATCCCGCCCCAGGTGAATTACGCTACGGCCTCCACCGTGCTGCACAACTATCTGACTGCCTATAGTGCTCTTATCGACCGCTGTGCCCTTCAAGCGGGTGAAACTCTCTTTGTGACAGGGGCTACTGGCGGCGTCGGGATGGCAGCTGTTGATATGGGCCGGATGCTGGGTGCCCACGTCATTGCGGGTATTGGAGATATTGCAAAGGCGCCAGCGGCGCTGGAAGCGGGCGCGTCGGAGGTGGTAGACTACCGGAACGGTGACCTTCGGACCCAGATCAAGGATTTGACGTCCGGACGAGGTGTGGATGTCTGCTTTGAGATGATAGGCGGCGAGACATTCCTGACGATGGCCCGGCTGATGGCGTGGGGCGGTCGGCTCTCTCCGATTGGCTTTGTTGGGGGTGACATTCCCGCGCTCCCGATGAACCTGCCTCTGTTGAAAGGCTACTCGGTTGTTGGTGTTTTCTCCGGCGCCTGGGTGGAGCAGTTTCCAGACGCGGCGGCGGCGGCGGCTGACGAGGTCATGCAATGGATCGCATCCGGCAAACTCAATCCCCGGATCGACAGAATCTTGCCGCTGGATGAGGCTGGGGAGGCGATGCGTCTGCTGGGCCGACGGGAAGTTTTGGGACGCAGTGTGCTGGAAACAGCGCCGGGCGCGGGGATGCAGGTCTCAGTTTAGGGCGAATTAATTCTCCGAAACCTGTTTGTTGGATGGTCTGTTGCGGATGAGTAGAAGTTGTCACAGATTTGGTACACTTCCTGATTTGCACTGATCCGGACTTGTACAGGACGACCGGGACAATCATCAGGGGTGCGGCCCCACGGAGAACGCCATGACTGACAAAAAGACTTTCGCCAGCTTGCCAAGGAGGCCTCACCGCTCGTCATTCCTGGTGCCCATGACGCGCTGACGGCGCGGATTATTGAACAGACCGGCTTTGATGCTTTCATGATTGGCGGTTTTCAGATAGTTGGTGCGCGTTACGGGGTCCCCGATATCGGCCTGCTCGGGCTTGGTGAAATTTCCGCCGGCGTCCGAGACATCCTCGCTGTCACCGACCTGCCTTGTTTGGTCGATGTCGATACGGGTTATGGCGACGTGAAGAACGCCGTCTACACGCTGAACCATTATGAGAAGATTGGCGCGCAGGCGATCTTTATTGAGGACCAGCTCGCGCCCAAGCGCTGTGGTCATATGGCCGGCAAGACCATTGTGCCTATCGAGGAAATGGAAGCAAAACTGCGCGCCTGTGCCGGCGAGCGGCTAAACCCGGACACCTTCATCATTGCTCTCACCGATGCTATTGCCACCGATGGCATTGATGAAGCACTGCGTCGCGGCGAGTGCTATATGAAAGCGGGAGCCGATGCGTTGTTCGTTGAGGCGCCTACCTCTATCGAAGACATGCGCCGTATCTGTGAGGAATTGCCAGTGCCGCACCTTGCTAACATGATTGAGGGCGGCGTCACGCCATTGCTGCCGCCAGCGGATCTCAGTGAAATCGGTTACAGCATCGCCAGCTATGGCATCACGACCTTGATGCTGACCGCGCGCACGATTCGCGACACGCTGGTCGACATCAAGAGCGGCGAGTTCAAGCTTGCCAATACCGGGCTGTCCTTTCCGGAATATCTCGACATTGTGGGCATGCCCCGCTGGGCCGACATCGAGGACCGCTACGACAAGTGAGTGGTTCCCTCTGCGATGCAAGTTTAGCGCAGTGGCGAGAAGGGTGCGGCGAACAGTAGTTTGTTGTCCTGGGTGACAATGGCGCCTTTAGGTGATCCCTTGGGCGGCCAGACACCTTTTTCTAGGCCTTCGGCGCGCACTTCCTGGCGATGCTCGAAACTCTTATAGGGCCAGATATGGACATATTTATTGATGTCGCCCAGATCTGTGTACATGCCTATGGCGCAGGGTGAGAGCTCTTTGCGTGCATCAATGGCATCTTCCCAGCCCTTGATGATGCCGGGCATCGTACCGGGATTGACCGTGTAGTAGCGATACTCGAACAGGGGCCCGTGTTCGCCGCTAAGAAACTCGGTCATGAACGGGAAGGGCCTGAATATCTCACTGTTCGCCTGGTGGATCATGTCGGTGACCTTGGGGGGCCACACGCCACTCGCGGCTGCTTTGGCGCGTATTTCTTCGCGCTGGCC
>JAPKDV010000071.1 GCA_028822385.1 Alphaproteobacteria bacterium
CGCATCCCGGGCGCATCGTGCTGGGTCATCCTTTTAATCCTCCCCATCTGATGCCGGTAGTCGAAGTGGGCGGTGGTAAATTGACGGAGACCTGGGCTGTTGATCAGGCGATGGAATTCTATGAGGCCGTGGGCAAGACGCCGATCCGGTTGAAGGTCGAAATCCCGGGCCATTTGGTCAACCGCCTGCAGGCTGCACTCTATCGCGAGGCCGTATATCTGGTAGCTGAGGGATACGCTACGGTCGAGGATATCGATAAGGCGATTACCGGCGGCCCAGGCCTGCGCTGGGCCTTTATGGGACCCCATATGACCTATCATCTGGGTGGTGGTGATGGCGGTATTGCTCGCTATTTAGACATTCTGGGACCGAGCCAGGAACGGCGTTGGGAAGCGCTTGGTGACCCGTCGCTTACCGATGCTGTCAAACAGAAAATTATCGACGGTATTGACGCTGAGGCTAAGGGGCGCTCGGTCAGTGAGTTGGCTGAGGAGCGGGATGCAACCCTACTGAAGTTGCTCAAGGTTCTGAAAAAACCATCTGAATAACCCAGAAACGAGAAGGTATACCAGGTAACCGGTTTCCTATTGTTTCTTAGCCCAAGTACCTAAGGAATAGACAGTGGCAGATCATCCGACAAGTGCGTTGTTTTCCTCACTGACCGTTAAGGGAACTACGTTCAAGAATCGCATCGTGATTTCACCGATGTGCACCTATTCGGCCGAAGAGGGTCTGGCCAGTGACTGGCATATGATCCATCTCAGCCAGTTCGCGATGGGAGGTGCAGCGGCTGTATTTACGGAGGCGGCTGCGGTTGAGCCACGGGGTAAGATTACCCATGGTGACCTGGGAATCTGGTCAGCTGATCATGCCAAAGCGCTCAAGCCGGTGACGGCCGCGATTGCTAAATATGGTGCCCTGCCAGCGATTCAGCTCGCTCACGCAGGCCGTAAGGCGAGCATGCAACGCCCCTGGCACGGCAATGGTGCGATGGATAAAAATGATGCGGCACGCGGTGAGATGCCCTGGGATATTGTTGCCCCCAGCCCGGAACCGCTCCGTGATGGCTGGTTGATGCCGAGTGAATTGACGGTCGGAGAAATCATCGCCATTGAGGACCAATTCGCCTTAGCAGCCGGTCACGCCTTGGATGCCGGTTTCGAAGTCCTCGAAATTCACTCGGCGCATGGTTATCTGTCGCATACGTTCCTTTCGCCCACATCGAACCAGCGCAACGACGCCTATGGTGGTGACCGTGCTGGACGGATGCGGTTTCCGCTCGAGACGGCCGAAAAGGTGCGAGCCGTCTGGCCGGACGACAAGCCACTCTTTGTGCGCATTTCCTCGGTCGATACCGATGGTGTCACTGAAGGCTGGCAGCTTGAGGATTCCGTCGTGCTAGCTAGTGAACTCAAGGCTCGGGGCGTAGATGTGATTGATTGTTCGTCGAGCGGGATTTCTGGACCGGCAACAGCGGCCCAAGGCAAAACCTCGCTTGGCTATCGTACTGCCTACACGTCACGCATTGGCAGCGAAGCCGATATTACGACTATGGTGGTTGGGCTGGTGATCCACGCTGAACACGCTGAGGCGATTGTTGATGAGGGGCAGGCTGATTTGGTCGCCATCGGTCGTGAAGCATTGTTCGATCCCTATTGGGCGCGTCATGCAGCTCATAAACTAGGTGCTGATCCCAAATTCGCAGACTGGCCGGAGCAATACGGTTGGTGGCTGGTGCGTCGAGAGCCGCTGGTCAGTGAGTATAGGGAGGCCTGAACCGGGGTATACTCAAGCGATGGCACAGGCTTACTGAGGCGTAACACATTCAGGTTTCGGAGAATTTCGTGGCAACACCGATCATATTCTATTTTGATTTTGTCTCTGCATATTCCTATGTAGCGATGAACAATATTGAGGCTCTTGCTAAGCGCTGGGGGCGCGAGGTTGAGTGGGTCTGCGTGTCGCTGCCTGCGGTGCTGTCTCATCGCAATGCGGTTTCACCGCGCGAGCAGCCCGCAAAGTTCGCCCACAACATGAAGGATTTTCCGCGCCTGTGTGAAATCAACAATCTGCCAGTGAATTTCCCGCCGGAAGTACCGCCCTATGGTGCGACCCTGCATCGGCTAATGTTCTGGCGTCTGAACAGGAAGAACCCGGAACTGGCTAAGGATTTCGCGAAGGCGATTGATCACCGCTATTTTGGAACAGGCAAGGAAGTACGCACTGCCAGCCAACTTGCAAGCGCCTGTAAGGCGCGTGGCGTGGCGGTCTCAATCAAGGAAATTCAGGCGGCTGAGAAAGATAAGAAAGCTCATAAGGCGCTGGATGCGGCGTTTGATCGGGCGATCAAGGACGGCATGTTCGGGGCTCCATTCATGGTGCTGGACGGCGAGACCTTCTGGGGAGCGGACCGGCTTGATCACCTCGAATACCGGCTGAAAAACTCGGTGAAGGTGCCACGTGGCTTCGAGAAGTTCTCTTTCACCAGTCCTTTTACGACCCTGAACGGTCCGCTTTTCGTGAAGTGCGGAAAGCAGAAGGCCGTGTTCGGTTTCCGGGTTGCGGCGCATCACCTGAATCCGCGCAATGTTGTTCATGGCGGCTGGATGACCAGCTTTGTTGACGTGGCGATGGCTCAGTCTGCGCTCTATGAACTAGGTGTTGTGGCGCTGACCCCGACTATCCATCTTGACGCAGATTTTTTAGCACCAATCTATCCCGGCCAATGGGTTGAATGCGATGTGCGTCTGGTAAAGACGACCCGGACGATGAATTTTGTTGAGGCAGTCTCCTACGCAGACGGTGAGCCTGTCCTGCGTTCCTCAGCTATCTACCGTAAGCCCCGCGATATGCAGGAGCGCGTTGGTATGAATCTGTCGCCGACCGGCTAGGACGACGTCAGCCGTCCTTATTAGATGTGCTGGATTTCGTTAAAGGATAAGGTGTGCCGCGCGCGTCGTGAGTTTCTAGGTGATCTCAATTCCTGCGCGTCGGGTTAAATCGTTGAACTGAATCTGGTTATGTTTTCCCGTCAGGTCTGCTGGTGCCTCCCGAGCGAACCAAGCCAACACTTTTGCCGGACGTTCAGGTGGCTGCCCTTGGTCTGGAGTTAGTGCGGCCGCGCGGAACTCGCTATTCGAATAGATTTCTTCCACCATGTCGGTCTGAGTAAAGCCCGGTGACAGTGCAAAAATCTTCACTTCGGAATCCTCCAAATCGTAATGCAGACACTGGGTCATCGATAGGAGCGCGGCCTTAGACGAGCAATAGGCAGCATAGAATCTGTCAGGAATGAAGGCGCGCGCACTGGTGATGTTGATAATTGTGCCTACATCCCGGTCGGTCATGTGTGGCAGGACTGCGGCGATCAAATTATAGGGACCAAGCACATTGACCTGTAGGACCTCGTGATAAGATGTTGGCGGCACGTCCTGAACTGATCCCATGAAGCCTATGCCGGCATTGTTAATCAGCACGTCCACATGTTTGTGTTCGGCGACAACACTGTCGATGAAAGCCTTTGTGGCCTCGGTGTTGGCTACATCAAAACCATGACATTCGGCAGTGGCCCCAAGCGCTTCGACGGCAGCTCTGGTTGTTTCACAGGCTTCTGCGGTGCGGGCGCATAACACCAGATGTGGGCCATCCGGCGCCATTTCCAGTGCCGCAGCAGCGCCAATTCCTCGGCTTGCGCCGGTTAGTATTACGATTTTGTCTTTAAGGTTAGACATGGTCCGCTCCGATGGTTTGTTTCCTGTGTGGATATTGACCCGGAAGTACACAAAAGAAAACGCCCGGGAAATGCCCGGGCGTTTACAAGTGTAATGGCTGTTCGCTTAGTTGCGATTGCCGAAGAGATGCATCAACATTTGGAACATAAGGATGAAGTCGAGATAGAGGCTCAGTGCGCCCATAATGGCTTTCTTGCCTGTAACCTCGGACGAATCCAGCTCGTAGTACATTTCCTTGATTTTTTGGGTGTCGTAGGCGGTTAACCCGGCGAAAACCAAAACACCAATGGCCGAGGCAGCCAAGTAGATAATCGGCGATTGCAGCCAGATATTTACAATAAACGCTATGAAGATGCCGACCATACCCATGACGAGGAATGATCTCATACCGGACAGGTTCCGCCTGGTTAAGTAACCATACAGGCTCAGAGCGGCAAACGATGCCGCTGTGATAAAGAAGACCCGCGCAATACTCTCCTGCGTGTAGGCCACAAAGAATATGGAAAAGGTCACTCCGTTCAGCGCTGCGTAGGTCCAAAACATGAGCTGGGCTGTTGCGAACTTCATCGCGTGGATGCGTGCACTCAGAAACATCACAAGGCCAAAATTACCGATAAGAAGGACCCACATAATGGGGCTGCCAATAATGGCGCCCACCAATGCCGGTGTGCTGGCGACTAGATAGGCTACGAGGCCGGTCAGTGCGAGGCCGATGGTCATGTAGTTGTAGACGCGCAGCATATGGGAGCGGAGGCCCTCATCAACCTGTACGTTTGATACAGTGCGGCCCTGAGTGACAGTGTCGCGATTGAATTTGTTCGCCATGGTGTTTTGGCCCTCTAGGGGCTTCCCTGCTAAGCCTTTAATTTTATAATTTAAATATGGGATGGCGCCGGGCTCAAATCAACCTTGAAACCCTCGGGTTTTCAGTGACAACGATTAAGTATCCTCTTGGATTTGATCAGTTTTGGGTATTAGCGCTGTTCTTTTGAGCTTTAAGTGCCAAAACTACATGAAATGATATGATCAAAACCGCCAGCCCGGAGAATACTAGGCGTATCCAATCGAGACCGAGAGGCATTAGAATTGCTAACATCAGGACTCGTGCTATCAGCCGGCTCCAGATTTGCCAGAGCGGTGTTTCACCTTTTGAGCCACGTTGTGAAAGCATCATATCGGCAAAACCGATTACTCCGGCTGCGATAACCCAAGAGTCTATCAGGCCAAGTTGCACTGGCAGAAAAGCTAGCACGAGAGCAAAAACCGCACCGGTCATATTGCTCAACCGGTCACTATATAGACTGCGTGAGCCGGTGATCCGGGCAAGCCAGTTGTCGCTGGTCTCCAGAAGGGCTGCACCCAGTCCGAGGACCGCGAGAGACCAAAGCAACGCGGTCGGCTGGTCACTGGTGGTAGGGAGAACGGCCAACCCGCCCAGCAGGCAGACGATTGTCACCCGGACAAGGGTGAAGCGTGTGCCAGTTGTCAGTGTCCGGGAAAAAGTTAGTCCTTCGTCTGCGATCGGTATTCTTTTGCTGGCACTGGGCACGAGGGCGGATGCAGCTAATAGGATAACTAGGATAACCATGCTGGCGGTTGGCGGTGCGGTGCCAAGATTAAACGCTACTGCGTAGATAAATGAGGCAGAACCGGTCACCAAAAATGTAAGAGGAATGTGGCCAACACCCATTGTGTGGACTTTAGGCGGGTGCAGTGGCGGGCGCGCTTCGATAGGTATTGGGTCGTCACGGTCGTTGTTTGTCACCAAAAATCCCCTAAGATTTTATTCGTTGCGTAACCATGGGGCTGCTTTCTGCCTCATCGCACGCCATGTGCCAACTAAACCTGCGCTGATTGTGATAAATGTGGCGAGAATTGTTGTCACGGCGATCGCACCGGGATCGAAACCCCAGCCTATTCGTAGCAGCCATGTCACCACTGCCCAGCCGGTGATAGTGCCAACAAGCGCGGCAATCACGGCTGTGACGAGGCCCAGCAAACCGTACTCCAGAACGTAGGCGGTAACGATATCACGCTGGGTAGCACCGAGGACTTTGAGGACGACGCTGTCATAGATGCGCCGGCGATGTCCTGCGGCGATGGCGCCTGCCAGAACGAGCGTGCCCGTAACAATTGTGATCAGTGTAGTCATTCGCACTGCGGTCCCGACATTGCTGACCAGCGCGCTGACGGTTTCAATCGCACTGCGAACTCGTATTGATGTCACATTTGAAAATCGGTCTGTCACCACGCGCTCTAGGAGATCTTCGGCGGTCTCATCTGCATGTACGACGGCGATGTGCATGCGCGGCGCGAATTCAAGCTCGCCGGGAGAAAATATCATCACAAAGTTGATAGCCAGTCGTTGCCAGTTGATCGCGCGGGTATTGGCGATGGTGGCGGTAAACTCCCGCCCGAGGATGTTGACCGTGATGGTTTCACCAACGGCCAGTCCTAATCCGGAGGCGATACGGTGATCGATGCTAACTAGCATCTCTCCAGCATAGTCTGCTGGCCACCATGCGCCTGTCACAATCGAGTTATGAGCAGGGGTTTCACTGGCCCAGGTAATTCCTCGGTCACCGCGCAGTACCCAACGGGCCTCACGCGCAATCGTGGCCTCAGATACGCGTACCCCGTCGATTGCGGTTATCCGCCCACGTAGCATGGGGACTTGTTCGCTAAGGCCCACGCCGGGGATGCCCGCAACGATGGCGCCAAAAGGTTTAAGCTGATCAGGTTGGATATCCACGAAGAAAAACGCTGGTGCGTCGGCGGGTAATTCCTCAGCGATTTGCCGTGAGAGGTTGCCCTCTATCGTGGCGACAGTCACGAGCATCGATAGGCCTAGCCCCAGAGAAAGGACGACGGATGGGGTGGGGGCCCCGGGACGGTACAGACCCGCCACCGCCAACCGTAAGGCGGGATGCCTGATGCCTTTCATGCGGGCGGCACCTTTCGCTATGCCAAATGCCGCTATACGAAAAGTGAGCATGGCGCAGATGGAACCGAGAACGAACCACAAGGCGAACCATGAATCTGAGGCCGTGACGATAGCGAGAGCGGAGAGCGCCACGGTGAGGATAGCGGTGATCAGAACATAGGAAATGCGCGGTAAGCCCCTGGTGGGTTCAACTCTTGCACGGAATAGGCTGCCGGCAGGAATGTCACAGGCGCGGGCGATGGACCAGATGGAGAAGGTCAGTGCGGTGAGCAGACCAAACAACGCGGCCACGGCAAGAGGTTCAATGAAAACTCCGGGCGCAATTCGGACCGGTACTACTTGTGCTAGAAATTTGGTAACGACCATGGGGAGCGCGGCGCCCACAATCACGCCTGCGACAATACCGAGCATGGCTAAGGCCATTACCTGCAGCAGATAGATTCGAAAGATGAGGGTGCGCGGAGCCCCGATGCATTTTAAGGTGGCGATGGTACCGGTTTTGCTGTCGAGCCAGGCACGGACCGCATTTGCTACCCCTACTCCACCCACCAGAAGGGCGGTCAGGCCAACAAAAGAAAGGAACAGGGTCACCCGTCCGATCAGTCGGGTTAGCTGCGGGGAGGATTCATCTAGGGTTCGGATGCGCCAACCCGCTTCTGGAAAGGCTGTGTTCAGCTCCTCAATGAACCCGCTCGTGGGAATATTTTTAGGCAGGCGGACCCTATAATTATAGTGGATTAGGCTGCCGGGCTGGACCAGTGCAGTGGCCAGTAGGGCCGCGTCGGAGATCAGAACACGCGGGCCGAGTGAGAACAGACCCGAACCACCAATACGATCGGGTTCGTGAACAATTATGGCGCGCACTTCAAAGCGTGTTTCCCCGATCTTCAGGACATCGCCCACCGAAATGTCGAGCCGGGCGAGGAGTGCGGGTGCGGCAGCCGCACCCCATACGCCGTCGCGTTGTTCTAGCAGGGTTGCGCGCGACAGTTGTGGTTCGGTTTCGAGCGAACCATAGAGGGGATAGGTGTCCTCGACGGTCTTGAGCTCAACCAGCGTGCGTCGTGCCTTTTCCGTCTCGGCGCGGGCCATCGTTCGCATTTCCGCGCTCGCGGCGACAATCCCCATTCTGTCCATCGCACCTCGTTCGCTCAAGGTTGCGCGCCGATGAACAATATCGATCAGCAGGTCCCCACCAAGAATTTCTCGTGAATCTACGCTGATGCTTTCCTCTAGCATGGCACGGGTGGACCCCACAGCCGCGATGGCGGCCACGCCAAGCGCTAGACAGGCGATAAAGATTCGGAACCCGCGAGTGCCACCGCGTAACTCGCGACGGGCTAGACGCGCGGCCAGTGGCCAGGAGATAGCGGAATTACTCACCGGGCTTGGCCGTTATCGACTATTTGCCCGTCACTCAGATAAACAGTGCGATCACATCGTCCAGCAATAGCAAGGTCATGGGTGATCAACAGCATTGTTGTCCCGTGTTGTTCAGACAATTCGAACAGGGTCTCGATGACGCGTTCTCCAGTCTCTCCGTCAAGGTTTCCGGTTGGCTCGTCGGCGAGCAGAAGATTGGGTTGAGGTGCAAAGGCTCGCGCAAGCGCCACGCGTTGCTGTTCGCCCCCCGAAAGCTGGGATGGGTAGTGGTCAAGCCGATGACTGAGACCAACAAGTTCCAGGCTCCCTCTCGCCCTTTCGAAAGCGTTCTTATCACCGGAAAATTCCAGCGGGATCGCGACATTCTCCAGCGCAGTCATAGTTGGAATCAGGTGGAAGGCTTGAAATACGATCCCTACCTGCTTCCGCCGGAACCGCGCGAGTGCATCTTCATTAAGAGTGGCGAGATTCTGTCCGGCGACATGCACACTGCCGCCGGTCGGTCGTTCCAATCCGGCAATTACCATCATCATGGTCGACTTTCCCGAGCCCGAGGGGCCAACAACGCCAAGGGTCTCACCGGGCGCGACATCAAGATCGATTCCGCGTAGGATATTGACCTTCCCTCCGGCACTAGCCAAATAAAGTTCAGTCCCGGCGAGCGTGATCATGGATCGCGCAAGCGTGGAATTTTTCGAGGGCTTTTCTGTCTCCGCGCTCAAGAGGTTGTTCATGTTGGCTCGCTTCCGTCGGAATAGATTACATAATGTGTGTACATATGGCCGTTCGGTAAAGATCATCAATGGCGTGAATTTTCTGATGGCACTTGGGGTAGCCTTCATTCAGTCCGTTTTTCTGTTGATTCCGATGCCGGCGCTCGCTGTCGACGAGTCTGTGGTTGTAGTGTTTGGGGACAGCCTGTCCGCAGGCTATGGCCTTGAAGAGGCGGATTCCTTTCCGGTTCAGCTCGAACGTGCGCTTCAAGGTGCCGGACTGAATGCCAAGGTCATCAATGCTGGTGTGTCAGGGGATACGACGGCTGGTGGCAGAGCCCGTCTGGTGTGGTCGACACCGGCTGATACTGATCTTGTAATCTTGGAACTGGGTGCCAATGATGGACTGCGTGGGATCGAGCCAGCGGAAACCGAAGCCAATCTCGATGCGATGCTGCGTGAACTTGGCGGCCGGAACATGGAGGTTCTGTTCACGGGTATGCGTGCGCCGCCTAATCTTGGGCGCGAATATGGCGCCTCTTTTGACAAGTTATTCGCGCGACTGGCCCGGAAGTACAATCTAGCTTTCTATCCGTTTTTTCTGGAAGGTGTAGCGGCGGAAGCTGATTTAAACCAGTCGGATGGCATTCACCCTAACGCGAACGGGGTCGCACAAATTGTCGACCGCATCACACCCTACGTGCTTAAAATCCTTGCGCGTTCGGGCCCATCGTCCTCCAGATAAGATCGGACCGTAACCTCCCATGACAGTTTTCCCATTTGCCCATGCCGGAACGATCACTGATGGCTTGTCCGGGGCCAGTTGGCTAGACCTAGCCAATCACTGCCTCAAGCAATTTGAAGGCCCAGTTCAGGGAATCGGATTGCTTTATGTCACAGATCCGCTCGGCGCTGAGATAGAGGATATTCTGGAATTTTTGCGTAAGCACACTGGGCTGACGGCTTGGCGAGGTGCGGTGGCCCCGGCAATCTGTGCAACGGGTATTGAGTATTTTGACTTACCTGCCATGGCATTGATGGTGATGGATGTACCGGATTCAGCCGCGTCGGTGTTTCCGGGAGAGCCTGAATCCAACAATTTTTGGCTAGCCAGCAATGCTCAGTTAGCTATTGTGCACGCGGATCCGCGTCAGTCAGCTGTGCTGGATGCCATACCGGAGTTGGCCAAATCGACGGGGGCTTACCTCGTGGGTGCTTTGACCACGGCCGCTGCCGTTGCGCCGTTGGTGGGTGCGGTGGATGCACCGTCTGGCCTTGCCGGAATTCTATTTACCGATGAGGTGCCCGTCGCGACCGGCCTGACACAAGGTTGTTCCTCCATCGGGCCCGTTCACACGATCACGTCGATGGAAGAGGGGATTGTCAGCGGTCTCGACGACCGGAGGGCGCTCGAGGTTCTCAAGGAGGATGTGGGTGAGTTGCTCGCGCGCGATTTGCGCCGCCTGGTGGGCTATGTCCATGCGGCTATCCCGGTTTCTGGCTCGGATACGGCGGACTATCTGGTACGCAATCTTGTTGGCTTTGACGCAGAGCAAGGCTGGGTAGCCGTCGCTGAGGAGTTAAATGTGGGTGACCGCCTGATGTTTGTTCGTCGTGATGCAGCGAGCGCAGTGGAGGACATGCAGCGGATGCTGTCCGATCTAAAGCGACGTGCTGGGACAAATCTTCGTGGGGCAGTATACCATAGTTGTGTGGCGCGTGGGCCGCACCAGTTTGGCCCCGGGTCTCGGGAACTTTCGATGATTGCTGAAACGTTTGGGGATATTCCGGTGATAGGATTCTTTGGAAATGGGGAAATCTCCCATGATCGTCTCTACACCTATACTGGCCTGCTGACGGTGTTTCCGGAACCGGAGGAGGGGCAGGCTTGATTCGGCTTTTTGTTGCGTTTGACCTGCCATAAAACTTTACTAGACAACGGACCATGAACCTTCTCGACCAAGTATCTCCATTCGATCCGATTGTCATCCTGACGGGTGCGGGCATTTCTAAAGAATCTGGCCTGGCGACCTTCCGTGACCCTGATGGGATATGGGCCAAACACAAGATCGAGGATGTAGCAACACCTCAGGCATTTGCGCATAATCCTAATGCCGTACTCGACTTCTACAATGTACGACGTGCCCAGATGAACGACGCCGACCTACGCCCTAATGATGCCCATCGTGCACTCGGCGCGTTGGAAGAATTCTGGCCCGGGGAGGTGCTGCTCGTGACACAAAACATCGATAATCTCCACGCTAGGGGTGGTTCGCAAAACCTGATCCACATGCATGGTGAGTTGGCGAAGACGCGCTGTAACGATTGCGATGAAATTATTGAGGGGCTGGGGAATCTGACAACAGACATGGCCTGCCCGGGTTGCAGTGCGGTTGGAACGCTGCGCCCGCACGTGGTCTGGTTTGGTGAAATGCCCCTGCAGATGGATAGGATTACTTCCGCACTTTCAAACTGTCGCCTGTTTATGTCCATCGGAACATCTGGCAATGTCTATCCGGCAGCTGGATTTGTTCAGGAAGCCCGCTCCCGGGGCGCGATGACTATCGAGCTGAATCTAGAAAAATCTCTCAGCGCGAGCGCATTTTATGAAGGGCGATATGGTCCAGCGACCGAGACTGTGACCGGTTTCGTTGGCGACTTGAAATCACGCGCCGCTGAGTGAACCTCTAGTGAGGCCTGAATTACATCTTAACAGACTATCGCAGATGCCTTTGTCAGTCTTTCCTATTAACGTGACGATGCCCCGTGAATTAGATCCGCGCTTTAATCGAAGATTGGTCGCGGTAATTTACGCTTGAAATTGGCTAAGCTGATAGGGATCAAACGATCGAGGGGGTTTCGAGTTTTTCTAGCACCCATTTTGCTGCACTCAGCAGGTGGTCGTCGCCACGATATCGGCCCACCAACTGGACTCCGACAGGCATCCCGTTAGGGCCAATGTAGGTCGGTAGCGAAAGGGCGGGTAGTTGGATTGCCGTCCACAAACCTGCGAAGCGAGGATTTCCGCCACCTTCTAGACCCTCAGGCGCCTCGCCGTCTACGCAAGGCGCGAGTAGGATGTCGAAGTCGTCGAACAGGGTATCGCTCTGCTGCCTACAATCCTCGGTTAGGCGCATCGCCGCGACATAATCCTCATGTGGCGCATCTAGCCCAGTTTTTATGACCGCTTGGAATTTGTCGCTGAGGCGATCTCTGTGATCGCGCCATTCATTGGTCATATGACGGCTGCGTTCATAGCAGTTAATGAGAATGCGGACCTCCTCGAGACTTGCAAAGGAGTCGGGCAGGGTAACGTCGCCCATCACGGCGCCGGCCTCTGCTAGTCGGGAGGCGGCATCTTCTAGGGCAGCCCGAGTCTCCGTCTGGGCCATATTCCACAAGGGGGTGCGGCAGACACCGACCCTCGGGCTGGTCGCTAGTGCCTTCAGCGGCTCGAACGGTCGATTGATTAACACCGCTGTCAGAAGCTGGATATCGTCCAAATCGCGCACGTGCAGGCCTAGGGTGTCGAGGCTCTGCGCCGCTGCCTTGATGCCGGCGATGTTGTAGGTGCCGAAGGTGGGTTTGTAGCCAATGATCCCGCAATAAGCCGAAGGCCGTAGGATCGAACTACCGGTCTGGGTGCCGA
>JAPKDV010000072.1 GCA_028822385.1 Alphaproteobacteria bacterium
GGTCTAAAATTTTTGCGGATTTCCGACGAATCTATATCCCCATCAAAACCTGAGAGCAGTTTGCGAATAATGCCTGGGGTCAAAACGGACAGTGGATTGACCGACACATTGGGTTCACCAAGCCGTCCGTCGACACTGAATGTCGCGGCAAAAATACCGTCCGATCCGGCAGATAGAACCGGGCCAATCAGGGGTATATTGGCGAGTAACGAATTCAGCGTATAGGCCGGCGCCACTTCCCCATCAAAGGTGATTGCATCGGTCTCCCGGTTAATCCGGCCACCGACAATGATGCCAATCTCAGCACCACGTGCCTTTGCATTTTCAATGACAAATTCCTGATTCGTTATCTGGAACGGAACCTCGGCACGACGAAACGTGATACCCTCGCCACCAAGCACGTCACCAATACCCGATAACGATGCCAGCGCGAGAAGTTTGGCAGCGAACGGCTCCTCAGTCAGGATAAAACCTTGCATGTCCATCTGGCCGGCGATCACTTGTTCAGCCCCCTCACCAACAATCGTGGCGCGCACACGTAGTTCCCCATCACGGATGGTATCGACCCAGTCGAGGGCGCGTAAGAGACCGCCGGCATCGTCGGTTTCTAATGTCAATCGCCGCAGGCTTTCCTCGGGCGAAATCCGCAAAAACACGCGACCCGCATTCGACAATGCGCCACGTAGATTTACCTGCGTCCAGTCGACACCGTCATTGAAAATAGTGCCATGCGCGTTGAGTAGTCGGGTTTCCTCACCCAGACGAATCGAGCCTATTGGCAACTGATCACTGACTACAATTCGCATAGATGGCGCCTTACTTTCTTCATCTCCATCTTTGCTTTTGAAGATACTTTCCATCACCGGGCGCAAATCGACCGCATTGCCGCCAATAGAAATAACCGGCGCAACACCTTCAGGCATCTCCACATTTACGACAGCATCGTTTTCACCAAACTTCAGTCGTTCCAAGCGCATATTTCGCAGATAAAAACCGCCATCGCCTGAGTAGAAACTTGCCCCGCCGGTAGCATCGAGATCACCCGCACTAACTTGAAATTCAGACAGAGACAAAGAATTTTCATCCGGCGCGACGAACCGAAGGAACGCACGGCCTGGATCACCGGTCACCTTATTCCACCCAAACGGCTCCAGCGAGATTGCGGCTGTCGTCAAGTCGACCTCCGCAGATCCAGCACCAACACCATCCCAACCCAGCGAATAGGTCAGTTCCAGGCCCACTGGTCCGGTTACATAGGGAGACGTCTCTATCTCCATCCTCTTGCGTGCTTCGGCATCCAGTGTGGTGCGTACCTCATATTGGGTGCGAACATCATCGCCTTCGTTGAAATTCTCTTTCCAAGTCAGACCGACAGGAATTCCACCTATCTCGGCTGTACCCCGTGCCTTCAAACCTTCCCGGTTTACATTGAGAACGAGGTCCCCGGAAGAAAGTGGAAAACCAAATGCTACACTCTCAGCTGAAAAACGGCTCAGGCGGGACGAGGTGGTAACAGCGATCTCATCAACTGTGAGCTCATTGATCAGCCGAAACGCGAATACCGCGTTTGTACGCTGGCTTCCGGTGGTGCGCGCCGGATCAATTCCGAACCTACTAATGAATCCAAGAGGCTCGCTGTTCAACACCTCGAGCGCGTCACGCACAGGTCCAGCGATCGTTGCTTCAATCGTGATGAACTCATCGCGTGGGAGGACATCCAGCCCATCAATCAAAACCCGTCCACTCTCGACAATTAAATCCCGTAAGCTGGCCTGTTCAATATCCACAGCGATCTGCTTGGAATCAATTCGCACCACGCCTTTGCCGTTGATCGCCGGTTCCATAGGCCGCAGATAATGAACAGTAGCATCGTGGAACCGAATTTCAGCCCCTATATCATTAACTAAAAATGACCCCGGATCAGTCTCGACGATCGTGGCGGAAACCTTAAGGTTCGCTTCATCAACATGTCCATCTCGAACATTCTCGGTTATCCAGTCGCGGGCATCAACTTCTAGGTTGGGCGGCCATATCCGCGCGATGTCATTAATCGGCAGATCACGCAGCGCAGCATCCCAGGACGTTGCCCAAACACCATCGTCGCGCTTGCCACCGCCGGAAATAGTGACTTTGGTTTCGCCCCGTACAAGCTCAAAAGCTTCCAGTCGTACCGACCCTTGTGCCTGCTCCGCGCTCAACTTAAACGAAGCTGAATCAAAGGCGACAGGCTCGGCATAAAACGGCTCTGCATCAATTGTTCCCGCGGAAGCACGCAAATCTAGACTTCCGACAACAGCGCGAAAATCCGGATCGACCGCCACCTTAACCGTACCATCCAATCGGGTGTCTAGACGCTCCAACAAGACAAGTCTCGGATCAAACTGAGCGAAGGCGGATGGCGCAGTATCGCTGAAGATAATTCTCAGGTTGGTCGTCCGTGAACTGGCTCGATAGATGCCCGACAGGCCCAGATGGATTGCGCGTTCATGACTGCCCACCGTGACAGACCCATCTGCGCGAATACCTTCTTCATTTCGGGTAAGCAAAACGCTGGCATTCGGTGTGATAAAGTTTCGCCCGCTGACAGCGTCTTCGAACTCAATGAAGGCACTGCGCACAGCGATGCCAGACAGATACCCACTGGCCAGCGCGCGATTAGGAGGTCGCAGTAATTCCTGCACAAACCCAATCGGTGCTGCACTGCCACTTTCACTACCATGCCCGCCACCAAAATCGATGCTAACTTCACCTGATGCTGCACGGATGACCTTCATCCGTGGAGCAAACAGCTCCAGATTCGTTGGCGCTACCAGACCCCGCATTAGGGCGCTTGCGCTGAAGGTTACATTCACTTCTGGAAGGGTTGCGTGAACGCGTCCGTCTAACCCAAGAAACCGCAAATCCGTTGCACGAATATCGAGCTCACGCATCTTGCCATTCCAGGTCAGAACCGTGTCATGCAGCTCAACCCGCGTTCTGTCCAAAGCAGCGTCAAGTGCACGTTCGACGATCGGCGTTAGAAACTTGAGGCTGATCGGTCCCCGGCTCAGCTGAAAAACCAAGACGCCAAAAATTATCGCCAGACCGACCAGCGCGGTAGCAAAGAACAAAAAAAAGAAACGATAACTTCGAACGATCAAAGCTGGGCCTTCCGTAGGATCAATGCCTTGCCAACCCGGCTCCCTTGACCCTATTCACGCCATACATCAGTGTGCAACAAAATCAAAATGCCACATGAGCCAAGCACTCACACCAATTTCTTCGCGTCTGCCCCATTCCTCTGATCAGGAACGGATCGCGCGTGGTGTTGAACGCCTGTACGAAGAGGCAGAGAAATCGGACAAACTCGCCACTCGGCGTTGTCTTGAAGAACTGCAGCAAGACAAACCAGCTCGCGATCTCCTGAACGGAATCCTCGGCAATAGCGGTTTCTTGACCCAATGCCTTGCAAGGGAGATCGATTTTCTCCCGACTATATTTGATCGTGGCCCTGATGCTGCATTCAAACAAGTCCTCGATGAGCTGAAGGCGCTTCGCCCCAACACCCCGCAGATAGAAACAGACATCGCCTTGCGTCGCGCCAAACGGCGCGTGGCGCTGCTCACAGCGCTTGGCGACCTCTCCGGTATGTGGCCTCTCGAAGCAGTGACATCATGTCTTAGCATTTTCTGTGAGAGTGCGCTGTCGACCGCCACTGGAAGTCTGCTACGCGGACTGCACGATCGCGATATTCTCAATCTCGCAACTCCCGACGAACCAGAAAGCGGGTCCGGATACATCATTCTGGGAATGGGAAAACTCGGCGCATGCGAGCTCAACTATTCGAGCGATATCGACCTCATCGTTTTGTTTGACGACGAAGTCGTCCCCGCCGCCGACCATGCGGAAATTCAACAACACTTCATCCGAATGACTCGCGCACTGGTCAAATCCATGGATGAGCGGACCGGAGAAGGTTATGTGTTTCGTACTGACCTTCGTCTTCGGCCGGACCCAGGTGCGACCCCGGTTGCGATCTCGACATTCGCGGCTGAGACCTACTACGAAAGTCTTGGCCAGAACTGGGAACGAGCGGCAATGATCAAGGCACGCCCGGTCGGCGGTGATATCGCAGCGGGAAACCGTTTCCTTGACACACTTCAACCGTTTATCTGGCGACGTCACCTTGATTTTGCAGCGATCGAGGACATTCAATCGATCAAACGGCAGATTTATGCCCACAAGGGCGGCAGTACCGTTGCGGTCGCGGGACACAACATCAAACTCGGTCGTGGAGGCATTCGCGAAGTTGAATTCTTTGCTCAAACCCAGCAACTCATCCGGGGTGGACGCGATCCGGCATTGCGCATCCCGCAAACCGTAGGTGCCATTAGAGCTCTCGTTTCCGCCGAACGTGTTCGACCGGACGTCGCAGAAGACATGATCAACGGATACAGGTTCCTACGAACTCTGGAGCACAGACTGCAGATGGTTGATGACCAGCAGACTCATTCCCTACCGGAAACCTATGAGGGCCTGACTGCGATCGCCGAGTTCATGGGATATGACGGGCACGATGATTTCGAAAAGGATTTACTCCTACACTTGCGCACCATCGAGAGCCACTACGCCGAACTATTTGAGGAATCATCATCTCTGAGCGGTTCAGGCGCGCTGGCTTTTACCGGCTCCGAGGACCATCCCGACACCATTAACACGCTTTCAGGGATGGGTTTCGGTAACCCAGCAGGCATATCAGCCACCGTTCGCGGCTGGCACCACGGGCGTCATAGAGCAACACGCAGCACCCGATCCCGCGAAATTCTTACCGAGATTATGCCCGCGCTGCTTGAGGCACTCTCCAGGACAGCAAGTCCTGATAACGCATTTCGTAAATTCGACATTTTCATTGGCGGGTTGCCGGCGGGGGTACAACTATTCTCGCTGTTCCAAGCGAACCCCGCCCTCCTTACTCTCGTGGCCGAAATCGTCGGCGGTGCCCCTAGACTTGCAGAGTGGCTTAGTCGTAACCCGTTGCTACTTGATGGCGTCCTGGATGCGAAGTTTTTTGAAGAACTCCCCGATGCAGGTTCCATGCGGGCTGACCTTGATGCCAACCTTTCACGCGCGCGGGACATGCAGGATGTTCTGGATATTGCACGTCGATGGGCCAATGACGCGAAATTCCAAGTTGGCGTCCAGATACTGCGCAACAGCTGCGATATTGACCGAGCCGACCTCGCATTCTCTGATATTGCCGACACTGTGATACGCGGCCTCCTTCCCCCTATCGAGAAAGAGTTCATCTCCCAACACGGCCGATGCCCGGGGGACGGACTAACGGTCCTCGCACTGGGAAAACTCGGCGGACGCGAGTTGTCGGCCACATCAGACCTCGATCTGGTGTTCCTCTATGACGCCCTAGAGGCTGGCGATGGTGAAGACATCATGTCCGATGGACGCAAACCGCTGTCGCTTACCCATTACTATCAGCGTCTGGGCCAGCGCATAGTAAACGCCCTGACCTCGCCCACGAGTGAAGGTCGCCTCTACGAAGTCGATATGCGTTTACGCCCTTCTGGCAATGCAGGCCCGCTCTCGGTCAGCCTAAAAAGCTTCTCCGATTACCAGCGTGAAAGTGCCTGGACTTGGGAACATCTAGCACTTACCCGCGCGCGTGTTGTCAGTGGCAACCCGGATTTCAAAAGCCGTATCGAAGCCTCCATTACCGATGCTCTGACAATCGAACGACCGGTAAACGACTTGCTCATCTCTGTTTCGGATATGCGGGCACGAATGACGCAGGAAAATGGCACCGAGAACCCATGGAACGTCAAACATGTCCGCGGCGGTTTGGTGGATTGTGAGTTCATCGCCCAGTACCTGCAGTTGCGCCACGCCCACACAAACCCTGAAATTCTCGACACCGGTACGGTGAGCGTTTATCGCAAGCTCGCTGTCGCGGGTCTTCTTCCTGAAGTCGACGCCGTGAAACTGATCTCAGCGACCCGGCTCTGGCGAAGACTGCAGGGTTTACTGCGTCTGACAATCGATGGAGCGGTAGACCCTAAAACCTTTTCCACTCCTCTCAAGCAACTACTTGCGGACGCCGGACAAAAGACTAGTTTCGAGGCTCTAGAAGCAGAACTGCGCAATACAGCAGAAACAGTTCATAATTTTTTTAGAAACATGATCGACCAACCCGCCGAAAAATGTCGTAAGGCGGACGAAACCCAGCAGAATAAGGATTGAGAAGATGAGTGTGAACGAAGGGGATAAAGCGCCCGATTTTTCCATGTCCACCGATGGCGGAGGGACAATCAGCCTGAAAGACCTGAAGGGGAAGACGGTTGTTCTCTACTTCTACCCGAAGGATTCAACGCCAGGCTGCACCATTGAAGCCTGTGCATTTCGAGACCTGACGCCAGACTTCTCCAAACTTGATGCGGTGGTGATAGGCGTTTCAAAAGACAGCATCAAACGACACGACAATTTCAAGGCGAAGTATGAACTGCCATTTCTACTCGCCAGTGACGAAAGTGGAGAGGTTTGTGAACGCTATGGGGTCTGGGTCGAAAAATCGATGTACGGCAAGAAGTTCATGGGCATCCAGCGCGCGACCTTCCTGATTGATAGCAAGAGCAAAGTTCAAAAAATCTGGCCCAAGGTGAAAGTCGCCGGCCATGCTGAAGCCGTTCTCGAGGCCACACAGGCACTTTGACAACAAAACAGACAACCCTTGCTGGTGCTGCCAAGGCCGTTCTCCTGACAGCCAACGCCGAGGAAAAGGCTCGCAAGTCGCTCGAATACGCGGCGCTGTGGAACTGCGGCACCATCACAACAACAGGTGTTGCGGGTGCTCCTGATCGTCCCGCTCGCCCTAACCAGCCGCAACTGCTCGAACCCCAGAGTGTGCCACGCCGGAAGATCAATCGAGGCACAACGGGCCGCATTGCACTGCTGCATGCCCTATCCCACATAGAACTCAACGCGGTTGATCTTGCCTGGGACATTATCCTGCGCTTTATGGATGCTGATTTGCCCCGTGCCTTCTTCGGTGACTGGGTGCAGGTCGCAGCCGAGGAAGCCAAGCATTTCGGCCTGCTGACTAACCGGCTGGCTGATTTTGGTGCAGCTTACGGCGACCTGCCCGCTCATGATGGCCTTTGGGATGCTGCGATCGAGACCAAGCACGATCTGGTCGCACGTCTAGCAATAGTACCGCTCGTTCTCGAAGCTAGGGGACTGGATGTCACCCCCTTGATGATCAACAAATTGCGCGCTGTTGACGATGACATATCGGCGGAAATTCTCGAGACAATCTACCGCGATGAAATAGGCCATGTCCGGATCGGCAAGCGCTGGTTTGCTTTTGAATGTGAGCGCCGTCAGCAGGATCCCAAAGCCCTCTGGCGCCAACTAGTAACCCGGCACTTTCGCGGTGACCTGAAACCGCCTTTCAATATTGACGCACGCAATCAGGCCGAGTTACCCGAGGGCTGGTACACTAATTTCGGGGACACCAAATGAACATTCCGTCGTCGATGACCCCGCCAGTTGAGCCGCGCGGAATGGCGCGACCTGCTCGTCCTCTGCATTCTCGGCATGGGTATTTGCGGGGCCTTCGTCTATGTCGGAGCCGACACGACCTCGGCCACTAATATCGGACTGATCTACGCCTCAGCCCCACAGCTGCTGCAACGCTGATGTATCGAGAACCACTCGGGCGCGCAAAGGCCGCAGGCATCGTGATTTCCCTGATAGGGATAGGGGTGCTGGTTATCGTTTTCCGAGGTGACTTCGATGCTCTTCACACTATCTCACTGGTGCAAGGGGACATCTGGATTGCCACAGCTGCAATTACATGGGCGGTCTATTCGGTCGTACTATGATATCGGCCGAGCGAGATTCCGGGGCGGGTGCGCTTTGCGACCACCATGCTTTTTGGCGCGATCATACTGTTGCCCTTCCACATCGACGAACATATCGGTGGAAACGTCATACAGATCAATGTCGGAACAATCGGCACAATCCTGATTGTCGCCATCGTACCTGGGCTGGGTACCTATCTGGGCTATGCACGCATACAGCGCGCGCTCGACGCTAGTACCACCGCGTTGATCCTGTATTTGGTAACAGTCTATACGGCCCTGATGGCTTGGTTATTATTGGAAGAAAGCCTTGAGCTCTATCATCTTGTCGGCGCTATCTTGATCCTTCCGGGTATTTTTCTCTCAAACCGGAAATACACTGCGCGCTAGAACCTGTTTCGAATGCAGGTCTGCCCCTCAGAACGTTGTCTCCGTCGCGACCGCCCCCTATGTGGCCGGCGTGTCAGCTTCCCCGTCGTTTGGCTCGGACCCGTCCTTACCCAATACAGATGCCAGTGAGGCTTGCAAAAAACGATCGAGGTCGCCATCAAGCACCGCCTGCGCGTTGCCTGTTTCAACATTGGTCCGTAGATCTTTGACCATTTGGTAAGGATGAAGAACGTATGAACGAATCTGGTGTCCCCAACCAATATCAGTCTTGGAGTCCTGTTCGACCTGCGCCTCTTCCTCTCGCTTTAGCAACTCGTGCTCATAGAGGCGTGCGCGCAACATCGCCATAGCCTGAGCCCGGTTGCGGTGCTGCGACCGGTCGTTCTGACACTGTACGACAATGCCGGTTTCGATATGGGTCAGGCGTACAGCACTGTCGGTCTTGTTGACGTGCTGCCCACCAGCACCTGAGGCGCGATAAGTATCGACCCGAATATCCTTGTCTTCGATCTCGATCTCGATCGTATCGTCTATAACCGGGTACACCCAGACAGATGCAAAACTCGTGTGACGCCGCGACTGACTGTCAAAAGGCGATATTCGGACCAGACGATGAACGCCCGATTCGGTTTTCATCCAGCCATATGCGTTGGGCCCACAAACCTTGAAAGTCGTTGATTTCAGCCCCGCCTCTTCACCCGCGCTCTCTTCGATCCATTCTATTTTGTAATCATGGCTTTCCGACCAACGAAGGTACATGCGGGCTAGCATTTCCGCCCAATCCTGAGATTCGGTTCCGCCCGCGCCGGCATTGATTTCAATATAGCAATCGTTGCCGTCCACCTCTCCGGACAACAAGCTCTCCAGCTCCAGCTTTTCAGCACGAAGCTGCAATCCCGCAATTGTGGTCTCCCCCTCGGAGATCACATCCGCATCGCCTTCTGCCTCGCCCAATTCGATAAACGTTGCCGCATCATCAAGCTCTTGCTCGATACCACGGACCTGTTCGATGGATTTCTCCAGCCGGGTCCGGTCACGCAGAGTCTTTTGCGCGCGTTCCTGATCTTCCCAAAGACTGGGGTCTTCGGCCTCAGCATTCAGTTCATCGAGGCGCTTCAGAGCATTCGGCCAGTCAAAGATGCCTCCGCATGAGTGAGAGCGAAGACTTAACGGCATCGATCTGCTGACTAACTTCCGCACGCATGGTTCTATCCATTGGACCGGGGACGAGAGGGAATTGACGTTTTGTGAAAACTAACGCGCCAATTTAATCGTTCAATAGCACAGTTAGTAGATACCTCGACGCGGGCGCCGAACGCTGTTTTCGGCATCGAGGGGAACATTCCCACCAATCGTTGGTAGCCGGCGTCCCACTTCTGCTGTCGGTGGTGCTGTTCCCGGTTTGAATGCTTCCAAAATGCTTGCCCGCTCGCCGGGCAATGCCGCGAAACCGGTTGCGGGATTAACCCGCATCAGTGCGATTTCGGACGGCACCCGAAACGGCACGACAGATTGTCCGTCGAGCGCATGGCGCATGAATTCTTTGAAGATCGGCGCCGGAACCGACGAGCCGGTTTCACGTTTACCCAGCGACCTCGGCTCGTCAAAACCGACAAACACGCCAACAGCCAAGTCGGGTGAAAACCCAACAAACCATGTGTCGATAGATTTATTGGTTGTCCCGGTTTTTCCGCCCAATGGCAGTTTAAGCTCGGCAATGCGGCGCCCGGTCCCACGTTGTATAACGCCCTGAAGCATCGACACCATCTGGTAGGCCGTGCCCGGTTCAATCACTTTCTCACGAATATCGGGAAGCTGTGGGGGATCCTGCCCAAACCACCCACCCTGCTGACAATCAAGGCATTCCCGCATGTCGTGACGAAAAACCGTGGCGCCCGTGCGATCCTGAATGCGGTCGATCAAAGTTGGCGTAATTTTCTTCCCGCCATTGACGATCATCGCGTAGGCCGCCGTCAGACGCATGAGCGTGGTCTCTCCAGCACCAAGCGACATACTTAGGTGGCGCGGAAGATTATCGACCACACCCAATCGCTCTGCTTGCACGGCCACACTTTCCATCCCGATGGTTTGCGCTAGGCGCACCGTCATGAGGTTTCGTGACTTTTCAATACCCAGCCGCATTGGGCTTGGACCATAAAACTTCTTCGTGTAGTTAGCAGGTTTCCATTTGCCCTGCCCCGCTCCTTGGTCAATAACGAAAGGTGCATCGAGGATACGTGTTGACGGCGTAAAGCCATTGTCGAGGCCGGCCAAATAGACGATCGGCTTGAAGGCCGACCCAGGCTGACGCGAAGCCTGAGTCGCGCGATTGAACTCGCTCAGCGCGAAGTCGAGACCGCCTGTCATTGCCAGAACCCTGCCCGTATGAGGATCTATGGCAATAATCGCCCCATTGATCGCCGGCACCTGTTCTAGCCGGTGGGTGGCTCCCGGATATGGCTTACTGCCTAAATCCTCGGTCTTCCGGGAAACAAACACGACATGTCCAATTTCCAGCACCTGACCAGCAGATTTGATCTGCGGACCACGATTTCCGCCTTTCAGCCATTTGCGCGCCCATTTCAACTGCGCCAGAGAGATTACGCCGGTGCTAGCATCTACGAACCCAATTTCGGCCTGTTCGGGAGTGACCGCAATCACCGTTGCCAACGACCAGTCACCACCGCCCGGCGGCACGGCGATTTTTGCCAGCGATTCCTGCCACGGTGTGCCTGCATCCAGTCGTGTGAGTGGGCCTCTCCAGCCATGACGGCGATCATAAGCCACCAATCCAGCGCGTAGGCTCGCGCGCGCGATCACCTGCAAACGGGGATCAAGCGTTGTTCGCACCGAAAGACCGTTTTTGTACAAACCGTCCTCACCCACATGCCCCACCAACTCACGGCGAACTTCTTCGGCAAAGTATGGTGCTTCGGTGATAGCGGTACTGATCTCACGGGACACACGAATTGGCCTCTCACTCAGGCTACCGGCGTATTCCACCGAAATCACGCCGTCTTCGGCCATCCGGCCAAGGACATAGTTGCGGCGTGCCACAGCAGCTGCCTGTTTGGTAATAGGGTTGTAATTGTTGGGCCCCTTGGGCAGAGCAGCCAGAAAAGCCGCTTCATCCGGGGCTAGCTCACTTAGCGGCTTGTTAAAATAGTTCAAGCTGGCGGAGGCCACACCATAAGCGCCAAACCCGAGATAGATTTCGTTAAGATAAAGCTCAAGGATTTGATCTTTTGTGAAAGCTCTCTCGATGCGAAACGATATAATCGCCTCGCGGATTTTCCGTTTGATCGAGACATCCTTCGTTAGCAGGAAGTTCTGCGCCACCTGCTGGGTGATCGTCGAAGCACCTTCGGGCCGGCGTCCTTTACCCAGATTTCGGATATTGGTCACTATGGCACGCGCAACACCCATCGGATCAACACCGGGATGCGAATAGAAATTCTGATCTTCGGCCGCCAAAAAGGCATTCCTTACCATTTTAGGGATCGCCGAAATCGGTACAAAAACACGACGCTGGACCGCGTATTCGGCAAGCAGGCTTCCATCACCCGCATGTACCCTCGTGGTGATTGGCGGCGCATAGTCTTCAAGCTGCGTGTAGTCTGGCAAACCCTGACCATAGGTCCAGAACACCCAGATTACTCCGCCCACGGCAATCAGTCCGCAGAGCAGAAAACAACCTGTCAGATATCCCAGAACCCGCAACATACAATTCCCTAGTCAAACTTACGGCGCGCAGCATACCCGAGCCACGCAAAGCGATAACCTTCAATTATGCTATGATTGTGGCAGGAAATATTAGTGCGAAATTCTCCAGGTCAAAGTTTCGCATTTTACATTGATTTAAAATACGCATCCACCGCACGGACGATCGCGGCCGAAACCTTCTCTTTGTATGACTTCGACAGAAGAAGCTTCTCTTCCTTTAGATTAGAGGTATAGCCCAACTCCAGAAGGACTGAAGGAACGTCGGGAGCCTTCAAAACCGCAAAACCAGCCGAGCGCCAAGGGCGTCCCAGAAGACGCGCACGCTGTCCGATCTCTCTGATCAACATGTCGCGGGCGAATTTGACGGACAATTCGTTAGTTTTCGCCTGCGCAAAGTCGATCAGGATATTCTGAACGTCATCGCTGTAGTCACCTAAATCGACCCC
>JAPKDV010000207.1 GCA_028822385.1 Alphaproteobacteria bacterium
CACCGGTGTCACCGCGAACCCGGTTCGCACGTCATAGGTATCCAGCCGCCCTATAATCTCGGCTGCATCATGGGGCATGCCTATCTCCTCATGGGCTTCCCGCAGTGCTGCTTGTTCGGGTGAAGCATCCTCGGGATCAATCCGTCCGCCGGGGAAACTGATTTGGCCAGCATGGGAACGCATATCCGCAGAACGTTCAGTCAGCAGAATCGTAAACCCGTCAGGGTGGGACACCAGCGGCACCAGCACAGCTGCCGGGACTAGCGGCAGCGGCGGACGCATATTGATATCATTAAGGTCGTGATCGCCGCGCCGATTCCCGGCTTCGACCACATCCACATCCGGGTTTTCGCCGAGTATCTGGCTAATCGCTGTACCCATACCACTGCGCCGTGCCAGCTGACCCTGGGATTTTTGTATCCGCTCAATGACATGTTGGCGCTTCAAATCAAGGATCCTTGTAGGTCTGTATTTCGATTAACTGGCACCAGTGCGAAGAACATACCCTTACTCCAAACCCCGAGCTGACCACTTTGCCGATTTTCAACTGCAAGCTCCGCCAGCGCATAGTAAACCGCGCGCGTCAGCAAGGCTTCCAGACCCTCGCGCACCAGAACGTACGGAGACGGCTCCCCGGTTAATTCGTCAAATGCGACGCGGATCGGATGCTCCGGTCCCGCCGTCATGATTTCGTCAAGGTTGTTACGAAAGATAATTTTCTGATTGGGTCCTTCACTCTCGACATTAATCTCCACAGCCGTAAAGGGTGCGTCATCCACGTCAATCCGGCCTCGCTCGGCAGGGGTTTGGAGCCAAAACTGACCGTCACCATCGCGTTTGAGGACTGATGCAAACAGCGTGACCAGCGGTTTTCGGTGGATGGGGGAGCCGCGATAATGCCACGTCCCGTCCCGCGTGATGCGTATGTCGAAGTGACCGCAATCGATCGGCACGCGTTCGGAAAGTTTAGTTTCCCGGGATTTTTCAATCCGGTCGAAAAGTCCCTGCGGATCACCCGCAGCAGAAGTGCCGGGTTCGGCTGATTTACTGGAATCGGAACACATGATGCCCCCACATTAGCATCAGCAGAAGGAATGTAATGCCTTCAGATGATCTCGTTCGTTACTATACAGCCCCGGCAGCCACGAACTCAATTTCGACTACGACCATATCTAGGGGAACTATTACGCTAGCAGGACATCGAAACTTTTTATCGAACCGAAGTTCGCGGGCCTAGATGAGAACAGCTCCAGACTGCATCTGCTTCATTCGCGGATGCCCGACGGGGAACAAGTCGAGCGCCCTCAAGGTGGCTGGGATAGATAGTTCAATTGCCTATTGAATTTTCTAACCAACTGATCGGAGCGTTCGGACGTCGAGCATCTATCATCCTGCACATCTCGACAATGCGGCTCAGTGAGCCAATATAACGTCGAGCACAGCACAGCTGGTGCATAGAGGAGAGAATACGATGGGTGTAATGATCAACGGCGTCTGGCACGCAACGGAACAGAAGTCAGACGGGAAGGACGGTGTGTTCAAACGTCCGGACACGTCATTCCGTAACTGGATCACCGCTGACGGATCGGCAGGCCCAACGGGTGAAGGTGGGTTTGCTGCTGAGCACGGCCGCTATCACCTCTACATTTCACACGCCTGCCCCTGGGCCCATAGGGCGATGATTTTTCGTGCCCTGAAGGGCCTGGAGGATGTGATTTCCGTTTCCGTGGCGCATTGGATCATGGCCGAACATGGCTGGAACTTCGCGGATGGAGAAGGCGTGGTCCCTGACCCGGTGATCGGTGCCGACTACTTGTACCAAGTCTATAAACATGCAGATGCGAATTTCAGCGGTCGCATCACCGTGCCTATTCTGTGGGATCTGCAACGTAACACCGTCGTCAACAACGAATCCTCTGAAATCATCCGGATGCTCAACAGCGCCTTCAACGGGTTTGCCAAATACCCGGAGCTTGATTTCTACCCTGAAGTCCTGAGGAGCGAGATCGATCCCATTAACGAGCGCATCTATCACACGCTCAACAACGGCGTGTATCGGGCCGGCTTTGCAAGGTCCCAAGAAGCTTATGACGCGGCCGTGACCAAATTGTTCGACACCCTCGACTGGCTCGAAGGACATTTGTCGACCCGGCGATATCTGGCCGGAAGTCAGCAGACAGAGGCCGACTGGCGCCTGTTCACAACACTGTTACGTTTCGACTCAGTCTATCACGGCCACTTTAAGTGCAATATCCGCCGCCTGGTCGACTACCCCAATCTCTGGAACTACACCCGAGACCTCTACCAGA
>JAPKDV010000208.1 GCA_028822385.1 Alphaproteobacteria bacterium
AGCTCGGCGCAAACTGCGTCATGGGTGAGCGCGATGTGTCTGGCCGTTGCTGTGACCAGTGCTACGCTGTCTTTCATTCATCGCATGCCGGTCGTCACGGCATGGTCGACACCGGGAGCCGCGCTGATTGCCGCAACGGCGGTGGCAGGTGTGCCAACCTATGGCATGGAAGCCGCGGTTGGTGCGTTCATGTTGGCAGCTGCCCTGATCCTTCTCAGCGCCGCCCTGAAACCATTGGCGAGTGTGATAGCCAGAATTCCCGGTGCCATTGCCGCGGCGATGCTGGCCGGTGTGCTGATCGGGTTCTCCGTTGCGGTGTTTGATGAGGCTACCGCTGACCCAGTGCTGGTGTTGCCGCTGCTTGCTGTCTTTTTAGTAGTGCGGCTGATCAGTGCCACTTGGGCGGTGATCACGGTTTTAGTCGCGGGCATCGGTTGGGCGGCGATTCTTGGCAAGATCGCACCCTATGCGGGCGGCGTGTTGATCACGGAGTGGCAGTTCGTCTTTCCTGTTTTTGAACCCGCCGCACTGGTCGGTCTTGGCTTGCCGTTATTTCTGGTCTCGATGGCCTCACAAAACCTGCCGGGCTTTGCGGTGTTGCGGACGGTTGGATATGTGACGCCTGTGCGTTCGGCATTGGCGGCGACTGGATTGGCTTCGCTCGTGACCGCCTTGTTCGGGGCACACACCACGACCATGGCAGCGATCACGGCCGCCCTTTGTACGGGGCCTGATACCCATCCCGATCCGTCGAAGCGTTGGATTGTTGGACTGTTCTATGGCGGTATTTATCTGGTGTTGGCTGCAATTGGCGTGTCCGTTGTGGCTGGATTTGCAGCGCTGCCGGTAGGAGTGATTGTCACGGTCGCGGGGCTTGCCCTGATCGGCCCCTTGATGGGGGCTTTGAGTGCGGCTCTGGGACCTGAGGCGACACGCTTCTCCGCTGTTCTGACGATAACCGCGACCGCTTCGGGTCTCTCTCTGTTCGGTATCGGTTCCGCGTTCTGGGGATTGGTGCTGGGTTTGCTGGCGCTGGGGGGTGACAGGTTGGTGCGTCAGTTAAAGTGCTAGTCCCAAAACTTATCGGTAGACCGTGTTCACACGGCGTGCTTGTGATAAACGGCGACGGAATAGAAAAAACCAACCGTTACGATTGCGTTCGTGCGGCAGAAAGTCAGGTATCCGATGAGCAATTCAGGCGTAGCCCGCTGGCCGCATATTCTCTCCTCGTTCCAACTGGGTTCACTCGATCTGGCGAACCGGTCTGTCGTCGCACCGATGACGCGGATCAGCGCGGATGCTGACGGCGTTCCGACGACGCAGATGGCAGAGCATTACAGCGCCTTCGCACGCGGTGGTTTTGGTCTGATAATCACTGAGGGCACCTACATTGATTTGGCGCAAAGCCAAGGTTATCGGGATCAGCCAGGAATTGTGACACCAGCTCAGGTTGATGGGTGGCGAGTGGTCGTCGAAGCGGTGCACGAGGCGGGTGGGCGCATTGTCCTGCAGCTCATGCATGCAGGCGCGCTCGTTCAGGACAATCGTTACACCGATGAATCAATAGCCCCCTCTGCTGTCCAGCCTGCGGGTGGTATGGCCGCACGTTACTATGGTGATGGTCCGTTCCGGATGCCGCGTGAAATGATACTAGAAGAAATCATGGCTGTTGTAGGTTCCTTTGGAACGGCTGGTGCCAATGCCATGGAGGCTGGCTTTGACGGGGTCGAAATTCATGGTGCCAATGGTTATCTGCCCGTGCAGTTTCTGACGCCGGAAACTAACACCCGCACGGATGAATATGGTGGATCTCTGGAGAACCGAATGCGTTTCCATCTTGAGATCATGGCTGCTGTGGTAAATGGCGTGGCAGGCCAAGGGCTTGCTGGCATGCGGATGTCACAGAGTCGCTCGAGCGATTTCAATCACAAATGGTCCGGCGGCATGGATGACGCGCGTGCGATCTTTGTCGCGCTCGCTTCGGCTGGTGCGGATTTTCTCCATGTAAGCACTCATCAGGGACTTGGAGAAGAATTCGACAGTGGGCACACGCTGGCGGGTTTGGCGCGTAAATTCGCCAAAATCCCCGTCATCGCTTGTGGCAAGCTCGAAGTGCCGGAAAATGCTGAGCGAATTCTCGCGACGGGTGAAGCAGACCTCATTGCGATGGCGCGTGGCGCCCTTGGGGACCCATCCTGGCCACATAAGCTGGCGAGTGGTGTAGGGACTGTTGCCTTCGACCCGGAGATGATCAGCCCGTTCGCAACCCTTGATGCGACCATCG
>JAPKDV010000209.1 GCA_028822385.1 Alphaproteobacteria bacterium
GTAGGGAAAGCGGGACGTGGCCCGCGCGACGTCAACTCCAAGGCGATGCCCGCCATCGCGCGACAACTTCGTCTGCGTAACATTGCCGGCGCGATAGTGATCGACGCTCTAAAAATGGGGTCAGGAGATGACCGGAACCGGGTGCTGGTACGTTTGCGCGAAACCCTCAAAGGCGATCCCGGTTCGTGCCATGTACTAGGCATGACCAATCTCGGCCTAATCGAGGTCACGCGAACGCGTATGGGATCATCATTGGCTGAACGCCTGCAGGGGCCTTTTGTGAGCCCGTTGCCCGCCATTGAAGCCGTCGCGCTGGAGGCCTTGCGCAAGGTCATTAGCACTGCCGCAGCAACGCCTGCGGGCGGGTATCGTCTCGCGGTGGCGTCTGGGGTCGCTGACCTTCTCGAGGGACCACTGAAGGCTGCGCTGCATGATGCGAGCCAGCATGTGGGCCAGCTTGTACTCATGCGTGAAACGGAGTGGCGCTATGACCGATTCGAGGTCATGCTAGGTTCTGGTGCTTAGAGGACGACGATCTGAAGACGCTATGAGCAATCCCTGTCCGATTTGCGCCAAGCCCGCGCATGAAAAACACCGCCCGTTCTGTTCGGAACGCTGCGCAAATGTCGATTTGTCACGCTGGCTCGGCGGCAATTACCGCATTCCTACAGACGAAGCACCGACCGTCTATGAAGGTGGTCTGAGCGATGCGGAAGACGAATAGGTCAAAACCCAGCTCGGGTGCTGGACAGGACGCGCGAATTTCCGTATATCCGCGCCTTGAAACTACCCATGTGCCCGGGTAGCTCAGCTGGTAGAGCACGCGACTGAAAATCGCGGTGTCGGTGGTTCGAATCCGCCCCCGGGCACCATTTTTCTAGATATATTATAATCAAGTTTCCATGGTCGATTTCGATTCCATTTGCATGGGTTGTTCCGATGATGGGTTCCTACGAACGTAAAGATTTTGACAATGAAGTCTTTGAATACTGGATCCCGCGTCTCGTGGCTGATGGTATGGACGTCAACGATGTTCAGACAGTCCGACCGTAGGTTACGAGCTGGGACGACTGGCCGGGCGCCTGAGAAACCATGGGCGAGACTTATCTCGCACCGGCACAACTGCGTCTTGCAGATGGTGCAGTTATCACAGCAGGTGAAGCCTTTGTTCGCGCAAGTCTCTGCTTTCACGTGGGTCAGGTGGTGGCCAACCATATGCCGGATATTAAACGCGATCTGTAGCGTCGTAAGGAAGCTGCATTTCGTGAGGCTGCGCCGTATCTGGTGCCGCCAGCCGAACGTATAGAGATAGACCACAACGGCGTGATCTTGCCGGGCTATTTGCGTCTGCCGCTCCACAGGGAAGGTCCTTTTGCCTGTGTGATTCTTGTGCCGGGTCTCGATGCGACCAAAAAAGACTTCATCACCCTGTCAGACATGTGCGCGCGTCGTGGACTTGTCAGCTTCGCCTTCGATGGGCCGGGGCAAGGGGAGGTGCGTCCGCGTGCGCCGCTGGAAGAGGGATATGAAACCTCCGTCGTGACGGTTTTTAAAGCTATCGCGGTACGACCGGAAATAGACGGTGATCGCATCGGGATGCTGGGACGCAGCCTGGGTGGGTACTACATCCCACGCGCGGTAGCTCTGGAGCTACGCATCAAGGCGCTGGCGGTTTTTGGCGGTGCCTCTGATCTGGGTGACTGGGACAGCATGCCCAAAACCATCCTTGGTGGCTTTCTCTGGGCGACTGGTTGCAAGACCATGGAATCCGCGCGCGCCAAAGTGGGTTCAGCCACGCTAAAAGACTACATCGGCGACGTAGCTTGCCCGACTTTGGTAGTGCACGGTAAGCGGGATGGCATCTTCCACTACACTCAAGCTGAGCGAATTGCCGAGGCTCTTGGTGATAAGGCAGAGCTGTTCATTGAGGAAAATGGTGTCCACTGCTGCCACAACTATTGCTTTAAATATCGCACTATGATGATTGACTGGATGGCGCGAACGCTCTGACAATGTTGCCAACGTCACAAACGGGAGCAAATTTATGTCGACAATGCTGAAGGAGAAAACGGCCGAAGTTGCCGCCGAACGAGACATCGCCGCACACAGGGTGCTGATGGAAGACGATTCAATGGTCGTGACCCATTGGGTGTTCAAGCCCGGCGAGCAGACCGGCTGGCACCTGCATGACCGAGACTACATGCCGATCCAGCTCTCGGAAGGAAAATTACGATTTGAGTTTCTGGGTGGTAAGTCAAAGGAACTCGACTACGTGCCGGG
>JAPKDV010000210.1 GCA_028822385.1 Alphaproteobacteria bacterium
TCTGTAGCGGGCGAGGAGTGAATAATTGTCATTGCGTATTCCCTGGTTGCTATTGTTAAGAATTTAGCAGAGAAAGGGAGCGTTGGGGAGAGGGTACCAGGGTCAAGATTGCTCAGCGTCCTTTCCTGCTATGTGCTGCCTAGTGAGGGCAAGGCTCATAGTCAGCTCCTGCGCAATGGTGCTACGGCGGATGATTAATTCCATTGAGTCGCCGGAAGGAGTCCGCGTAAAGCTCGGCGAAAGCACTTAGGTCGTGGGGCTTGCGACATATTGGGTTTTCTACTAGTAATGCGTTAGTCTCTCTAGAACTAAAAGGGTGTAGGTTGACGTCAGTACAAATCAGAGATGCGCAAGTCAGTGATATACCTCTCTTGGCATATGTGTGCTTGCAAGCGACAGGCGGCATCTTTGAAGCGCTGTATCAGGGATCGATACCTGGTAGGGAGACCAGTCACATCGTCGAGCACTTGTTTTCTCGGCTGAATGCCACATCCTCTTACCGCAATTGCCAGATTTTTGAAGCGAAAGGTGAAGCTGTAGGGGGGCTGCATGGCTATCCGTTTGATGCCAGTACGCAAGATCCTGGAGACCCGCTTGCACGGGCGGACCGGTTTCATCTGGTGCGACCCTTCATGGAACTTCCACCGCCGTCCGGTAGCTACTACGTTAGCTCCGTGGGTTTTTATTCCAACCAACGCGGCCGAGGCTATGGGCGTCAGCTGATGCAAGAGGCAGAGGCGATTGCGAGGACAAAGGCGCTTAACAGTATGAGTCTGCATGTCTTTGAGCGAAACAGCCCGGCGGTAACGCTGTATAAGAGCATGGGCTATGAAGCGTTGGGCCGACAACCCGTGGTCACTCATCCGTTGATCCGTTATGACGGCCAGCTGTTGTTGATGGGGAAGTCGCTAGACTAGTAGCAGGAGATTGAAATGAAACATGCGTCCGAAAACACTGACCGCATGCTAAGTGCGGCAGAGCATGCCGAAGCCATGAGCGGTTACGTGCGCGAAGGTAAACGGCGGGTTGATCAGCTGGGTACTCGAGGACCGCTGAGATTTTCAGCAGACGGAGCATTGCATCCGGACATTCTCGCTGCCTATTGGAAGCACGGGTTCTATGTATTCGAAAATATGATCGGTGCCGATGAGCTGACGGCGCTGCGCGCGGATGCCGATAAGGTGATACAAGGCGCACCGGTACGTAAAGGCGCAAACATCGACGCACAGGGCCGTGCGGCCTATGGCCGGCAATTTGCGGTGGATCCTTATATCCTAATCAAACCACTCTCTGACCCCTGGGGTGGCACCGATGTGTTCGATGGCCGACACCCTGCACAAATGACGCAGCCTGCACCGGGCAAGAACGCACCCGAAGAGGTTGTGCACGTGCTGACCGGCGTTTGCCAAACCATGCCGTCTGCGCTGCGGCTTTGCGGACATCCACAACTGCTTACCATAGCCGAAGCAATCAACGGCGATGACTTTGTGCCGTACACCGAGGTCGCCTTTGTTAAACAGCCCGGCCTGGGCGGATCGGTCGCCTGGCACCAGGACGGGGCAACGCATTGGGAATCGCAGAATTGGGACGAAGGTATTCACGGGTTCAATTTTCAGGTGCAGTTGTACGCATGCACCGAGCGTAATTGCTTGTGGGTAGTACCTGACACGCACAAGGGCCGTGTGGACATTGCAGCCCTGGTTGCGAGCAATGCTGGCTCCGAGTTAATCCCCGGGGCCGTGCCGATGGTGTGTGAGCCCGGTGATGTGACGATTGCTAATAGACAAATCCTGCACGGCTCGTTCGCCAACACCTCCCCCGACATGCGGGTGTCAATTACGATCGGGTTTAACCGTCGTGCCTCAGTGTTGGGCGCACAGGGTGCCCTGTTTCGAACCGCAGACGAGATTTACGATGAGGAACGTGTGGATCAACGCTCCAGCGTGATTGCGCTCGGCATCGATGCGCGCGCCAATCACTACCCGAAAGAGACGCGATTCTGTTACCAACCTTTCGCTGGTCGCGAAGATTCATTCCGCTACGATCCCGAGACGATTGAGGCCACTATCCGTGACTACAATCTGAATGATCTTGCGATCTAAGATTCGAAAAGGCGATCATATATTGATAGGGGGTCTGCGATCTTTGGCAGGATCACAGGCAAACGGTCTGATTCAATACTCAGACTTTCGATCGAAAAGCCTTGTTATAATTCCTATCCTCAAAACCGATCGAATACATCCTGAGGAGCTTCTAAAT
>JAPKDV010000211.1 GCA_028822385.1 Alphaproteobacteria bacterium
AAACCTTGCCGCGCTCAAAATGATCAATCAATCGACCAGGTGTTGCGATCAACACGTCGACGCCGCGATTAAGCTTTTCTTCCTGGTCAGAGAAAGAGACGCCGCCGATCAGCAGCGCCATATTGAGTTTGTGATTCTTGCCGTAGGTCGCGAAGTTTTCTGCAACCTGTGCCGCGAGTTCGCGGGTGGGCTCAAGGATGAGAGATCGCGGCATACGGGCGCGGGCGCGTCCGGTCGCCAGAATTTCGATCATCGGAAGCGTGAAGCTGGCAGTCTTGCCGGTGCCTGTCTGGGCAATGCCAACAATATCGCGCCCCATGAGAAGGTGGGGAATGGCTTCTGCCTGAATGGGCGTGGGGGTCTCGTAGCCCGCATCGCCAATTGCTCTCAATAACGGGTCACTGAGACCCAAGTCTTCAAATTTCATATTGCTCGTCTGCTGTGAAATTGTGCACAAATCTGTGCTTCGTGGAAACTGGGCTTGGTTTGCGGGAAAGTCCAGTGATTCCGTGCGGTCTTGCGCGTTGGTCTATATTTTGAAACAAGGTGTGAATGATTGATCAGACACAAAAACTCGACAACATCATTGATGAAGCTGTCCAGAAACACCGTGCGGGTGACCTCGCTACGGCAGGCTCTGTCTATGACGCGGTACTTGAACAGAACCCCGATCATGCCGAGGCGCTGCATCTGAAGGGTGTTCTGTTAGGGCAGCAGGGACACGCGGACGGTGCATTGAAAATGCTCGACCGTGCGGCGAATGCTGCTCCGTCGGATCCGCGAATTTTGGGTAATCGAGCCAAAGTCCTTTTGGATTATGGGGATGTCGCTGGCGCGATAGCGGATTATCGAGCGGCTTTGGAAATATTACCTGATGACCCCAATATGCATTTTAATGTAGCAGGCGCGCTCGCAGTAGATGGAAAGCTTGAGGATGCAATCCATCATCTTGAGACGGCTTGTAGGGTCGATTCGAAGCATGCACGCGCGCTTGCAAATCTGGGCAATCTTTATCGTCATACTGGACGATTGAAAGATTCGGCGAGATTACTGGAGCGCGCAATCGAGAGTACACCTGATGATCCGCAGGTGCAGCACAGTCTGGGAGTAACTCTGTCAGATGGACGTCGCTATGAAGCGGCAGCGGCGTGCTTTCAGTGTGCACTAGAACTCGACAAGGGGTTTGTCCGTGCGGCAGCGCAGCTCTTCTTCTGCAATTTGCACAGCAGCGACTGGAAGGACCACGCTAAATTCATTGCAAATTTTGAACGCATGATCGAAAGCGAAGGTGGGCTTGTTTCGGAGTTGTCGCCACTGATCGCGTTGTTTCTTCCGATTGATCAGGCGAGCCTCAACCGTGTCAGCGATGAGCGCGCGCATTCCCTTCGAGTGCGAACAAACGTCACGGATTCAGACGAGGGGCGCGACAAATTACATGTCGGATATATCTCAGCTGATTTAGGAAGTCATCCCGTTGGCTATCTGAGTGCAGATATCCTTGGGCATCACGATCGTAAGGCATTCAAGGTTTCGGCCATCTCGCTGACACCGCCTGATAGAAGTGACGTGCAGCAGTCGATTTTTGCGAACGTTGATAAGGTTTTGGATGTTTCACGATTGTCCGCAGCCGATGCCGCAAATCAGATCCGCAACGCAGGCGTCGATATCCTGATCGATCTGGGTGGGTTCACACGCGGAGCTCGGCCTGAAATTCTGGCTGCCCGTGCTGCGCCACTTCAATTGGGGTGGCTCGGCTATTGCGGATCGGCGGGTGGATTAAACGATGCTTTGCTGGCCGACCAGACAGTGTTACCCGAGGTGGATGCCGAACACTTTTCGGAGGCAGTTGCCTATTTGCCTGGGTCGTTTATGCCCCTGAATAATTTTGTAGCGCCTTCGACACTGCACGGCTCGCGTGAAGAACATGGATTGCCCGAGAACGGATTTGTGTTTTGCGCGTTCAATGCACCAACCAAGATAGATCCGAAGAGCTTCGACTGTTGGATGAACATCCTAATGCAAGTTGAGGGGTCGGTTCTCTGGCTGCGAGAACATACAGGGGTCACCACCCGCAACCTTGAGCGTGCGGCACTAGATCGAGGCGTTGATCCGGCTCGCCTGATTTTTGCTCCTATGGTTGACGGGATGGAGGATCATCTGGCGCGTCACCGGCATGCGGATATGTTTCTCGACACATTTGTCTATGGCGCCCATTCGACCGCGGCCGACGCGAT
>JAPKDV010000073.1 GCA_028822385.1 Alphaproteobacteria bacterium
CAACACCCGCCACATCTGCAAATGTGACACGGCCGGTCTTCTCGGTCATCAGCTTGGCCTTTGACTTACCAAAGCCCATCGCGCCGCGACCGCCGCCGCCCTGCATCTGCCGCATGAAGAAAACCCACACGCCAACAATGACGATAAACGGCAACCAGGAAAGCAGCATGCCGAGCAGCGGATGTACTTCTGCCTTTGGGGCAGCCGTGATCCGAACGTTGTGATCGGTCAGGCGCTGAACCAGATTCGGGTCATCAGGAGTGTAGGTATTGAAGGTCGCGCCGTTGCGCAGCGTCCCCGTGATCTCGCGTCCCTGGATGGTCACACTCTGGACCTGATCGCTTTCGACCTGGCCAACAAAATCAGAGAATGCAAGATCCTGAGTCCCGCTCTGCTCGCCGGAGCTTTGGAACAACTGGAATAACGCAACAACAAGAAGGCCGATGATCACCCACAGCGCCAGATTTCTGCCAAAATTATTCAACAACCTTCTCCATACGGCTAACTATCAAACAGGAATATCTGCGGAAGCCGCGACGACTACGTTTATATTGTATTCAGCTCTATACCTAACATGGTGCGCCAGAGAGCCAAGGGCAATGCGTAAATCATCCCGATAATGCGATCTTTAAAATAATCAGACGTTACCAAAAACAGCACCTGCGAGGGGTTTTTGAGGCGAAAATTGTACCAAAAGGGGAGGAGAACTGGATGTGCTGTCAGAGAACTCTGGACGCGCGGCTAAATATTCACCTTTGTAAAGTGCGGGCAGCCCCGCGCGTACATCGCACGCAAGGCGCGCGTAATCATCATGTCCGGTCCCGTCAGGGTGTTTGGCATCGGCTTTCCCCAACGCATCAATGCGAAATTGCGACGCATTAGGGACGTTGACGACGACACGGAAACGACCATCCCAGAACATTGATCGTGCTGCTACTGATTGCGTAGCAGTAATTGCTGCAATTTCGCGCGTGACCCGAAGATACCCCTGACCTGCGGGCCGCACCACACACCCGCCCAAGGTCCGGGTCTGCGCGATATCTTCTTCAGCCAGAAGGTCCCACATCCGCAATAGCCGGGCGCCACGTGGGGGATAGATACCCCCGGACACGCAGGTTATGACATTGGCAAGTAAGCTTTTGGACACATGCGGATCACCGGAACGAAAACTAGTAAGCTCGATGGTCACAAACCCGGCTGGATCAACACAGACAGATCGAGCGGCCAGTGCTGCCACCGCACCTTCATGTTCGACCCGGCGCTTCCCCGGCCCGGCGAGCCAATCTTTGAACGGGGTGGGCGTCCCATTCACGCGCAGACGTGCACGCTCAAACCGAGGGTCATAATTGGAGAGATCCTCGACCCAGTCTTGCCCCCTATCCCGCAGTGTCGCGGTAATTCGATCTCGTGGCACCGTCAGCAAGGGGCGCAACACACGAGCATGTGACATCTCACGCACAGCAGCCATCCCCGCCAGACCAATCACGCCGCTGTTGCGAGCCCGACGCATTTCGCGAGTTTCGGCCTGATCACCCCGATGATGACCCACACAAAGATGCAGAATTCCCATCTCGCGGCTCAAATTTTCAAGCAATTGATAGCGCGCCGCACGAGCCGCGGCCTCGAGCCCTGCCCCATGGACCGGACAGTCCCATGACAAAATTTTGTGGGGAATGCCACGGCCCTTCATCCACGAAGCGACACGGCGGGCTTCCTCGCAGGAGTCTGTCCGCAGGCCATGATCTACCGTCAGCGCGAGTACGGACCCGTTCCGTGCCTGAACCCATTGCGCCACAAGAAGCACCAGCGCCATGCTGTCCCGGCCGCCTGAAACAGCAACAGCGATATGCGGTGCAGTCTCAAAGGGGCCCAGCTGCGCCATCCAGCCCGCAAACTCGGATGCTTGAATCGGTTTCGTGGCCGGCGCAGATCGCTCAGATCTGGTCGCAGCGACTAGCCGCACTGCAGGCGGCCGATTTCTCGTTCAGCGCGCTGGATGATGCTATTGGGGGCCAGCGGATACTCCTCCCGAAGCTTCTTCAGCGTTACACAGGCATCATTTTTCTGATCGAGCTGAGACAGCGACATGCCCAGCTTCAACAGATTATCCGGAGCTTTCGCACTACCCGGATATCGTTGAAAACCCTCGGCGAATATCCGCGCAGCCGTCTGGTAATCACCGCGAACATAGAAGGTTTCACCAAGCCAATACTGCGCATTGCCCGCCAGCGGATCTTCCGGGTTCGCCGTCACAAAGGCCGAAAGCGCCTTCTCCGCATTGTCAAAATCGCGCTTCAGCAGGAACTGGCGTGCGTAGCTATACTGGTCCTGAGTGCTACCGGCCGGCAACGCTAAGGGCGTTGCAACGGTCACAGCCGGTACGGCCGCGTTTTGCTCAGAACCAGACGGCTTGACCCCAGCGGCCTGGAGCTCGCTTTCAGTTAGGGTACCGAACACTTTCGACCCGCTGCCGGTTTCCACCCGCACCGTCACCTCGCCCGGTGATTGTGGAACCGTCGGCGCAACCGGATTCCCACCCCCACGCGAGGCCTGAGACACACCCTTCACGTCTTCCAGTTCGCGCAGACGAAAATCGACATCCCCTACCAGCCGGTCCATCCGTTCATTCAACTGGCGAACCTGGAATTCCAGTTTTTCAATCTGGCCGGTCAGGCGACGCTGCTGCTCTTCAAGAGAATTCGACGTGATCTGAAGATCTGACAGCGCTGACGGCGGCGGACTTACACCAACTGAAGACAAACTAACCGACGGCGCTGGTGCATCGCGATAGACCGTGCGCTCTAATGTCTGAAGCTGGCGCCCTAGGCGCTCAACGGTACCCGAAAGATCGCGTTCACGTGACTGTGCCTGCGCGGTAGCTGAAAACAAGAGCGCAGGCAGCACCAAGGCAACTAAAAGACGTTTGTGATTGGTCATCATGATCGAGATTTTCCTCAGATTCCCAGTCGGCCCGGCTAAAACCACAGCACCAGTTTCTTCACAAACTCACCCGAGTTTTGGGCAAAACTAAGGCACGCCCTGTATAAAACGAAAACGCCCCGGGTTTCCCGGGGCGCGTTCATCTTGATGGCGAGGAGCTTACTTGGCGAGAACCAGTGCCGCACGGCGATTCTGAGCCCATGCATTCCCGTTAGAACCCGCAATAGCCGGACGTTCCTTGCCAAAGCTCACGACCTTGACGCGGCCTGCGTCAACGCCGAGAGAGACGAGATAGTCACGGGCAGAATCTGCGCGACGTTCACCCAGCGCGAGGTTGTATTCGCGCGTGCCGCGCTCATCAGCATGGCCTTCAATAACCACGCTGTTGGCCGGATAGGTTTTCAGCCAAGCAGCCCAGCGAGTGACGGTCGTAACCGATTCGCGGCTAAGAGCAGAACTATTGAAATCGAAGAGGACACGATCGCCAACATTGATCGAAAGATCCATCTGGGAGCCCGGCTTCGAACCTGCCGGCGCCGCAGCAACCTCGGATTTCCCGCTCGATGTCGACTGACTCGAGCCGCTGTTGTCACCAGTCGTGGAACATGCCGCAAGTGCAAAGGCTGCGGCAACAAGGATGGGTATAGAAATTCGCATGGAGGACTCCTTAAGCCTTATTAATCACAAGAATTGCCGCTCGTGACAGAATTCAGGTGAGTGGATAGCCCACTCACCGTGCATTATCGGGCATTTCCCGGTTTATAGCGCAACCATCAAGCAAATTTACACAAAGTTGCTTGCAGGACCACAATACTATAGTCGCCGAATATTCTCGAATCAAGCATTTGAAAGCCTCATTTGACACGATTTAGCGAGTATTTTCAGCCACTTTCGCAATATTTCCGACTATTGTATTAGAGGTCCTGGTGACCAAGCAGGGTCAGACCCACCGACCGGCGTGCCAATCTCTCGCTCGTTAAAGCCCGTCAGATCAATTGAAAACAGGCGCGGCATGCCACCGCGGCCCCTCTCATCGCTGCGTTCCTGACGGAAATACATCAACACGCGCCCGTTCGGCGCCCAGGTCGGTCCTTCGACCAGAAACCCACGAGTCAAAAGCCGTTCACCCGATCCGTCGGGGCGCATAATGCCAATATGAAACTTACCGCGAAAAATCTTTGTGAAGGCAATCAGGTCTCCACGTGGTGACCAGACCGGGGTGGCGTAACGGCCCTCGCCAAAGCTGATTCTCTTCTGTCCGGCACCGTTGTCGCTCATCACGTAGAGTTGCTGGCTGCCACCACGATCAGATTCAAACACAACTCGGCGTCCATCGGGTGAATAGGACGGGCCGGTGTCAATCGACGCGCTGTCCGTAAGTTGCCGTCTTTTGCGGGTCCGTAAATCCATAACATAAATATCGGAGTTCCCGTTTTCGGCGAAACTCATCACCACGCTATTGCCATCGGGCGAAAAGCGGGGGGCAAAGGTCATACCCGGGAAATCACCGAGGAGCTCTTGCTCCCCCGTATCAATATTAAACAGGTAGACTCGCGGCTGATTGTTGAAATAGGCCAGATAGGTGATTTCTTGTTGTGCTGGAGAGAACCGCGGCGTCAGTACTAGGGTCCGACCGTCCGTGAGAAAGCGGTGATTGGCGCCATCCTGATCCATGATCGACAGGCGTTTTACGCGTTTTTCAGGCGGCCCACTTTCCGCGATATAAACAATCCGCGTGTCAAAATAACCGACCTCGCCTGTCACCCGTTCATAGATCTTGTCCGCAATAATATGGGCAACCCGTCGCCAGTTCGCCTGGGTGGTGGTTAAGGTGAGACCGGTCATCTGATCTTCGGAAAACACATCCCAGAGCCGAAACGACACTCGCAAAGCGCCATTCTTGTCAATACCCACCTCACCCACAACAAGCGCTTGCGCGTTCAACGGCTTCCAGTTGTTAAATCGCGGGGTGACGGCAGGGCCATCGGGCTGGCTAATAAAGGCTAGCTTGTCGATCGGCTTAAACAATCCCGAGCGTTCTAGGTCCGCAGCTACAACCTCTGCCATATCGGTGCTGAAGCGGCGTTCCGCGTCACTGTCACTCTTAAAAACAAAATCGGGGACCGCAATGGGAAGCGGCTCGACATTGCCCTGGGTGATATCGACCGTAATTTCCGCCCGCACCTGAGCCGAAATTATTACTGTGATTGTGAAAGCTGCAAGAACGGCAGAAAACAATCTTGGGAGTTTGAATTTATAGTTCATGATTAGCTCAGCATCTTGCTCGGGTCGAAGTTAAATTTGATTTCTTTCCAGATTTCATACTGATCTATAGGCAGCTTCAGCGGCGCACATTTCAGAACGGCACGCCGTGCGGATTCTGCAGCCGATTGAAAAGGCCGGTCAACCGTCATACGAGTATCATCTACGATGGAAACACTTGTAACGTTCCCTTTCGGGTCGACGGAAATCTCTAATGACACCTGTAGCGTGTCCGCGTCACGTGTACCTGACGGCGGGTTCCAGCAACGGCTGACCTGGCCACGGATCAGATTTCCAAGGCGGTCCAGTTCTCGGATCGCCGCCAGTTCAGAGACTTGCGACTGCTGTGGGGCTTCTTCACCTTTTTGAGTAACCGATTCAGGCTTTCGGGACCGCTCGGGTGCCTTGCGCGGTTTTTTGTTCGCGGCCAGATCCTTGAGAACCGAAGAAAAATCACGCCTGGGCTTCGGCGGTATCGGTTTCGCCTTGGGTTGAGCCTTCGATATCTGTGGAGTTGGATCCGGCTTTGGGGGTTCCGGTTGTGCCATCGGCAGAGCCGGCTCTAATTGCGGCGGTTTGGGCACCGGCTGAGGAGGGCGTGGTGGTGGTGTCGGCGCGGCTGCCCTCGTTGTTTCGGGTTCAGGCTTTGGTGTGGCAGCTGGTGGCGGACGCGTCACATCGTCGAGGCGCACCACATCAACCGGGATAACTGTGGCTGTTACTGGCGGTGCAGTTAACAAAAACGGCAATCCGAACTGCGCAAACACAACGACCGCGATATGCACACCTGCAGACGTGAACCCGCTTGCTTTAAAATATGCCAACGCCGCGCGCATGATCGATTAACGGTGCCTCCGCTCAGTTCTTCGATTCGCCGGGGGGCGGGATTTCGGCAATCAATGCGACCTTCGAGAACCCGGCTTCTGACACCAGCCCCATAATCTCCATGACACGCCCGTAATTGATCGCCCGGTCACCACGCACGAACACCCGCAAATCTGGATTTGCTTCGGACACCGCCACGAGACGAGGAATCAAAACGTCTTGGGAAATCTCGGATTCCTGAAGATAAACCCGGCCCTCTGCGTCGAGTGTGATGATCAGCGGTTCCTTCTCTTCATTCAGTGGTTCGACCGACGCCTTAGGAAGATTCACCGGCACACCGACCGTCAGCAACGGAGCTGCAATCATGAAGATCACGACCAGAACCAGCATCACATCCACAAAGGGCGCGACGTTGATCTCTGTCATCGGACGACCACGCAGACGTCGGCGTAACCGCATGCCTTCGGATGACGCCATGACTTACTTTGTCTCCTCAAGCTGGCGCGACAGGATCGCGCTAAACTCTGCCGCGAAACCTTCAAGCCGCTGCGAATAGCGGGTCATATCCGTGCTGAACTTGTTGTAAGCCGCCACAGCTGGTATCGCGACAATCAGGCCCATCGCTGTCGTGAACAGCGCTTCGGCGAGCCCCGGTGCAACAACAGCAAGATTGGTATCCTTAGCAACGGCGATCGCCTGAAAGCTGTTCATGATGCCCCAGACCGTTCCAAACAGACCAATAAATGGTGCTGTTGCACCCGCTGACGCCAAGAAGACCATGTAACGCTCAATCCGCTCCATCTCGCGGGTGAGCGAAACCTCCATGACCCGCTCAATGCGCTCACGCAAGTTGGCGCGCAGTTCATCCGTTGTGGCCAAGCCGCGTGCTGAACTTCGTCGCCACTCAGACATTGCAGACGCAAAGACCGCGGCCATAGGGTCACCCGGGCGCGCACCAAGGCGTTCATAGAGCTCATCAAGCGATCCTCCAGACCAGAAGTTCTCTTCGAACCTCTCAGCATCCCCGGCGAGACGCCGAAGTTTCAGCCACTTGTCGATGATGATCGTCCACGACCAGAAGGAAGCAACAAACAGAATGATCATGGTGAACTTGATGACCAAGTCGGAACGCTGGAACAACCCCCATACCGAAAAATCGGCTATCCCCACGCCACCAGCTACGGCAACCGCTTCGACGATGTTTGATTCCATTGAAAAAACAGCCTCTCTTATTAGTGTTCGGAGTTGCCTCCCCCGAGGCAATTTGTACGCCAAGGAATACGTGTCACTTTATCGTTCCTCAGCCAGACCGCCCAGCAACTTCCGCACTGATCCTGGGAGCCGGGCTGGCTTCAAATCACCATTCATGCAAGCCAGCCGGATTGCCAGATCTACAAGCTTTGTTTCCGCACCGTCCATCTCTTGTCGGACGACGTTCTGCGACATACGCATGCTCGCGCCGCGCAATTCGCGAATCTGCGTGCGCACTAAAAGCTCCTCATCGAGCCGCGCCGGCTGCAGATATTCCGCATTACAGCTGCGCACGACAAAAGCGATTCCCGCTTCGCCAATCAGGCTCTGATGCTCGGTACCCAGGCATCTCATCATTTCAGTCCGCGCTCGTTCGGCCAACTTCAGATAGTTGGCGTAGTAAACAATGCCTGCCGCGTCCGTGTCCTCGTAGTAAACGCGCACAGGAAACACATGGCACGTACCCTCGAACCACCCGCTGGAGCAACACCGAGCTTCAAAATTAGCATTCATCGCCATCTTCATGAATGAAATCATCGGATACATTTGTGGCAACTGTATGGCTATTGAGTAGATCACCCTGTTCGACGGCTCGCATCGGTGCGTCGAGACCAATATGGCCATAAGCCGTCGGCGTAAGCATACGTCCGCGCGGTGTGCGTTGGATAAATCCCTGCTGGATCAAAAACGGTTCGACAACATCTTCCAGTGTATCGCGTTCCTCTGAAAGCGCCGCCGCAAGGGTATCGATCCCAACAGGACCACCCAGATGAACTTCGGCAATGTGATGCAGGTAACGCCGGTCCATGGTGTCGAGACCACGATCATCAACATCCAGACGTGAAAGCGCGCCATCAGCAACACGCCGATCAACCGGAAAGCTGTTTTCAACAAGCGCAAAATCACGGACACGTCGCAGCAGGCGACCCGCGATACGCGGAGTGCCACGCGCACGACGCGCAATCTCTGTCGCTCCATCCTCGGTTATGTCCAGCTCGAAAAGACGCGCACCACGACGCACAATGGTCGTTAAGTCCTCAGCCGAATAGAACTCCAGCCGCAAGTTAATCCCGAACCTCTCCCGCAAAGGGGTGGTCAGCAGACCAAGCCGGGTGGTCGCACCCACAAGCGTAAACGGCGGTAACTCGATGCGTACTGAACGCGCAGCCGGTCCTTCGCCAATAATGAGATCGAGCTCACCATCCTCCATCGCGGGATAGAGGATTTCCTCTACTGCGGGGTTCAGTCGGTGAATTTCATCAACAAACAGAACATCTCGCGGCTGCAAGTTCGTCAGAACGGCCGCAAGGTCTCCCGCTTTGGTAATGACGGGCCCCGACGTCGCACGAAAGCCAACACCCAGCTCCTGGGCCACAATCCGAGCAAGTGTGGTTTTGCCCAATCCCGGCGGCCCGTGAAACAGCACATGATCCAACGCTTCCCCGCGGGTTCGGGCGGCAGCGATGAACACCGATAAGTTCTCACGAACGGCAGGCTGCCCGATAAAGGCATCAAGCTCTTCAGGGCGCAATGTTACATCAACGCGGTCGTCGCCCTGTGCCGCAGGATCAACAATACGTTCGTTGGCATTCTCTGTGGTTAGCTCACTCATTGACCGAGCTCCTTGAGCGCGGCAGGAATCAGCGCATTCAGTCCGATATCCACACCTTCGGATTGCACAACACGGCTGACCGCACCAAACGCCTCGGCGCGACCATATCCAAGGTTAACCAAAGCGGAGATAGCATCGGTGGTGACCCCGTCACCCGTCTCGGCATCAGAATTAGACGCCTTACCCCCCGAGGGTACCGCCGGCATGGCCTGGGGCGCGAACGCGCCACCGAGACCCACAATCTTGTCTTTTAATTCCGTCATCAGGCGTGCTGCAAGCCGCGGGCCTACGCCGTCTGGGCGGGACAACATAGCCTTGTCCTGCGCCACAATCGCGGTGGTCAGCTCATCCACACTCAAGGCACCAAGAATAGCGAGACCGACCTTGGCGCCCACACCCTGCACTCTGGTCAACATGCGGAAGGTCTCGCGCTCACGCGCGTTCGCGAACCCGTATAGATGAATGTGGTCTTCTCGCACATGGGTCTCGATATGGAGCGCGACCGCCTCTCCCAAGCTCGGCAGATTTCCGATCACGCGCCCAGGGCAATACACAAGATAGCCGACGCCCGACACGTCGACCACCACCCAGTCAGGACCAATTTCTTCAAGCAGACCTTTGAGCCGGGCGATCATTGTGCCACCTCAACAATCTGTCGTGCTGTGATGTGGTGCGCATGACAGATCGCGATAGCGAGCGCGTCGGCTGCATCCGGGGAGTCGACGGTCGCGCCCGGCAACAGCACGCCAATCATGTGTCCAATCTGGGTTTTGTCTGCATGGCCGTATCCAACAACAGACTTTTTGACCGAGTTCGCGGCATATTCAGCCACAGGGACATTAGCCAAGGCCGGCACCAGCATGGCGATACCACGAGCCTGGCCAAGTTTCAGAGTCGATTGCCCATCCCGGTTCACGAAGGTTTCCTCAACGGCCGCACCGTCGGGACGATAGGTCTCCACCACCTCCATAAGACCGTCATGCAGACGCTTGAGCCGAATGGCTAGTTCACCGGTTCCCGACTTGATGACGCCGTTTGCCACATGGCGCAGACGATTGCCCTCTGCATCGACAACACCCCAGCCGGTAAACCGCAGACCCGGATCGACGCCCAACAGCCGCATAATCAGATTCCGCTTCCGATGGATCTCGCCAGCATGTCAGTCTGTAAGCTCGGCCATAACATCGTCGCTGACTTCGAAGTTCGTCGCCACACGCTGCACGTCATCATTGTCATCGAGAACGTCGATCAGCTTCAAAACCGTACGCGCTGTGTCGGCTGTCAGATCGACGGTTGTCTGCGGCTTCCAGTTGAGTCCGGCTATTTCAGCGGCCCCAAACTTCGCGTCCAGTGCTTCTGCAACCTGTCCGAAATCTTCCGTCGCGCAGATAATTTCATGGGTGTTTCCAATACTCTCTACATCCGACGCACCCGCTTCGAGTGCTGCTTCAAACATCTCGTCCACGCTGGCCTTGTCGGCTGGATAGATCACCTCGCCGATCTGGTCGAACATGAACGCAACACTATTGGTCTCACCCAGATTGCCACCATGCTTGGCAAATGCTGAACGGACCTCGGACGCCGTCCGGTTTCGGTTGTCAGTCAGGGTCTCTACAATCACAGCAACGCCACCGGGGCCATAGCCTTCGTAGCGAACCTCTTCATAATTGTCGGCGTCCCCACCGCCCGATGCCTTATCGACCGCTCGCTTGATGCGATCATTCGGCATATTCATGCCGCGCGCTGCTACAATAGCTGTACGCAAGCGCGGATTCTGGTCGGGGTCCGGACTGCTGCGCGCCGCAACCTCAATCTCTCGCGCAAGCTTGGCGAAGACTTTCGCTCGCTTGGCATCCTGAGCACCCTTGCGGTGCATGATGTTCTTAAATTGGGAATGGCCTGCCATGCCCGCTCTCCGGCGTTGTGAGAAACACTTGAATACGCAAAATCAGAGCGAACAGCACAATCCACGAGCGTTCGACACCTATCTCTAAGGGTTTAGCGGATTTTCGCCCGCGTCGAGAACCCCTGAAATCAGGACAGCGTGCAACGGCTATGCCCTGCCACTAAGCGGCGGCAGAAAATCTGGCCATGCCGGACGCAATCTGCCGCCCAGAACCAAAGGTGCAGCCCGTGTCGCCAGACCCGTCTTGTCATCCGTCTCAACATACATGGCGCACAGGGTCGCCGGACCGGTGGCGGGTGACAAACGCTCCGACACCAGCTTGCTGCGAAAGCGCGCCACGGCAATGTCCTTTTTCATGCCTATCACGGAATCATAGTCACCACACATTCCCGCATCCGACTGAAACGCAGTGCCGCCGGGCAAAACCTGCGCGTCCGCTGTCGGTATATGCGTGTGGGTTCCAACGACCATGCTCGCGCGGCCATCGGCGATATGCGCCAGTGCAGCCTTTTCCGAAGTGGCTTCCCCGTGAATATCGATCAGCGCTGCATCCACCGTCGCGCCCAAGGGATGCTGTTTGAGTACGTTGTCGAGCGCGACGAACGGGTCGTCGAGCAACTCCATGAACAGCCGGCACATAACATTGACCACTAAAACTGAACGTCCGTCCCGCGCTTTGACGACCGAAGCACCCTTCCCCGGGGTGCCGACCGAATAGTTGAGCGGGCGCAACACCCGAGGCTCAGCATCGATATAGGACACGATCTCTCTCTGGTCCCAGACATGATTGCCCGTGGTGATCGCATCCGCACCCGCCTCGAACAGCGCGTCACAGATTTTGCCCGTCAGGCCAAATCCGTGTGCAGCGTTCTCTGCATTCACTACAACGAAATCGAGTCGCATGCCTTTACGCAGCTCGGGCAGATGCTTGAGCACCACATCTCGGCCCGCGCGGCCCACGAGATCTCCACAAAACAGAA
>JAPKDV010000074.1 GCA_028822385.1 Alphaproteobacteria bacterium
GATGAGGCTGAAGCAAAGGCCGGGGTCATGATGGAATCCGAACGAGAATTGGAAACCGAAGATGCTGGTCTGACGTTGGAAGAGAAAATCCGACGTATGGATCAGGCTTTTTCACGTTCTTTGAGTAAGTTTAGGGAATCCAAAAACCAGTTTCAAATGGAGGTATCGGGCGCGCAGGGGGATGTAGCGGCGGAGAATTTACCGGCTGGGCCTTCGTCCGTTGCGTCAGGTGATTTGGCTGGAGATGAAGAACCGATGCAGCAGCCTGATGGCCCGCAAGATAGCGTGTCTGCGCCGTCAGACGGATTAAGTGTGCTGGCAAATGGCAAGCTACCGGATGATATACTGCCGTCGGATAACGATAGTATTCTTGAGGCGCAAATTCGGCAGGCTGCCATAAACGAGACGGACCCGGAGCTGCAGAAAAAGTTGTGGAACGAATACCGGAAATATAAGGGGCTGCCACCGGTCTAGTGGCGGTGGTGAAAGGAGAGAGACAACGATGCGCGTGTTGATGAAGAAAATGGCCGTTTACACGGTCTGCTTTTGTCTTGCCCTTACGGGTTGTGTTACGAATCATGCTGGAACGGGCAGTGGAGATGGGGGTAATAGGGGCACAAATGTAGGGCCGCTATTGTCTTCGTTGTTTGATAAGTCAGGCACGGCGCTGGTCGATCCGGCAAAGCCGAAACTTGATGTTATAATCCCCGTCTTCGACCCCGGCCTTTCGGAGAAAGGCGAAGACTATAAAGAAGACGGTGTCTGGCCGGAATTGCGTCGCGCTGAGGCCGTTCGCTTCGCCGTAAAACTGAAAGAGGCACTGGAAGACACAGGTGCTTTTGGTGCCGTGCGTGTAACGCCCGACCAGAACGCTACGGGTGATCTCTATGTGCTTGGGAAAATCGTTGAATCCAACGGCGAAGATATCGAAATCCTGATCGACGTAGTCGATATCACGGGTGATCGGTGGTTCTCTCGATCATTCGAGCATACGGTCGATCCTGGGTTTTACGAAAAAACCCGTAATGAAGGGCTCGATCCTTATGACCCGGTCTTCGACAAGGCTGCCAATCGTATTGCCCTCGAGCTCGAGGACTACGAAGTAGCTGATGTCGAATCTCTCCAGCGTGTGACTGAATTACGCTTCGGTTCGGGTTTTTCCGAGGAAGCCTTCAGCGAGCACCTTGATCTAACGGACCGTACGGTAAATCTGGTTAGTTTTCCCAGCGAAGATGATCCGATGTTACGGCGAACCCGCGCTATACGCGTCCGTGACCAGTTGTTTGTTGATGGACTGCAGGATCATTACCGTTCTTTCAATGGTGAGATGCAGACCAGCTACTTAATCTGGCAAGAGCAAAGCCTGCTGGAAATCGAAGCCCGGAGCGAAGCGAATCAGAAAGCTGTGGGCCAGGCAGCACTCGGTGTGCTGGCTATTGGCCTCAGTGCTCTGGTGATCATGGGGGGGGGGCAGCCGGGTTCTTCTGCGGGGGAGGCGACAGCTAGAGCGACGGGGGCAGTTGTCGGTGGTGTCTTGGGAGCCAAACTTCTGACGGATAGTTTCCGGACCAGCGAGGAGGCTAAGGTACACCGCGAAGCGCTTGATGAGCTGGGGCAGTCGATCGACCTCGAGTTGGCCCCCCGAGTGATTGCATTCGAGAAAGAGGTCGTTGAACTGACAGGTACTGCGTCCGAACAATTTGCCCAGTGGCGTGAATTCCTGCAGCAGATTTTCGAGCAAGAAAAAACGCCGACAGTGAAGCTGTAGCTTCGCATCTGCTTCATGCTACTTGATAAACTAGAAGAGGAAAACCGAGCCACCCAACGACGAAGGTTAGTTTTTGTTGCTGGGTTCGCCGGTGTTGCCCTGTTCTTAGGCTTGTTATTCGTTGCTGTTGTCTTTGTGTGGCCGTCCATCAACGCGCGGTCTATGACGTCGGACGTTATGCGTGGCGACATGACCCCTGTGGCCAAGACCAAAAGGCTGGAGATCCCAACGGCTGAACTGACTGAAAATGAGGCCCAGCCGGCAGGATCATCCGATGTGACAAGGTTGCGTCTACAAAGTGAGCTTGTGCCTGATGCGCTGACTCCTGATGGTCTGCGGGTTGAAGCGGGTAGGGTGGCGGACTACACATCGCGCGATCAGTTCAAGGACGCGATTGGGCTGTTTCAGAAAGATATCGAACCAGAGCTCACCAATCCGGCTTTTGCTGAATGGAATACGATGGCCCAGCGCGACTTGCTGGTGGGCCGCGACGAAGCATTTGAACTGTTTGTGCAGGGCAAATATGGCGAGGCATTGACGAAGTTGAATGCTGTATCTGAGGCCGCAAAGCAGGAGATCAGTGCGCGCGACGATGCTTTTCAAACAGCTCTGAACGATGCGCGGTCCGCTTTTGAGGTAGACAGCTACGAGAAGGCTTCGGTCGGCATGTCACGGGCACTGCAATTGAAGCCGGATTCTCAAGAGGCTAAGCAACTTGATGAAAAAATAACGAAACTTCCCGCGGTTCTTACCGCGATCGGCAAGGCAGCGGTCGCACGGGTTGAGAACAACCTTGAGAAAGAGGATCGCCATCTCACGACGTTACTGTCGCTTGATCCTTCGCGCACGGACCAGGCCGCTCGTCGGGCCGAAATCCGAACCCGCATGAGAGGTACGCGTTTTGCCAACCAGGTAGTGTCCGGAATGAAGAACGTGCTGTCACAGAAGTTGAGCGCTGCTAGAGAGAACCTAAAGACCGCGCGCGGCATCTATGCTGATCGAAGGGAAACGAAATTGCTCTCCGAGAAAATTGACGCTCTCGCGGATCAACTTCAGTTCGAAAAGGTAATGGCTGTCGCTAATGCAGCGCGTACGGCCGATGATTGGGAAAAGGCAGAGGATTTCTATGCCCGTGCGGGTGCTCTGGTGGCGGACGATCCGAATGTCGTTGGCGGTTATCACCTTGCCGGCGAAATAAACCAGCTTCGGCGTGAGCTAGGACGTATACTGGCTACGCCGGCACGTCTAGCTTATGAACCTTTGGCCCAAAAAGCCGCAGAGCTGGTTTCAAAGGCGAAGAATCTGGCCGAACTCAGTCCGTTCTTGTCGCGTCAATCTGACAAGGTAGCCGATCTAATTAAGGCTTATGACCAGAAGGTGTCGATCCGGATTCTTTCGGATGGTTTGACCCGGATTACGGTTCGCGGGGTTGGTCAGGTTGGTGCGACGACGGATCGTACGATCCAGCTTCGTCCTGGGAGTTATACATTTGAGGGTGCACGAGCGGGTTTTCGTTCAAAACTGATCCAAGTTGATATCCTTCCGGGGATCGAAGGCCTAGTGGTGGAAATATATCCCAATGAACCAGTTTGAAGAGGGCCTGCGGCGTGCCCGCAGAAGTCAGGTACGATTCTATGTTGGTGGTCTGGTCGCCCTGCTGCTGATTGGCCTTGCCTTACTTGGTGTGCTGGTTTCGACCAATGGAACCGTGGTCGAAATTAAGTCGGATGCGGCCGCATCGGAGGGTGAGGTTGACCTGGTCGGCGGTTTTGGTGTCGTCGTCAACACGACGATCTATAGTGCCGGCGGTACACCAACGATCCGGGTTCATTCCGAAGGCTTTCGGGAGGTCGTTCGTGACATCCAGCCCGATGAACTGGGGCGCAGGATAGAGGTTGCGCTGGAACCTTTGCCCGGACGACTCGAGGCCGCGACGACGCGTGACCTTCCTGAAACGCGTTGGAGCATTGATGGGAAGCTTGTCGCCACGACAACAGCGATAGACGTCGAGTTTGAGGCAGGACCTTATGCGCTGAACGTCAATCATCCTCACTTTCAGATCGTCGATCAGGACATCGAACTTCAGCGCGGGAAAACAGAGGAAATCCGTCTTGATCTTGTCCCGGTCCAAGGACGCCTCACCATCGCTTCGCAGCCAAGTGGTGCTGAAGTGGAGCTTGATGGACGCAGTCTGGGTGTCACACCGCTTGGTATGGCTTTGGCGGGCGGGTCCTATCTGTTGCGGGTGAGTGCACCGGATCGAATTTCAGTGGAAGAAGCTGTGGAAGTGACCCACACGACGCCTGCAATTGTACGGAACTTTAATCTGAGGCCAGTTTCCTCGACCCTGAAGATTGTGACGGTCCCGTCCGGCGGGCAATTGCTGGTCGATGGCCGCCGTGTTCCCGCATCCGGGGAGATCGAGCTGACAGCCAATGAGGACCACAATATCACCTATGTGCGTGACGGCTATTTGTCGAAAAGCCAGACGGTGCGCCTGTCCTCGTATGAACGCCGGGAATTCACCCTTCGCCTTCAGGAAGATCTCGGACTCGTAAATATTAGGACGACACCGGGAGCGGATATCCTTGTGGACGGCAAAAAAGTCGGCACGGGAAGTGCGAAGCTTCAGTTGCTAGCCATCCCACACAAAATCGAATTGCGCAAAAAAGACTATCGTACGATCCGTAAAACGGTCACGCCGTCAAACAAGCGACCGCTTGTCATCCGCGAAGAACTGATTGGTGAAACTGCGGCTCGTCTGGCTGAATCACCCCGGAACTACACGAATTCCGTTGGTATACGTCTGAGGTTATTTCAGCCGAGCGCTTATACAATGGGCGCCCCGCGCAGCCAGAAGGGGCAGCGTGCAAATGAATTTCAAAGAAAGGTCCAGCTGCGAAAGGCGTTCTATGCCGCGCTGCATGAGGTCACCAACAGTCAATACGTGAGGTTTCGCAAGGGAACAGGTGGTTCATCATCAGCACCGGTTACGGGCGTAACCTGGATTGATGCCGCCAATTTTTCTAACTGGCTGAGCCAACGCGAGAAGCTGACGCCGTTTTATCGAATTTCGGGCGGCCGCCTTGCTGGGGTGAGTACGACCAGTGATGGCTACCGTTTGCTCACGGAGAGTGAATGGGAGTGGCTTGCGCGGGTTGCAGGCCGGAAGAAGCAGACCACCTTCACCTGGGGCGATTCTTCGACGGTGCCGGCAAAATCCGGAAATATTGCGGATGAAAATGCCAATGGCTTGGTGCGCTATTACGTGCCCCGGTACAATGACGGTTTTGTGCGCACGGCGCCGGTTGGAAGTTTTCCGGCCGAGATGTCAGGTCTGTTCGATTTGACGGGAAATGTCAGCGAATGGGTCCATGATTTTTATAGCCTGGACCCACCAGACAAGGGGCAGGTTGATATAGATCCTCTTGGCCCGTCGGTTGGCGACACTCATGTCTTCAAGGGGTCGAGTTGGAAATCAGGGACGAGGACAAAGCTTCGGGCCGCCTATCGTGAAGGACGAGCCAAAAGTAGGGACGATATCGGATTCAGAATTGGGAGATACCTCCATGCAGCTCAATAAAACAACAAGTGGCCGTGTCCGGCTTCGAAGAACTTTTGTTGTTGTCGTTACTCTGGCTTTGGGTGGTGGCCTAATTGGCATTGCTTATGCCCAATCGGGTATCAGCCTAAACTCACCGGTATCATTCCCGGTAGACATCTAGCGCGTCATGAAAGAGAGCTGAAACATGGCATCGGCAATCAAGAACACTCTCGCATTGGTCTTTTCGATCATTGTGGTTCACCTGTTTTATGTGGGTTATGTCTGGCCCGATTCCGCAGCTGTGATTGAATCTGCAAGAGCGGCGGGACAAAGCGCACCACGTAATTTCTCGGTCATTCTTAAAGACTGGGAACAGGAGATCTGCATCATCATGATGCTGTGGGGGACCTTCCTGATCCTCGACAAGTGTTTCGCAATTTTGAAAAACCGGTACCTGTTCAATGTCGATTTACTGGAGGGCGCCACCGAGAATGGCGATGATCTCGCCACAATGTTGGAAACTCTGGAGAAGTTGCCGGACCGCATTCGCACAACACCTTTGGTTCGAACACTTTCGGCGAGCTTGCGGCGGTTCCTGATCACAAATGATGTGCAGAACACCTCCGAGACGATCGATGCAAATGTCGAATCACTAGCTGTGAAGCAGGAAGCCGAGAACTCGATGGTACGGTACTTGATCTGGGCTATCCCGGCGATTGGTTTTATCGGAACGGTGCGCGGCATCGGACAAGCGCTTTCGCAGGCGGATCAGGCCTTGGCCGGGGATATTGCTGGGATGACAGAGAGCCTGGGCGTCGCCTTCAACTCAACCTTCGTGGCGCTTCTCATCAGCATTGTTCTTATGTTCCTGTTGCACCAGTTGCAGCGGCTCCAGGATTCGATGGTCACGGATACCCAGGAATATTGTGAATCCTTCCTGCTCAATCGTATCAGCACTTTGGGCAGAAGCTGAGACAGCGCCGAAAAACCGAGGGGTTCAACCTCGCCTTTCTGGATGTCATGTCTTGTGGGCTGGGCGCGATCATTCTCGTGCTAATGCTGGTCAAGCATGATGTAGAGCACGTGTCCGATGAAAGTGAGCGCCTAACAGCGGATATGGAGCGGTTAAAGAAGGCCGAGGAACAACTGAGCGCCGAGGTCGCGAATACGCTGCGCTCGAAAGCTGCGACTACCGGTGAAGTCGAAGCGCTGGAGTTCAAAATTTCCAAGGTGCAACGGGAAATCGACCAGACCCGGATTGAAATCACGGCACGTCGTGGCGAAGAGGAGGACCTTGAGGAAACGATTAAGACCATTGAGGTTAAGGACAACACTGATGTGGTCGAGAACAGGCAAGTCGGCGAAGAGAACTACCTCATCGGCCTGAAGGTGGAAGGCAAGCGTATTGGAATTTTGATCGACAGTTCGGCTTCGATGATGGATGAAAAGCTGGTCGATATCATTCGACAGAAGAATATGAGGGCCAGCGCACGAGCACAGGCCCCCAAATGGAGGCGCACCCGGCGCGTCGCAAACTGGCTGCTGGCGCGCGTGCCATCGGACAGTTTGGTGGGGATGGTCTCGTTCAATGAAACGGCCAGAAAACTCGGCAATGTAAGCGAAGTCTCTGGCAAAGATGCTGCGGGCCTTGGCCATATTGCGGCTGACCTCAATGAAATCATCCCCGGTGGCCCGACCAATCTTGCGGCGGGCCTGAAGGCTATCAAGGCCTTTAACCCGACCGATATTTATGTGGTGACGGACGGACTTCCAACGGCGGGGGATTCTGGGTATCGCAGCCTCAACCCATTCTCGGGTTGTAGCGCCCTTTGGGGTGGGGCTACTTCGATTTCGGGGGAGTGTCGTGCCCGTTTGTTCCGACATACCATCGACAATTCGGGCCTAATGAAAGTGCGCACGAACGTTATTCTTCTGCCGCTTGAAGGTGACCCAGAAGCGGCGGTATTCTTCTGGCGGTGGTCGGCATTAACCGGTGGTTTGACGATCAGCCCAGCGGGGACATGGCCTTGAAGCGAAAATCTCGCGAGTTTGAAATCTTCAGCCTGTCCTTCCTGGACGTCATCTCCTGCAGTTTTGGAGCCGTCGTCCTGCTGGTTCTGATCTCCCCCTTTGCTGAATCGGTTCTGCCCAAATTCACCTCTGAAACCAAGCGAATGCTCGAAGAGGTTCTTGATGCTGAAGCCCGTGTTACATCGCTGGAAAGCGCGCTGGAGAAGGAGTTGGAATCTCTGCAGGATCTCGAGGAACGCCTAGCCCGCGATAAATCCAAATCCGCGGACGTCCAGAACGAATTGCAGATAGCCAATTCTAGAGCTAAAAGTTTAATAGAAAATTTGGCAGGTCTGGAGCTGGTGGAACGGTCATTACTGAACAGTAACCGAGCTAGTATCACCCAGGATACAGCTCAAATCCGGGATGAGGAGGTCGGTGGAATTCCGGTCGACAGTGACTATGTGGTGTTCATTATCGATACCTCGGGAAGTATGCAGGCTATTTGGAGCAGGGTGACGAAAGAAATCGAGAACGTCATTCGTATTCACCCGCGGATCAAGGGGTTTCAGATCCTCAATGACAATGGCACCCACTTGATCAGCGGCTATAGCGGGCGCTGGATTCCGGACACGAGGGCCCGGCGAGATAGCGTGATCAAGTTGTTTCGAAACTGGAAAAGTGCCTCCAACAGCAGTCCAATCGAAGGGCTGAAGGTTGCGCTAAAACGTTATGTGAACCCCAGTCAAAAAGTTTCAATCTACATCTTCGGCGACGACTATACCGGCTCAACCTATGACCCCGTGATCAAGATACTTAAGCAAGCGAACACTAATCGTGTAACCGGGAAGCCGCTCGCCCGTGTGCATGCCATCGGATTTCTGTCCTCTATATCAAATGGTAGGTTTGAAACCCTGATGCGGGAAGTCACTAAGCAGAATAATGGGACATTCATTGCACTGCCCATCAAATAAATACCGCGGAACACGATATTCCAGAACGGTGGCGGAAGTGGTGTCCGGCGGAGTGGCGGTTAGCGCCGCATCGACCGGGGGTCGAGCGCGTCTTGCAGTCCATCACCGAGAAAATTGAATGCCATCACAGTCACGAAAATGACTGCACCCGGCCAGACGGCAAGTGCAGGAGCGCGCGTGACAAGCTCCTGTGCATTGGTAAGCATGTTGCCCCAACTCGGGACCGGCGGCTGAATGCCGAGCCCTAGGAAACTCAGCACAGATTCCAGCAGGATCACCGAGCCGATTGAAAGCGTCGTTGCTACGATGATCGGCGAGACCACATTGGGGAGGATATGGCGTAGCATAATGGTTGTGGACCCGGACCCCATGGCTTCGGCCGCACGGACAAATTCGCGGGTGCGCACGGACAGCGTGGCAGCACGCACCAGTCTGGCAACGGTCGTCCAGCCAACAATCGCGATGATAAAGACGATCCGGTAGAGGCTGGCCATTTCCGAATTAACAATGGAGTCGGGGACACCAACTTTGGACAGATCAATAGCGGCCAGAACGATCAGCAGCGGCAACAGGGGTAGGGAGATCACTCCGTCGGTGGTGCGCATTAGTAGCGTGTCTAGCCTCCCCCCGTGGTAGCCCGCGAAGAGGCCAATGCTGGTGCCGATTACTGCGGCACCAATGGCGGCCACAAGTCCAACAAGCAGGGATATTCGGCCGCCATAAAGCAGGCGAACAAAGACATCGCGACCCGCTTCATCGGTGCCTAGCCAGTGGGTGAAATCAGGGGTGGCGTACTGATTGAATAGATCGACGCGTACGGCATCGATACCCAGAAGTGCCTCGAAGAAGGGTGCAAGCAAAGCGAGAGCTGTGACGGCAACTAGAATGGCCGCGCTGGCTATGGCCGCACGGTTCCGGCGCAGCCGTTGCCAGAAGAGCGAGGGCTCGGGGCGTACGATGTCTATGATGGGCTCGACCGCACTCATGCCGCCTCCAGCGCGCGAAAGGAGATCCGTGGATCAAGTACCGCGTAGGCCATGTCGGCGAGGAAGTTGCCTATCAGTACCACGAGGGTCGCGAGCAGAAGTCCCACCAAAGCCAGATTGAAGTCATTACCGAGGATGGAATCGTAGATTAGCTTGCCCATGCCTAGATAGCCGAACATCGTTTCGGTGATGAGCGCGCCGGAAAAGAGTGACCCGAAGTCGAGCGCGATGATGGTGGTCAGTGGCAGCATGGCGTTGCGCAGACCATGTCCGAAGACGGTACGGCCGGGGCCTAGGCCCTTGGCGCGGGCAGTACGGATATAGTCCTGGCGTAGAACCTCGATCATCGCGGCACGGGCGAACCGTGTGTACCCGGCCAGGCTCGCAATGGTTAGGGTGGCGACGGGCAACACAAGAAACTCAAGCCGCCCAAACAGGCCGATGTCCGGTGCCCCCATCCCGCCAGCCGGAAGCCATCCAAGTGTGACAGCGAAAAACATGATGAACACAAGCGCCAGCCAGAAGGGTGGCACCGAAATTCCGGCAAAACAGAACAGGTTGATGGCGCTATCTACGGGCGATTGCGGACGCGTTGCGGCGATAACCCCCAGCGGGATGGCGATTGCGATGGCGGCGAGTGAGCTCAGGCCGAGCAACATCACGGTGTTGCCGAGACGCGGTAGAAGGATATCTAGCACCGGGCGATTATAAGCACGGGAGAAGCCAAAATCGCCGGATACCAGGCCTCCCAGCCAGTTTGCGTAACGTTCCCAAAGCGGCAGGTCGAGGCCGTGAAGCCGTTTCAGGCGCTCGCCATCTGCCGGGGTCAAATCTGGATTGGACGCTATCATGATGTCGATGGGATCACCCGGCATCAGGCCAATGAGTATGAAGACGACAAATGACATGACCGTCAGGACGATGGTCATGCCCGCGATGCGACGGGTCAGGAAGGGGAGCACGCGTGCCTCATTCTGCCGTCCAGTTCTCTACCCATAATGTGCTGGGATACTGGTGGCCGGTCGGTGTCACACCCTTGAGCCATTTGGGCATGATGAACGCATTGGCGCGAAAATACAGTGGGAGGACGGGGAGGTCCTCAGCATAGGTCTTTTGGATAGTGGTCCAATGTCGGGCCTGCGCGTCCTCTCCACATTCCACCTCAACCTTATCGATGGCGTCATCCATCACGGCGCTTCGATAGCCAGTGTAATTCTGGCCGGACCAGCCATTCTTGATCGTTGGGATCATGGAGGAGTGGAGTGTCGTGCGCGGCACGTTACGCGGGCTTGAGAACCAGGCAAACATCGCCATGCCTGTAAATTCCCGCTGCCGGATTGTCTGACCGAACAGCACACGCGCCGGCTGGTTACGGATACGCAGATCGATTCCGACTTCGCGCAGATTGGACTGAATGACCTGTTCCACCAGTTCGCGGACGCGGTTGCCCGCCGTGGTCATGATCCCTATCCGCAGCGGTTCGCCGGCAGCATTGTGGCGGATGCCTTTGCGGATATCTGTCCAACCAGATTCATCGAGCTTGGCTGTGGCTAATTTGGGATCAAACGGGTATTTGCGTACATCGTCCACATGCACCGAATCCAGTGGGTGCACGGAGGTGTCAGCAACCGGTTGCTGACCTTCGAACAGCTGTTCGCTGATAGAATTCCGATCGATGGCATGAAGAATCGCGCGCCGCACTCGGATGTCTTTAAGAACAGGATTGTCGAGGCGAAGGTCGATATGTTCGTAGAACAGCCCCGGCTTGAACACGACATCAAAACGATCACCATGACGCTTCTCGAAGGTCAGGGCCTGATCCAGTGAAATGCCATCTTCTCCGGCGATGTAGTCGATCTCGCCTGACAGCAGGTTGGCTTCGAGCGCAGCTGTGTTCTCGATGGTACGGATAGTGATTTTTTTAAAGAATGGTGATTTTCCCCACCATGTTGGGTTGGGTTCCAGCACAACGGTGGCGCCGTGTTCAACGCGCGTTACCCGGTATGGACCAAAGTACAAACCGGCCTGGGTCGGGTCGGAGTCATAGGCATTTCGGGTGCGATAGGCGGCGGGGTCACGGGCTGCATCTATTTCCAGATGGGCGGGCACGACCTCGAAATCGTTGATCGCGGCAGCATCACAGGTGCGCTTATTCCAAAAGATAGTGAAGTTTCGAGTGTCTTTTGACTCTATCATCTCCATTCGGCGATAGAGTTCCTGATTGTTGACGCCGGAGGCCTCCTCACGCCCGATTTTCCAGGTGAACTGCACATCGTCTGTGGTGATTGGCTTGCCGTCGCCCCAGGTGGCGCCGTCGCGGATCGTGTAATCAACGGCTAGACCCGATTTTCCGTCTGGTGTGATCCAGTCACGGATCGTTCCGGTTTCGCGCGTGGGAACCGCGGTGCAGAGCTGGCAGATCAGTTGCCATTCGGCGTCATAGACCGTGAAAGGTCGCCGCGTCATGCCGTGAATCAGCGACAGGGCGACA
>JAPKDV010000212.1 GCA_028822385.1 Alphaproteobacteria bacterium
GGCATCCACTAGGCCCTGGCCCAGCACCATGTAGCCGCCACACTCCCCGAAGACCCGTGCGCCACGGCTGGCAGCGGCACTTAGACCTGTTTTGAACTTTGTTGCTTCGGCGAGTTGCGCACCGTGTAGTTCGGGATATCCCCCCGGAAGGTAGACGGCATCGCTAAAGTCTGCGGGAGCTTCGTCCGCCAAGGGTGAAAAGAATGTCAGTTCGGCGCCGGCTTGCCGCCATCCGGAAAGAACAGACGGGTAGGCAAATGCGAAGGCGTCGTCGCGGGCAATGGCGATCCGTTGCCCGAGTGGGGTGATCTGCGGGTGCGCTGCGCCGTTGGCTTGAGCCAGGTTGCAGGGACGGGCGACTTCAAAAAGAGCCTCCAGGTCGATGGCCTCGGCCATGATGCGCGCGGCAGTCTCGATAAAGCCTTCGATCTCACTGTGTTCGCGTGCCTGAACAAGTCCCAGGTGCCGTTCTGGCAAGTTGAGTAGGGTGTTCCGTGGAATGGTTCCCAGAACTACAATTTTCGGACAGGTGAGGATCATGGCATCCCGCAGGACTTGTGCGTGTGTGTAACTTCCGACCCGATTGAAGATAACGCCTGAAATAGTGATGTCAGAGCGGTGGTTGGCAAACCCGGCAACCACCGCAGCAACACTGGCCGCCTGCCGAGCGGCATCGACCACCAGCACAACTGGCCAGCCAGTTATTGCCGCCAGATCAGCGGTCGATCCGGCATCTGGACGGCCAGGCAGGTTGGCGCCATCGAACAACCCCATGACGCCCTCTGCAATGAGGAGCTTGGTGTCGGGATGATTGGCCTGAACAAGATGCGAGATGGTTTCCGGACGCATTGCCCAGGGGTCGAGGTTGAACGCTTCGTAGCCACTGGCGAGAGCATGAAACACCGGGTCTATGTAGTCCGGCCCGGCTTTGGCTCCGGTGATTTTGAGGCCGCGATTGCGCAACGCCCGCAGTAATCCGAGAGTTACAATGGTCTTGCCACTGCCCGAACTAGGCGCCGCGATAATTACGCCCGGTGTTTGGGTCATAAGGTGAACAGGGTAACTGTGCTGGCGATCATCACGAGCCAGGCGACCGTGGGGCTGGCAAAGGTGCCCATCTGGCGTGTCTGATGTACCACACTAAACAAGTGAAACAGGCCTGCCAGAACACCCAGAGCAATGATTCTGGCATTGGGCTTTCCGGGCAAGGCCATATCCCCTCTGGTGATGATCGAGGCTAGGATCATCGTCGGTGAACCCGGATTTCCCAGAGGTGGAGTGGGCTCAGCCGGCATCGCGTATGTCACTAAGACCGAGTGGATTGTGCTCGAGTGTCTTGCCAGAGAGAGCGCCCAGCCAGTCGAGTCCGCTTCGCAGACGGACAACTTCTCCGACCACAAACAAGGCTGGTGGTGAGATGTTCGTTGCGGCTTGCGCGGCATCAGCGAGGCAGGTTTCCACAATCTTCTGACGCGCGGTTGTGGCATCGGCGATCAGAGCTGCCGGTGTGTCTGGCGCACGGCCTGCTAACAGCAGTCGTTCTACGATCTCCTCGATATGCTTGAGGGCCATATAAAATATGAGCACCTGGGCTCCGTTTGCGAGCGCGGACCAGTCAAGATCATCGGGAACATTGCCCGAAAAGTTGTGCCCGGTCACGAAGGTGACGGCTGTAGCAGTGGCCCGGTGGGTCATCGGAATGCCCGCATAGGCCAGACCACCGACGGCGGCGGTGATTCCGGGAATCACCCGAAAGGGTATCTTTGAGGCGACCAGCGCTAGAGCTTCTTCTCCGCCGCGCCCGAACAGGAAAGGGTCGCCACCCTTGAGGCGCAGTACTTTGCGGCCTTCCCGGGCAAGCGTGACCAATCGCGCCGAGATATCAGGCTGTTTGGGGGAGGGTTTCCCACCCCTTTTCCCAGCATAGACCAGTCCCGCTTCTGGATGCGCTAATGCCAGAATGCGCTCATCCACCAAGGCGTCATGGACGACCGTATCAGCGCTGCGCAGTGCGTGGAGTGCACCTACCGTCAGCAGTGACGGATCGCCTGGTCCGGCGCCCACAAGCCATACCCAGCCAGCTTCGAATTGCGGCAAAGAGAGTTCGTCCAAGTCCATTTTTTGAAGCTAGCGCCAGACCGCTGGTGGAGCAACCGCATGGGGCGCTACGATAGGCAAATGGACGAGATGATTCCCGAGGGTGATCAGGACACCGGG
>JAPKDV010000213.1 GCA_028822385.1 Alphaproteobacteria bacterium
TAGGTGCCGACGATCATCTTGGTTTTGCCTTCGTAGTTAACTTTGCGACAGAACCTGACGAATCAGGATAAAGTGTGCGAGCCATAACCCTGAATCCATGTCCGCACATTTCTTCTTGTGGTATTCCCATGCTCTTGAGTGCACCCAAAACTGCGTTAAGATTGTAGTCGACGGGTCGTCTCGCATGGCGGGTTGGCCACACGAAATAAAAAATGTCCGTGGAGGGAAGATGATGAAGAAGCTCTGTATCCGGTCTGTGCTGTTCTTACTTCCGAGCGTTTCGGTGTTGGCGCAGCAGTTTTCGCCTGGGTTCGTCGATCCGATGCCGCTGCTAGCGGCGGCGTCCGAGGAGATTGGCGAGCAGAATTTCCAGTGCGTCACATTTTCAGGCACCGGCTACAGCGGCGCGGTGGGACAGACCTATGAAAATGCCGTCAACATAGACTGGGCTCGCATCGAGATGGCCAACTACACCCGCACCATCAACTGGGAAACCGGGACGAGCAAGGAGACATTCGACCGGACGCCAGGCCTCAATCCCGCCTCTTGGAAATACGGCCTCGGCTGGATGGGTGGCACGCCCACCCAAAAACAATCGCGTCAAACCTTTATCGTAAACGGCAATACCGCGTGGGCGATTGATGGCAATGAGCCGCCGGTGGCTGCTACGGCCGAAGATGCAGAACGGTGGCAGCTGGACATTTGGCTGAATCCCCCGGGGTTTCTCAAGGCGGCCCGCATGCCGGGCGCCAACCCCAAGGCCTTCTGGCGCTGGGAGCAAATCGAGATGGGGCGAGACGGCAATGTCGTCAACCTCACGAAAATGCACGTCGTGTCGATCACGATGCTGGGCAAGTACCGCGTGGACGCTACTATCAACCCGCAGAACCAAATTCAACGTATCCACGTGATGGTTCACGAACCAGCACTCGGCGACTTCAACATTGAGCAAGAGTCCACGAACCAGCAGCAGTTCGGCGAGGTAAAGTGGCCGACTAATTGGCATTCGCATCAGGGCTGGGATGACAACTGGCAATTCGCCAGCGACAGCACCGGGCACAACGCTTACGGCGGCACGTTCCCGAACGTACAGGCGAACGTCTGCCCGGATTCGGTTCCGGTGCCTGAGAACCTGCAGCCGTCCCCAAGACCAGACCCGGAGATCGTGATTGTCGAAAGGATGGCCGAGGGCGTCTATCTACTGGGCGGCGGACCCGCCAATAGCTACATGGTGGAGTTCAACGATTGGGTGGCCGTGTTCGAAGCGCCGATCAACGAAAAGCGCAGTCTGGCGGTTATCGAAGAGGTCGTGAAGCTGGCCCCGAACAAGCCGATTCGGTGGCTGATCAACTCGCACGTGCACTTCGACCACATCGGAGGACTTCGCACCTACCTGCACATTGGGTCTACGATCGTCACGCACCGGAAGAATATCGGGATGCTGAACCGGGACGTGTTGATCTACCGGACTCAAGGTGTGGAACCCGACATCACGTCGCTGTGGCCACCAACCGAACTGGCCGAGGGATACAACTACGAGGCAATCAACGAGAACTTTGTGATTACCGACAACGAGCGCATTCTGCGCGTCTACTACGTACAACCCCTGGGGCATGCCACCGGGATGCTGATGGCGTACCTGCCCGAGGAAAAAATTGCTTTCCAGGCGGACCTCTTCAACACGCACGAACCGCCGGCGGCCGAGCCGACGCCGGCCATGCAAAGCTTCTTCAACCAGATTCAGCGGATGTCGTTGGATATTGAGACGGTCGCGCCGTCACACGGCCCGCCCGTGCCCTATTCGGATTTTATCGAAGCCATGGGCGATGGAGCCAGGCTTTGCGAGACGGTGATTTCTGGCGGGGCCGTTGGGATGGAGCCCTGTAATACCATAGATCAGTAAGCGCGGGGCGAAAATAGTTACACTGTCAGGAGAAATTTACGCTGCGGCTCACTGTGCGTCGTCAGCAATAGTTGGACCTGTTTTTCCGAACCTAAGGTCTCTAGCTGGCCTCAGGCAGTAAGAACAGCTGCAGTTTCTCCTCCAGCTCCGCTGTGATTTCTGCAGCTGAACGCACAGGCACCACAGCCTCTATACGAGAGGTAAGTCTTTAATCGCAATAGTACATAGAGTTACATATATAAACTTTTTGAATATCTTCCTGTGCTTCAGCCGTTGGAACAGCCTGCAGAATCATAAGTCCTGTTAGGAT
>JAPKDV010000214.1 GCA_028822385.1 Alphaproteobacteria bacterium
ACCTTTAACAGCCGTCCCGCCTGTTCAATCACGTAGTCCGGCACCCCCCGGTCGGGGTGAGTCTGAACACTGGGTCGTGATCTCAGGAAACGCGAAAGTCACCCGGGGGCCCAGCCAGAAAAAACTAGAGACGACCACACTTTCACGCAACCAATCCATCGATATTCCCTTAGGCTGGATTCATCGCCTGGAGAACCCCGGCGACGCTCCACTAACCATCATCGAGGTCCAATCCGGGAATTATTTGGGCGAGGACGATATCCAGCGCTACGATGATGTCTACGGACGCGAATGAGGCAGACTGATATGGGCCTTGCCAGCACCACCAACGGTATCACTATTCTTGAGCTGCCCCTGATTTAAGCGACGCCAGAAAGCCCGAAAAGGTCAGGATTCTGATCGACGACTATGAAACCCAGGAGATCGAGATCGTCACTTGGCCAGTCCCTAGTTGGTGGCAATGCGATCCCAGCACCGGAAACGAAGGCGGGGTGACCGAGGGTGCCTTTGAATTCTTGTGGCGTGGTGAGGTGCTTTAAGGGCGCAACAACGCGGTGAATGATTAATACCAGTTGGGCTAGTCAAAACTGCCGGCCGAGGCGTCCAAAGCCATCAGTGCGCCGGATCGCTCGCGCATTCTTTTGTGACACGCCAACTATCACCCAGATGGCGGCCAATTGTTCTTTCCACTCGATGTCACGCCGTTCTTCGCGTCACTCGCGATCGGCGGCGATGATATCAAGCCCAAGGATCTCACAGCCTTCTGGTTCGATGGTACCGTGGGCCTCTGTATCCATCCAAATATTTGGCATGAGGCGGTTTGCCCAAACAACGGCGACGGCCGCTTCCAAGACAATCAAAGTAAGGTCCATGCCCAAATTAGCGCGGATATCGCCAAGGAATTCGGCACCTATCCTTCGGTGCCGCTCGGCACGCCGTAATCTCGCCCCGAGACACCCTAGGAAAGATCAACGCCCCGTATACCTGCATACGGCAAATCATCAGTCACCGTGCGTACACCCTAACTCTATTTGTTCAAAAATTTGGGAATACCCGCTACCAAAGCCTCCGTGTTGGCCAGTCCCCGGAATTATTGTCATCACACAGCGTTCGAAGTTTAACAATTACGCCCATCACTAATCAGCGAGATGAGGTTTAACTTTCATTTGAAAGGGTGTGGTGCCCCCGGCCAGAGTCGAACTGGCACTTCCTTGCAGAAACCAGATTTTGAGTCTGGCGCGTCTACCAATTCCGCCACAGGGGCCTTCGACGTAATTAGTGCCGTTATATCTGAAACTTATAAAACCGCAACACATTTAGCACCCTCAATCCTGAGCTAACTGTGCAATCCCACAAATCCTTCTTTTACCTCAGTTCTCTGAAGGTTTGGCTCTAAATATCGCCTGAATGGGTCTATTTTGACTCTCGGGCATCTACTGATTCCGCCACACTCACAAAACACGGGGGGATGTAGCGGAAAAACGGGCAGATGAAGCGGGGAATATAAATGCCTTCGCTTCTTCGCACCCTCAAGGCTACTGGGCAGTCAAAAATCGATATTTTACCCTTCATAATTGGACGAAAACGGCGAGTTAATCCGTCGTCAGTCCCTCCTTCACCTCGACGATGTTTTCTTGGTAAGAGTTTAGGCTCTTTGTATCTCATGTCTCGTCGCCAAAGGTCGTCGTATATTCACCTAACAGCCCCGCGCAATCGAAACTCCTGATTGCAACCCGCACCGATCGGAGCAAGTCATTGTTGGAGATTTGGGTCTTGATCAAGGACCCGTTCCGCCAATTCACCGAGCACCTCGCGCGCTGAAAATACGATTATCGGGGTCTCCGCGTTGATGCCACACTTCAGATCCGGCAACAACTCCTCGCCTTGCCCATCCGGCAGGTCAGATCGAGAAGCACCAAGTCGTAACGATCGGCGTATAGCTCTTTACGAGCTTCTTTAAGTACCGTGGTCATCTCCATCGAGAACTTTTCGTGGGCAACTACGGCAATCACCTTTGCGATGTCAGAATCATCCTCGATATGCAGCAAACGACCTCCGCTAGCACAGTATTTTCGGACCATCAAACGAACCGAGCCCAGCAAGCAATCCGGGTCGATCGGCTACTACACCCAATCAGACAAGCGCACCGCCCGTGCTTCAACCGTTCGTCGTTCTGTGTCCGCGGTCGGCCGCCCGCGGAC
>JAPKDV010000075.1 GCA_028822385.1 Alphaproteobacteria bacterium
CGTCGATGCGTTTTTCGACCACGTCGGACAAGGCCTCGGGTGTGATGTCCCGCCCTGTTAAGCCGGTGCCGCCAGTCGAAATCACAACCTCAATCCCGTCATCATTTGCCCAGCTCTGGAAGCGATCTGCGATGGTGGCGCGGTCATCGCGGACGATGTCGCGGGCGACGAGTTCGTGCCCGGCCTCGGTGATGCGGGTAGCGAGCGTGTCTCCTGATTTGTCGTCAGCTAGAGTGCGCGTATCGGAAACCGTCAGAACGGCAATCCGAACCGGGAGGAATGCGTCAGTGTCTTCAACGGCTGTCATGAGAATCCTGCGAACTGTATTCAGGCCACCGGCCAGCCACGATGTCATCGAGAGAGGGCGCTGCCTGCCCGAGCTGGCTACGGTAAAGCCACAGATTTGTGAGAATGCGTTCGACGAATTTGCGCGTCTCGCGCGAAGGTAGACTTTCGATGAACAACAGCGGGTCGTCGCCATGTTTGAAGGCGCGCTCCCAGCTGCGCAGATTTCCCGGGCCCGCATTGTAAGCGGCGGCAAGGCGAAACAGGTCGCCCGAGATGTTCTTGTGGCTGAGCAATTGTTGAATATAGCGCTGCCCGAGTTCCAGATTTAGATCAGGTTCATAGAGCCGGTACTTGCCGCGACCGTGGAGGGTCCTTTCACCGCCGACATAGCTTGCGGTGCGTGGCATTAGCTGCATCAATCCCCGTGCACCGGCACTGCTTACGGCGCGACGGTTGAAGGCGGATTCCTGTCGGACAAATGCCAGAACAAGGGCGCGGTCAACCGAATACCCGCTTTCAGGCTCCCAGGAAGGTACCGGATAGGCCGCCGACAGACGGACATCAGCTGGCGCGTAGCTCGAGAGTTTAAGTGCAACTAATGGCAAGCCGGCATGGCTTGCCAGTGCCAGCACATCGTCCCGCAGCGTGGGCTTGGCTGCAGACAGGCTGAGCAATTCGCGTTCCGCGTCATGCTCCCGCGCAACCTGCAGCAATGCGATGGCTCGGCTCCCGATTTTGCTTACCGCGATGTAACGATATGACGCAAGGCCGAGATCTGGCTTCCGCCACCTGAATGATTCAGTGGCTCCGATGGCGCGGTGTGAGAGTTGTCCATAAAAGGTGTGGCGGTGTTGCGCCCCTATTTCGAGATGCTGGGTTACGCTTTCCGGGTGTCCGTTCGATAGTGCGGCACGCGCTGCCCAGAATGAACCTGCTGCAACCAGTGAATTAGAGGCACGATTAGCGAGGGCCAGCTGGCCAAAAAGCGTTTCGGCCTCATCCAGTCTTCCAAGCCGCCAGGCTGCAAGGCCACCCCACCAATATGCCAGGGGGGCGTCACCGGGTGATGCGGCATGAGCAGCGGTTGCGGCTTTCAGGGCAGCCTCATCCTTACCGGCTCTGAAATAGCCCTGAGAAATGGATCGCCATCCCTGCGCGATCTGTTTTGGACCCATGTTCCGGGCGGCACGGCGTGATTTAATAATTTCACGGGCGCCGGTAGGCCATCCACGGGCCACGCGTCGAAGAAGTTTGCTGTGGACGTTGCGGCCGGCCTTGGTTGCGGCACGGTCATAGAGAGGGCGTCCTTCGGAGGCCTTGCGCACGGATGCATCTCTCACGGCTGGTCTATTGATAATCGGCGGCGCGGGCGCGGGTGCGCCCTTAGGTTGGCGTAGCACCGCCAGACGGTGAATACGACGTGCCTGGGGGTGGTCCGCGTAGTCTTTCAGCCAGTCACGTAACTCACGGAAGCGCGAGCGGTACTTTGTAGGGTGCAGATATTTCAGTGCCAGCACATGTCCCATAAGGCGTTGGTCATTCAGCTGCTTGATAATCGTCTGGGCCGATCGCCACTCGCCTGCTTCATGGAGTTCGAAGATGCGCTTGTATCGTGCGGAATCGGTTGCAGAGAGAACACCCTCGACAGTTCCGAGACCCGGAATCAGGAATGTCCCTAAACCGACGTGCGCTGTCTCCAGCGGTCGGGGCTTGGGCTCTTGCGCCCGGGTGCTGAAGGATCCCGTGATGATCGCCAGAGAAGCGAGCAAAACAAGGGTCCGAAAAATGACTCTGTTCATGTATCCGTCCAGAAAGCCGCGTACTCATACAACCAGCGTGGTTGCGCGGGCAAGTTGAAGCGGCAGCGCTTCATAAGTCGTTAATCTTCGCGCGCGTCGTTCAACGCGTCGAGTTTATCGCGGACAGCGAGAAGATCGAGCCATGCCGCCCGTTTCTGCGCTGGCTGACGCAGTAAGTAGGACGGATGCAGGGTCGCCATTGCGGGAATGGGTCCTACGCCCGCAGCCTCAAGCGCGGGAGATGTGTAATCGTACCATTTGCCACGCAGACGGGTGATGCCTTCACTCCTATTCAAAAGTGTCTTGGCCGACATGCTCCCGAGGAATATCAGCACGCGGGGCGCAATCAAGGCGACGTGGCGCTCCAGAAAGGGCAGACAAGCAGCGGTTTCGGCGGCTGTGGACTGGCGGTTTCCCGGTGGGCGCCAGGGCAGAATATTGGTCATGTAGACATTGTTTTTCCGATCTAGGTCTACGAATTCCAACATGGCATCGAGTAACTGGCCGCTGGCGCCGACAAATGGCTCTCCCTGTCGATCTTCGTCACGCCCAGGCGATTCGCCAATCAACATCAGATCTGCCGCAGGTGTGCCGGTGCCAAAGACTAGATTGGTGGCGGTGGTTTTGAGCGGACATCCTTCGAAAGCTGATAATGCTTCACGTAGAGCGGGCAAATCGGCGCATGCGTTTGCTTGGGTCCGGGCATCTTCTTTAACGCTGTTAGCTGCAGCTAGGGGTGCCACCGCTCGGGCAGTTGGATGGGGCGCCGGCGCGACGGGAGGTTCCGCTGAAGAGTCAGGAACCGTTGCGGGTTCGGACGCAGATGCAACTTTGTTTACTGCCGCTTTTGCGGCTTCGGAGAACCGGTTGACCCCAGCGTCCAGAATCGTTTCATCCGCTCCAGCATCGACCTGCCAGCGTAGTGCGGCAAGAAGGTTGTCGCGTTCAGCTGTGTTGTTCATGCGCAACTCCCTGTCCGTGATACGAAACCTGTCCTACATATTGAGGGATTGGGTATTCGGTCGGTTGTGCTTCGGCGGTGGTCATGGTTCTTTTGGGTTAAATGATTACGTCGTGTGGAGATGTCTAGCATGAGTGAAGAATCGAACGAACGCGAGTCAATGTCCTACGATGTTGTGATCGTTGGCGCTGGCCCGTCTGGACTTGCAGCCGCTATTAGATTGAAACAGCTCGCGGCTGAAAACGAACACGAAATTGGTGTCTGCGTCCTCGAAAAAGGTTCAGAAGTGGGTGCGCATATTCTATCAGGAGCTGTGCTGGAAACCCGTGCACTTGATGAGTTGCTGCCCGAGTGGCGTGAGATGGGAGCACCTGTCACCACTGCGGTAACTGACGAGAAGTTCCTGTTTCTCCGCGAAAACAGCGCTATTAGCATACCGAACGCGATCCTGCCGCCGACCCTGAAAAATCACGGAAACTATATAATATCCCTCGGTAATTTGTGCCGCTGGCTTGGCGAGCAGGCCGAGGCGCTGGGGGTGGAGATTTACCCGGGCTTTGCTGCTGCCGAGATTCTCTTCGATACCGATGGCCGTGTCCGCGGTGTCGCCACAGGAGATATGGGCATTGGCGTTGACGGTGAACCGAGCGCCAACCATACGCTAGGTATCGAGCTGCATGCTGAGTACACATTCTTTGCGGAAGGTTGCCGCGGCCATCTTGGCCGCCAACTGATGGACCGTTTTAATCTGCGCAATGATTGCGAAGATCAGACCTTCGGAATCGGCATTAAGGAATTATGGCAGGTTGCGCCCGAACAACATCAGCCCGGTCTTGTCGTCCATACCGCCGGTTGGCCCCTGAGCTCCGACATCTATGGTGGCTCGTTCCTCTATCACCTCGAGGACAATCAGGTTGCAGTCGGATATGTGATTGGCCTCGACTACAAGAATCCGTATTTGTCGCCGTTTGATGAGTTTCAGCGATTCAAAACACATCCTGCCATTCGACCGACATTTGAGGGTGGCAAGCGCATTTCCTACGGCGCCCGTGCGCTTAACGAAGGTGGCGTGCAATCTCTGCCAAAGCTAGTTTTCCCGGGCGGCGCATTGATTGGTTGTGAAGCTGGGACGCTGAATGTGCCGAAGATCAAGGGAACCCATACGGCGATGAAATCGGGTATGCTGGCGGCAGAGGCCGCTGTGGATGGGATTCTGCGGGCAGCAGAAGGACAGCCCGTGGCCTCGCTGGACGAGTTTATTTTAGCTTTTCGTGATTCCTGGGCATATCAGGAACTCTGGCAGGCGCGGAACTTCCGCCCGTCATTCAAGTTTGGTCTGAAGGTGGGAATATTCCTCTCAGGCCTTGACCAGGTGCTGTTGCGTGGCCGAGCACCGTGGACGATGAAACACGGACACGCTGACCATGAAACGCTTGAGCCGAAGGATAAGCACACCCCGATCGACTACCCGAAACCGGATGGTGAAGTGTCTTTCGACCGCCTGTCATCGGTCTATATCTCAAACACCAATCACGAAGAAAACCAACCGCCGCATCTGACGTTGAAAGACCCGGCCGTGCCCATTCAGGTCAATCTTGAGACCTATGACGCCCCCGAGCAACGCTATTGTCCGGCTCAGGTCTACGAAATTGTTCGGGATGATGATGGGGCCAACCCACGCTTGCAGATCAATGCGCAGAATTGCGTTCATTGTAAAACTTGCGACATCAAGGACCCGACACAAAATATCGTCTGGGTAACGCCTGAGGGTGGCGGTGGTCCGAACTATCCCAATATGTAAAGTGGCTGCAGCGCGTCACAACAATATGTGTTGGCTGTGGCAGTTATGCATAGCTAAATTGAACTGATCGCAATGAGAAGAGATCGAATGGAATCCAAGAGCCACCCTTCGAGAAAATTGCGTGTTGTATCCATCTTGAGTTTTGCGCTCGCAGTGGGTTTCACGCTTCCCGGTCATGCGGCCACCTCCGGTCCCGAAGGGGTCCCGGGTTTGCAATCCGACATCATGGGCCCGTCTTTCGAGCGTGGCTCAACGACGGCAGGTCGTTTTCTGGCCGCACGCCACGCCGAGGTTGTGGGCGATCTGGTGGCGGCGGCGGATATGACATCCGAAATTATTGGTCTGGTTCCGGAGACCGGTACCACGCGCCGGCGTGCGCATTTGCTGATGGTAAGCGCTGGGCGTTTCAGCAAGGCGGCTGAGCTTGCCAAAGAGGTTCTTGAAACCAATCCTGCTGATCCGATCGCAACCTACACTTTGCACCTGATTGCTATGCGTGAGGGGCGGTTTACGGATGCCGCTGCGCTTCTCACTGGGGTCACTACTTCTGGTGTTAATGGTGTTCTTTTTCCGCTGCTAAAGGCTTGGGCACTGGCTGGGCAGGGCCAGACCGACGATGCTCTGCTCGAACTTCAGACGCTGGCAAGTGAGGCAAGCCTAGCGCCGATTGCGGAGCTTCATCAGGCCTATATTGCCGATCTTGGTGGTGAGTTGACCCGTGCCGAGGCGTCGTTCCGACTGGCGCTTGAACGATCAAACGGCCGTCCTTCGTTGCAGCTTGTCGATTCATTCGCCCGTTTCCTCATGCGCCAGGATAAGAGCGAAGAAGCGCGTGCGCTCGTGCTGACATTCGCGGAACAAAACCCGGACACGTTATTGATTGAGCCAGCGCAGCGCGTCGTCGATGGTGCGGACGATCCGGATCGAATTATCGCTGATGTGAAACAAGGTGCTGCCGAAGTATTCCGAAATGTCTCTGGGTTGCTTAATCGTGAGCGACTGCGGACCGAAGCGCTGGTGTTCGTGCGGATGTCTCTGGGTCTGGAGCCCGACAATCCGACGGCGTTGTTTTCGCTGGGCCAGTTGCTTGAGCTTCGCTTGCGTGACGATCTTGCTATTGACGTCTATCGAAAGATTGGTGATGACACGCCATATAGCTGGTATGCGCGTCTTAGTATTGCAGATGCCCTGCACAGTCAGAAGAAAAGCAAAGAAGCCATCGCAATCCTGCGTGGCATGGTGGGTGAGCGGGCCGACCGTTCCGATGCCATGCGAATACTTGCTGACATGCTGAGTAACGAGAAGCGTTTTGATGAGGCGATCGAGGCTTACGACCTCGCCTATGAACGGCTGCGTGGAAATGCTGACTGGCGCCTATTTTACACGCGCGGCATTGCGCTGGAACAAGCGAAACGCTGGGATCGGGCAGAGAAGGATTTCCTGACCGCGCTCGACCTGGAGCCCGGTCAACCTCTGGTGTTGAACTATCTTGGCTATAGCTGGGTGGAGCAGGGGGTTAACCTCGATCGTGCGAAAACCATGATAGCTGCAGCCGTCGCCAAGCGTCCGGAAGATGGCTATATCACTGATTCTCTGGGTTGGGTGTTGTACCGTTTGGGCGAGTATTCGGCCGCAGTCGATTTGTTGGAGCGTGCGGTCGCACTTGAGCCAGGAGATCCGGTGATCAACGACCATTTAGGTGACGCGTACTGGATTGTCGGACGCAGGAATGAGGCGCAGTTTCAATGGATTCGAACGCTATCGCTTGATCCGCCTGCCGATGTTAAAGCCAGAACGCGGCTCAAGCTTGAAGGCAAGAAAGAGCCAAGTCCGCTGCCACCGGGCAAGAATCGCGATATCTAGTGGTACGGTTCCCCATGACTGACGGATCTGACTGGACGCCTTTTGTGGAACCGGCCCCGGCAAAGATAAACTTGTACCTGAATGTGACTGGACGGAGGGACGACGGCTATCATTATCTGGAAAGCTTGGTCGTTTTCACAGAATTTGGTGACCTGATCCGCTTGGCGCCGGCGCCAAAACTCTCGCTTGTGCGAACAGGTCCCTTTGCTGCGTATCTTCCGGAAAACCCGAAAGACGATCTGTGCCTGCGCGCGGCGCAGGAGTTGGCTGCTGTACTAGGGCGCGATGCAGGCGTCGCTATCTCTCTGGAAAAGAATATCCCTGTTGCAGCCGGTATCGGGGGTGGCTCTGCTGATGCCGCTGCGATCCTGCGTGCCTTGTGTCGGGCTTGGCAGATCGATCCCGGACTTTCGCAGGTTTTGCAGGTAGCATCGCGTCTGGGTGCGGATGTGCCTGTTTGTCTCCGTGGCTGCACGGCGATGATGCGGGGGGTGGGTGATATAGTGAGTCCGCGTGAGACTGATCCGGAACTGGATCTGGTTCTAGTCAACCCTAACCTCCCGCTCTCCGCTGCTGAGGTGTTTGCCGCCTTGTCTGATGAGGAAATCGCATCGTGCAATATGCAAGCCCCAGTAGATGCTAATGGTTCCAGCAGCTACATGGCTACCTTGGCAAAACATAGGAACGACCTGACGCGACCCGCGCGTGATCTTTGTCCCGATGTGAGCGATGTTCTTCAAGCATTGTCTGGTCTTGCCAACTGCCAACTGGCTCGCATGAGCGGTAGCGGCCCGACCTGTTTCGGGGTCTTTGATAGCAAAGAGGCAGCGGAGCAGGCGGCGCAAGAAATATTGGGATCACACCCCTGTTGGTGGGTTTGCCCGACACGGACTCAGGCATCTCTTTGAGGCTAGATTTCGAACGGGTTGTGTCTTAGCAGTTGCCTGACACCTGTCGCAGCGGAGCAAGTGGCACGAGGCTTGGTTCGCCAGCTACCTCCATAATAAGTTCGCGCTGATAGCTTCGAATGGCTTCTCTGATTTTGTGTCCAATCGCAGTATCCGTGGGTCTGACTCCGAAACCCAGATCTGTGTGCAGAGTTTAAATTTAGCTTATAATTTATGGACACGCCTTGCGCGCTGATTGGGTGCGAGAGCGGCGGCGGGATTCGTTTTATTGGCTTCGGGTTTGGAGCTTCTGACCGGAGGTTTTGGAATACTCCAGGTAAGATGGTGGAATACCTAACGGTTCAAGCCAGCCTGTTCTTCGGGGCTTAGCCGTGGCGCAATCTGTTTAGCACGCTCTGAGGCCCGTGCTATCCCCGTGGCTTCAGTGAACTTGTGCCGGTAATTCGAGTCGATCAGGCCCCAAGTATACTCGGATTGTCCGTGTGGACGGCATCCTTGTGTGCAGTTTGTGCTGACAAGTATAGTCGCGCGAATCATGCATTTATATCGAGCGACCCTGTGGTCGCGCATCCATCAAATGTTGGAGTACGGACATGGCAAAGGACGTCGCCCTTATCACAGGTGTAACCGGCCAGGATGGCGCCTATCTCGCCGAACTGCTGCTGGATAAAGGATATGAGGTGCATGGCATGAAACGGCGGTCTTCGTCGTTCAATACTGGCCGTGTAGATCACCTCTACCTTGATCCGCATGAGAGCGGAGTGAAGTTTCATCTACACTTCGGGGATATGACCGATGCGACCAACTTGATCCGGCTAATTCAGGAAGTGCAACCGACTGAGATATATAATCTGGCAGCGCAAAGCCATGTGCAAGTCAGTTTTGAAACGCCAGAATACACGGCGAATTCTGATGCACTAGGCACCCTAAGGGTGCTTGAGGCTATTCGTATTTTGAAGATGGAACACAGCACGCGATTTTATCAGGCTTCCACCTCAGAACTATACGGTAAAATTCAGGAACCACGGCAAAGTGAGACCACGCCATTTTATCCGCGCAGTCCCTATGCGGCTGCAAAGATATATGCTTACTGGATTACTGTGAACTACCGTGAGGCATATGGCATGCACGCCTCCAACGGTATTCTGTTCAATCATGAAAGTCCGATCCGTGGTGAAACATTTGTCACACGCAAGATCACCCGGGCGGTCGCCGCGATGGAACTTGGGCTGCAGTCAAAGCTCTTCCTCGGAAATATCGATGCCACCCGCGACTGGGGTCACGCTAAGGACTATGTCGAGGGTATGTGGCGCATCGTTCATCACGACACACCAGATGATTTCGTGCTCGCGACCGGTGAAACTCATTCCGTGCGAGAATTTGTCGAATTGGCCTTTGCCGAAACCGGCCTGGACATCGAATGGCGCGGCACCGGCGTGGACGAGATTGGCATCGACAAGGCGAGCGGAGATGAACTAATTGCAATCGATCCGCGCTTCTTCCGCCCGACCGAAGTAGAAGTTCTGCTGGGTGATCCGTCGAAGGCCAAACGCGTTCTCGGCTGGGAGCATAGCACTCCGTTCCCGCAATTAGTCAGTGAGATGGTCGCCGCTGACCTGGCGTTGTTGCGTCGGGATGGAGACATTCATCGCAGCTTCGATTGATCTTTGTCGGCGGGGTGGCTTGCGATGCACGAGCGCACGCGCGATATAGTGCCGACGCTGAATGATATTGGGGCGTAGCCAAGTGGTAAGGCATCGGGTTTTGATCCCGTGATCGCAGGTTCGAACCCTGCCGCCCCAGCCAGCGATTTTTCCTTTAGTCAGACTTTCCGGACCGGGTGTCGCGCACAAGCCGTTGCAGACGAAACATATGCGCGTCTCGGATCCCGAGTTTACGCATATGGCTAACGGTGTTCTCCAGATATTCGGCGCAGGTGCCTAGATACCCTGACGCAGTGCCCAGACGCTCCACGAGTTCGTTTTCGGTCAGCTTGCCGGTGTATCTGTCACTGTAGCGATTGATCGCAAAGGTCAGGGCATTGATGGGACCCTTAGCCGTTTGTGCCCGCACCCAAATCGCCCGGTAAGTGCCTCCAATGGCCATTTCGCGCGCCCAGACCACAGAAAGTTCCTCGCGTATGTTCTTGGCGGGCAAACGGAATGCGACACCGTTGCACGATCCACCGGCATCGAGGGCCAGCATTAAGCCTGGATATTCGGGGCTACCGCGACCCAAAGGTGTCTTGATGCAGAACGAGCGATGATAGCCGAACACCCGGGCGGTTCGGCTAGCCGTGTGCCGGAAGGCCGGGTTCCAGATCAGTGAGCCATATCCAAACACCCAGATAGGCCCCCTCGGCGCATCTTCCAGAAACTGGTCGAGCAAAACTCCGCGTTCGGCCTCCGTCAGCGGACAAATATTAGTGATGTGCTCCTGTTCCTTCAACATGCGATAGACATCGCCGTCGCGGATTGAGTCTCGACTGAGTTTGTTGGCCATACGATTCCGGGTGGTAAAAATATTCTGCGTATATATCAATTGCGGTCAGGAAACAGAACTGTCCAGCCGGAGCAGCAGGCATGACCATTTCACCTGAAGAAGTCCTGAACTTCTGGTTTGAAGAATCCGGACCGGATACCTGGTTTGAAAAGTCCGACTCCTTCGATGATGAAATTCGCGAGCGCTTTGGCGAGATCACTGAAACGGCCCGCCACGGCCGGCTCGACGATTGGATGGAGACAGCGCAGGGGCGGGTGGCGTTGATCCTTTTGATCGACCAGTTTTCTCGAAACATTCATCGCGATTCACCGCTCAGTTGGTCGGAGGATGATCGCGGACTGGCAATTACGAAGCGCATGCTTGATGAAGGTCAAGACGTGTCGCTCAATCATGTTGAGCGCACATTCGTCTATATGCCCCTGATGCACAGTGAAGTGCTGGCTGACCAAAACCTTGCTGTCACCGCGTTCACGCAGCTAGCAGATGATGGTGCCGAAAACGGAGAGAACACCGTTAATTACTCCATTCATCATCGTGACATCGTTGCACGATTTGGAAGGTTTCCCCATCGCAATAAAATTCTTGGACGGGAAAGTACGGTTGAAGAGGTCGCGTTCCTGAAGGAACCCAATTCCTCGTTCTAAGTGGATTGCGTCATCGTCTTAGGGCAGGTCGGCGAGCACGAATTCGGCGTCACCTTTAGCGGTAATTTGAATTTTTTCCTCGTCCGTAATTACCACGCCGTCCCGTTCGTTAGCGCGTTCGCCATTGATCAGCAACGTGCCGCTAGATGGCACGAGATAGACCTTTCGGCCCTCGGATAGGATATGTGTCACCGACTGGCCATCATTCAGGTTTGCACCAAACAGGGCCGCATCCTGATGGATGGTCGGAACGTCGGCGCTTTCTTCGCCCGGGCGCCCTGAAGCAATCATTACAAGCTGGTCAGCGTTCTCAGCGCGGGGAAAGGTCTTGGTTTCCCACCGTGGTTCGTGCCCCTCGCGATTGGGAATGATCCATATCTGGAATATCTGGGTCGTTTCGTCTTCCCTATTGTATTCGGAGTGTTGAATTCCAGTGCCCGCGCTCATGATCTGCACATCACCCGCCTCGGTGCGGCCCTTGTTACCCATATTATCTTCATGGGTAATAGCACCGCGGCGGACATAGGTGATTATCTCCATGTCCCGGTGCCCATGCGTTGGGAACCCGGTCTGGGCTGCGATGGTGTCATCGTTCCATACCCGCAGTGGACCGACGTTCATGCGGTCGGGGTTCATATATTCTGCAAAGCTGAAATGGTGTCGTGCGTTGAGCCAGCCGTGGTCGGCATGGCCAAGCCCGTTAAAAGGTCTGATCTCAATCATGCTGCATCCTTCATATGGGTGCGGTTGTGCGAGGCATCAAAATCGATCACTGGCCCCAGCGGTACGATACGTGTTGGGTTTATGCTTTCGTGGCTGGCGTAATAATGCCGCTGGATATGGCCGTGGTCTATGGTCGAGGTCACACCGGGCGTCTGGTAGAGGTCTCGGGTGTAGTTCCAGAGATTGGGGTAGTCGACCAGGCGGCG
>JAPKDV010000215.1 GCA_028822385.1 Alphaproteobacteria bacterium
GTCCGTCCGGAATAGGTCGAGTCCTTAGCCATGTTTAATTGTTGCATCATCGAGGGTGTGAGTGAAATTTATGATTGTGTTACCGATGTTCAGCGTTAGCAGTGGTGTTCCTGATGGCTGGCACTGATCGAACCCGTGAACCATTGATTGTCGGTCCGCGCGTTGTCCTCGTGGAACCTCAACTGGGTGAGAATATTGGCGCGGTAGCGCGTGCGATGCTTAATTGCGGTCTAAACCGGATGTCGCTGGTCAAGCCGCGTCAGGGCTGGCCAAATCAAAAGGCGGTCATTATGGCTTCGGGTGCCACTGAGGTGCTCGATAATGCGAAGCTGTTCGAGACCACCGAGGAGGCGGTTGTCGGCATCACAACGCTCTATGCGACGACAGCGCGACCGCGGGAAATTACCGTTCGTGTGATTACGCCCCGTCAGGCCGGAGCGGAGATGCGGGCGGCCCATGAAAGGGGTGACGAGGTTGGATTGTTGTTCGGCCCGGAACGGTCCGGTTTGACCAATGATCACATCGTGCTAGCCGACACGGTCATTTCGGTGCCGCTCAATCCAGCCTATTCCTCACTGAACCTCGCTCAAGCCGTTCTGGTGGTTGCCTATGAGTGGTTCACGGCCGGTGATGACACGCCAGTTGAAACCTTTGAGATGTCGGGTACGCGGCTGGCCAAAAAGCACGAGGTCATGGAGCTGTTCGAGCGTCTTGAACGCGAGCTCGATGCTGGGGGCTTCTTCCGCGCACCCAATCTGAAGAAAACTGTGGTTCGCAATCTGCGCGCCATGCTTCAGCGTGGACGCATGACTGAGCAAGAGGTGCGCACCTTCCACGGCATGGTCAGTGCACTGACACGAAGCTGGCAAGATACCCAGAATGCAAAACGAGCACGTGGAGAGACCGAGGACTAGCGCGTCCCGGAGCTCTCGTTGATGAGCCCGATTGTAAAGTGAGCCGCGAGTGTAACCAGGATTAGCACACCCCCTAGCATGGTTTGGGGTGAGGGCGATTGGGCGATGAAAAACCAGGCCCAGATCGGCCCAAGCACGGCTTCGAGTAGCATGATCAGGCTGACCTCGGGTGGCGAAATATATTGCGGCCCCAGCCCGATCAGGAAAAACGAGACCGGCAAGACGAAACAGCCCAAAATTGCTAGCCAGACTAGATCCTGTGTGACCACAGCGATGGTCGGTGCGGTAAGGAACGCAGCCCCGGCAATCAGATAACCACCCAATGCGAGGGCTGGCGCCGGGTCCTTTATTTTAGCGTGGCTCAGCACCACCACCATGCACGCCCACGCCAGTGCCGTGGTGATTGCTGCGACATTGCCCCACAGATCACCGCGTCCGAGGCCTTCTGCAAAAATAACTGCCATCCCAGCCATAGCAATTAGGATTGCGATGATCGTGCGGGGTGGGGTTCGTTCGCCGAGTACGGCCCAGGCTAAAATTGCTGAGAATAAAGGCGCGCTGGCAATGATAAAGAGCGTATTGGCGACGCTTGTGGTAACCACGGATACTACGAACCCGGTCGAAGACACCATAAACATCACTGCAACGAACAGCTGTGGACCTGTCGCGAGTGCCCGCAACACCCTTCCGGTGTCTCCGCGGTAGCGTAAAAAGGCAAACGCGGTCAGTGCGAGGCCCATGAACAAGCCGCGCCAAAACAGTGCTGTACGGACATCTGCGGTTACGAGCGAGGTCAGAAGCCCGTCCGGTGTGAGGATCAGAACACCAAACGCGGTAATCGCAATTCCCTTGAGGTGACTGCCCTTGGCACCCTGTGCGTCTGTTATGCTATTCATAGGTCCATATACCTGAAAACACATGATAAATACGCGGTCTTGGGCACCAAAGTACGTTTGACATCCCATCGGTGATCCCTATAGTGCGGCGCAATTCCCGGGAACGTGGATCGGCAAAGACCGTATCCCGTGCTTCCTTATTTTGGGCGGTGCTAATCGGGACAACAAAAGACAAGACTGGAAAAGTAATATGTCAAAGCGGCATTCCGCGAAATACAAGATTGATCGCCGTCTGGGCGAGAATCTTTGGGGGCGCGCCAAGAGCCCCATCAATCGTCGTGAATACGGACCGGGTGAACACGGTCGTCGACGCAAAAAACCTTCTGATTACGGCCTCCACCTGATGGCGAAGCAGAAGCTTCGCAAATATTATGGTGATGTTGG
>JAPKDV010000216.1 GCA_028822385.1 Alphaproteobacteria bacterium
AAGGTGGTCGCACTGTTGGCGCCGGCGTCGTCACTTCCATCATCGAATAAAATAGACAATCAGAGTTCGACGGTTCCATTCAGAACCGTTGTTCACTTTAACGGGATACCGCAATGGACAGTCAACATATACGGATCAGGCTTAAAGCCTTTGATCATCGCGTGCTCGATCAGTCGGCAAGCGAGATCGTAGGCACGGCCAAACGAACCGGTGCAGAAGTTCGCGGACCGATCCCGCTACCGACGCGTATTGAGAAGTTTACGGTCCTTCGTTCACCACATGTGAACAAGAAGGCACGTGAGCAGTTCGAGATACGTACCCATAAACGTCTACTCGATATCATCGATCCGACACCGCAGACCGTGGACGCGCTTATGAAGCTCGACCTGGCGGCCGGTGTCGACGTGGAAATCAAGCTGTAAGAGGCCAAGATGCGAACCGGCGTCATTGCACAGAAACTGGGTATGACCCGCGTCTTTGATGAGACGGGGAATCATGTGCCAGTCACAGTACTCAAACTCGATGGTTGTGATGTTGTTGATCAACGCACAATGGATCGGGATGGCTACACAGCATTGCAGCTCGGCACGGGGGCAGCTAAGCCTAAGCGTGTCAGTAAGGCAATGCGTGGACATTTTGCTAAGGCGAAGGTCGAGCCTCGTCGTAAGGTCGTGGAATTTCGCGTGACCGACGATGCTATGATCGATATCGGAACCCGGATTGAAGTCGGACATTTTGTGTCCGGTCAGTTCGTCGATGTGACAGGGACGTCCATCGGTAAGGGTTTTGCCGGTGCTATGAAGCGTCATAACTTCAGCGGTCTGCGAGCCACTCACGGTGTATCAATTTCACACCGTAGTCATGGCTCGACAGGTCAATGTCAGGACCCCGGTAAGGTGTTCAAAGGCAAGAAAATGGCCGGTCACATGGGTTCAGAGAGGGTTACCACCCAGAACCTGCGTGTCGTGAATACCGATGGTGATGAAAGTCTGATCCTGATTGAGGGTGCAGTGCCTGGTTCCAAGGGCGGCTACGTGCTGGTACGCGATGCCATTAAGAGGGTGCTTCCTGAGGGCGCTCCTTACCCGACGGTCATGGCTGAAGAAGCGCCTGCTGAAGAAGCCGCGGTTGAAGAAACCGCCTCTGACAACACTCCGGACGAGACGCCTGCTGGCGACGCCGAAGCTACGGATTCGAAGGATTGAGGCGATGAAGCTTAAAGTTATCAATCTTGATAACAAGGACGTCGGCGAGATCGATCTCGACGATAGCGTCTTTGCTACCCCTGTCCGCAAGGATTTGCTTGCGCGGATGGTTAATTATCAACTCGCGAAGCGCCGCCAGGGCACACATAAGACGAAGACTCGTGGTGAAATTAATGGTTCGACCGCGCGTCCGTGGCGTCAGAAGGGTACCGGCCGGGCACGTGCCGGTGATCGGAAGGCGGGACACTGGCGGGGTGGTCAGACCACGTTTGGTCCGTTGCCGCGTGACCACAGCTTTGATATGCCTAAAAAGGTTCGTAAGCTCGCATTGAAGACTGCATTGTCTTCCAAACAGGCTGACGGCAAGCTTGTCGTCCTTGATTTGGCTTCTGCTGTTGAACCAAAAACAAAAGCTATCGCAGCTCAACTTAAGGCAATGGGCCTTTCTTCAGCGCTAATCGTCGATGGTGCTGAGATCGATCGTAATTTCCAGCTCGCCGCGCGCAATATTCCTGGTGTGGATGTGTTGCCGCAGTTGGGTGCGAATGTCTTCGACATCTTGCGCCGTGACACGCTGGTGCTAACTAAATCAGCAGTTGAACAGTTGCAGGAACGCCTACGATGAGCAGCAATCGCAAGCCTCGCGGACGCATTGAAGTCTCCGCTGAACGAATGTATGAGCTGGTTCGCTCTCCAGTCATTACGGAGAAGGCGACAATGGTATCCGAGCATAATCAGGTAGTTTTCCGGGTGCCAGTCGACGCGACTAAGCCGGAAATTCGTGCCGCGGTCGAGGGTCTCTTCAAGGTCAAGGTCGTGGGTGTGAATACCCTCATCCAAAAGGGCAAGACGAAGCGTTGGAAAGGCCGTCCGGGCCGTCGCAACGACGTCAAAAAGGCTGTGATTCGTCTCGCTGATGGCGATTCAATTGATATCACGACCGGCGTATAGAGGTTCGAAATGGCACTTAAGCAGTACAAACCGAA
>JAPKDV010000217.1 GCA_028822385.1 Alphaproteobacteria bacterium
ACGTTTGACCCTGGTGTTATCTCAGTACCGTGCGTATTGAAAAACTCAAGGAAGCCTACGACGTCGAAGTTCAGACCGTTCATTTTCCCCTTCATGCCGACACCCCTATGGAGGGCCAGTCGCTGGAGGATTTGTTCGCCGGACGTGGTGTGAACATGGACGAGATGCACGTGCGCATGAAAGGCATGATGGACGAAGAGGGCCTGCCCTACGGCCAGCGCACCCACACCTATAACAGCCGTTTTGCTCAGGAACTTGGCAAGTGGGCTGACACCCAAGAGGGCGGTGACGCTATCCACATGAAGCTCTATCAGGCCTATTTCGTCGATCAGAAGAACATCGCCGATGTTGATCTTCTCATCAGCCTCGCCGAAAGCGCTGACCTCGACGGCACTACCGCGCGCGATGTGCTGGAGAACCGCACATTCAAGAACGCGGTTGATGAAGACTGGGCCAAGTCAAAAGGTTACGGCGTCACCGGCGTACCAACTTACGTTATCGACGGACAAGGCGTCGTCGGCGCGCAACCTTATGACATGCTGGTACAGTTCATGGATTCTGTGGGGGCAGCGAAGGCGGGCGCTTAGCGCCCTTCCCTACTTCATCTCTTTTGGGTAGTCCGGCTGGGCTTGCGGGCGGGCGTCGAAGAACGCCGACAGGGTCATGCATTCATCGAAGATGCGCTTGCAGTTCGGATAGGGCGATATATTGACCTTGAACAGCAGTGCTGCGCCAACCTGAGGAATCAGGCAGAGATCGGCGAGGGAAACCGCGTCGCCTTCACAATATTTCCCTGACGTACCGTCATTAGCCAGATGGGCTTCGATGGCGGCAAGACCGGCCATTTGCCAGTTGCCTATCCAAGTGTCCAGTTCTTCCTGGCTGTGGCCCATATCCTGAGTGATGTATTTACGAATACGCGGGACTACCAGTGGGTGGGTGTCGGCCACGGTAATCATGCAGAGCGCGCGCACCCGTGCTCGGGCCATCGCGTCAGCGGGCATCAAAGAAGGTTCCGGGAAGACCTCATCGAGATATTCCAGGATCGCCATGGACTGGGTCAGCGACTTGCCGTCATTGGTCACCAGCGCGGGAATCACACCCTGGGGATTGATCTTCAGATAGTCCGGAGCGAACTGATCGCCCTTGATCAGATCGGTCGAGACCACATCAAAAGCCTGCTCCTTGATGTTAAGCGCGATACGGACACGAAAGGCAGCGAGCGAGCGCCAGTAGCTGAAGAGTTGCATGATGTTTCCCTAAATATATGTGTTGTGTTTGTAGCGCGCAGTGAGCCGTCGCGCCGGCTGTCCTGTCAAGCCGTGACCCGCAATCCCTTACGATCACGGTAGAGCCAGGCCGGGATGGCGGCGGCCAGAATGAAGCCGAGAAACGGCAAGATCATCTGGGCAAGCGCATAGACACCAATGGCGCGCCGATCAGCACCTGACGCCAGCGCAACAGCTTCGGTGGTCAGGGTGTCAACCCGTCCGGCCCCGGCGAAGAGTGTCGGCAGATAGAGGCCCACCGAGATAGCGAAGCCCACTGCCGCAGCCACAAGGATAGGCCGCAGGAGCATTGGTAACTTGATTCGGCAGAACACCCTCAGAGGTGAAGCTCCCAGACAGCGCGCAGCACGGGCGTAGCGGTCATCCCAGGAGCGATAAGGATCTGCGAGCGAGAGAAGGATATAGGGCAAAACGAACAAGAGATGCGCCCAGACTACGGCGACCCACCCCCCGTCCAGATCGCTCATCACCAGCAGGACCTGCCCACCGAACAGGAACGCGATCTGGGGAATCAATAGGGGCAGATAAAGCAGGATGAGCACGCGGCCCGATGCCGGTTTCCCATAACGGGATTCGTTCTCCAAACAGGCCACAGCCAGCACTAGCCCAACCAGAGCGGCCACCAGACCCACCGTGGCGGTGTTCAGGCTCGCCTCCCCCAGCCGTGGCGCATTGTTCACCCAGGGATCAAGGGTAAGTTCCGCAGGCAGCGCGTTCGGGAACCGCCAGCGTCCCGTGATAGACCAGAGTGCCATGCTCGCCAGCCCGAGAAAGGCGGCGAAAAAGCTGATCGTCAGCGCACATGCCGCACCATATCGAAGCGGCGCATCACGACGCCCCCGACTGCCGCGACGTATCCAGGTGCGCCCGAGACAAG
>JAPKDV010000076.1 GCA_028822385.1 Alphaproteobacteria bacterium
GTAGGAGTCTGGGCCGTGTCTCAGTCCCAGTGTGGCTGACCATCCTCTCAGACCAGCTACCGATCGCAGCCTTGGTGAGCCATTACCTCACCAACAAGCTAATCGGACGCAGGTTGCTCTTTGAGCGCCGGAGCTTTCCCCCTGGGGGCGTATACGGTATTAGCCGTCGTTTCCAACGGTTATTCCGTACTCAAAGGCACATCCCTACGCGTTACTCACCCGTCCGCCAGTTTCCACAGAACCGAAGTCCTGCTTCACCTTCGACTTGCATGTGTTAAGCCTGCCGCCAGCGTTCGCTCTGAGCCAGGATCAAACTCTCAAGTTGATTCCCCCAACGTTCAGGACCGAAGTCCATCCAGTCGGGTTGACTAGAAGCGTCTACTTAGCACAAGCGAGGCACAAATTAATGTACCTCGTTTACATTCTAAGCGAGGCACAAATAAATGCACCTCGTTTACATTCCAAGAATGCGCGTGCAAGCGGACGTGTATTATCACGAACCGCCGCCTGCGCATCCCTTCTTTCAGGTATTCACAATGTCCAACAGCGCAAATACCTATCGCTCCAAAAATTAGGGCGCGAAATAGTCTGGCATTTTGCATAGCCGCCCAAGTGGGACCGAAGACCCTTACTGGGCGGCGAGGGCGGGTTGTACGACCACGATCCAATCAAGTCAAATGCTTTTTCAACTTAAGTGGGAAGTTTTTTACAACCCTTTTCCGACCTAACTAGTCGCGCCACTATTGTGTCACGACTTAGATACACCAGAAGCATTCTGATACAGAGTTTCTTACCTTCATGTCAACGCAGTTTTTGCATTGCAGCAAAATAATTTTAGTTTGTTAAAATAGTAGTCATTCCTAAGGTTTACTGGGTATAGCCCGACTACGTGCCACGCACCCTATACCCCAAATTAAAGCGCCTTTGAGAGCAACAATACGTTATGAAACGCCTACTCTTATTGAGACACGGACAAGCAAGCACGGACAGCGAAGGTCAGAAAGATTTTGATCGCGTTCTCACCGCTCAAGGTCAGTCCGAAAGCAAGGTGATCGGTTCTTGGATTCTGGCGCAGGATCTCCCACCCGATGCCTCATTGGTTTCCGAGGCCAAACGCGCCACTCAAACGTGGGACAATCTGAGAAAACGCATACCCGGGATAGCACCGGCAGAGCTGCTTGCAGATCTCTACCTTGCATCCCCGGGAACATTACTCTCTCAAATCGAAAAACTGACAAATGACATAAAGACCGCACTTCTGATTGGCCACAATCCGGGTCTAGAAACTCTCGGCCGTCTTATGTCGGGGCCGGGATCAAAGAAAAACGCCGTGAATGATCTTCACCTCGGCCTTCCACCAGCGGGGCTCGCCGTGATCGAACTCAATGGTGAAACATGGCGCACCATGTCTGCCGAGGGCGGGCGTTTGACCCATTTTGTTCGCCCCGGGAACCTGCAGAAGGCATAGCCACGCACCGTTGGGGACCTGCGCTAGCCGCGCAGGCTCTTCACGAACGCTGACACGGCAGCCCCAACATCATCCGGACAGTCTTCCTGCATATAGTGACGCCCGTGGACCGTGACCTCGGTCTGGTTCTTGAAGGTCCGTGCATGTTCGCGTGCCGCCCCTGAAAGCCCGTGTCCTTCGTCAGCATTAATGAACAACTTAGGCATGCCCGTCTTTACCAGCCAGTCAGCGTAGAATTTCACGAGATCATGGTTGTCTGCCGGTTCTCCATCGAACGGGATGTCATTAGGCATAATGATACTCGGAGCTTTTGTCCCACCCGGCCGGCTCGTCGCGTAGCGGTAGACTTCTTTCTCGGCTTCCGAGAGATCTCGAACGATGCCGCGCTCGAAAAGCATCATTTCTACAAAGAAGTTCTTTTCCAGCGCAGCCTTCTCGCCTTCCGGGGTGCGAAAGCTCTTGAACGCGCCGACTCGTTCTTTGGGAATATCACTCCAGTGACGCGGCCAGACCATCGCCTCCATATAGGCAATTCCATTAATTTGCTCGGCAAACCGCGCGGCGCGATAGAACCCGACAGCCGCACCCCAGTCGTGAATGACGAGAATGACATTTTTCGTCAAATCCAGCGCCTCGAAGAACTTGTCAAAATACTCAATATTATCCTGAAAACGGTAGCCATCATGGCCGGAAGTAGAAGACCAGCCATGGGCAATGAAGTCTGGCGCAATAATACGACCCAAGCCCTCGACATGAGGGATGACGTCACGCCAGAGGAAAGACGACGTGGGGTTGCCGTGCAGAAACACGATCGGGTCCCCTTCCCCAATGTCGATATAGGCCATCTCAGCATCACCTACATTGATCATCTTCCGAAGCTCCGGATTGGCGGTCGACAGGGTTTTGGACGGATCTGGCGTCGGCAAATTTGCTTTAAAGGGCATGTTTGGTCTCCGGTAAAAATGTTGCATACAGCGTATCATCAGACCATCCGGACAGAACCTGCGGAGCGAAAACAAAACCCTTGCCCTCGGGGCATCAGTCCCGCGCACTTCCATAGAGAACCGCACTAGGGTCACTTTCTTCAAACCACGGAAACCGATAAGACTCAGCGCAACAGGAGCCCACATGCCGTTGAGTCTCATTTCATGACCCTACCTAACCGACTGCGTAGTAGCTCGGGAACGGGTGGCGTGACGGTTGATCTCAGCGCAGTCATCGTTGCAGCCTCACCAGATGGCCCCCGCGTGCTGGTTCGACAACCTGGCACCAATCTCCCTGTCGCATTGCCCTCCGGGCCACTGGAAGCACACCACCGCACCCTCGATGCTGGCCTGCGCAGCTGGGTGGAAGAGCTAGTGGGATACCGGCTCGGTTATGTGGAACAGCTCTACACCTTTGGAGATGCAAATCGTCACGCGAGTGCGCGGGGCGTGCCGAACCGTGCATTGTCGATCGGCTATCTCGCTCTGGTACGTGAATCCCGCGCCAAGCAGGATCACGACGTCACCTGGGTTAGCTGGTATCGGTTCTTTCCATGGGAAGATCGGCGCCACGGCGAGCCTGCCGTCATGGCCCTCGTGCGGGAGGGAATTGCGGGCTGGATCGCAGAAGCCCCCGGGGATGAACGCAAACATCGTGAAGAACGCGCAGGCTTGGCCTTCGGGCGCGCAGGCGAACGCTGGAACGAAGAGTTGGCGCTCGAACGCTATGAACTGCTCTACGAGATTGGGCTCGTACCCGAGGCACACCGCGATGGTGCTGCCGTTTGGGCTCCACGCGAAGCTGTAATCCTCGAAGGCGACATCCTGCTGGCCGACCACCGACGTATTCTCGCCACAGGAATCTCTCGCCTGCGCAGCAAAATCAAATACCGCCCTGTTGTGTTCGAATTGATGCCGCCACGCTTCACTTTCCTACAGCTTCAGCGCACCGTTGAAGCGCTCGCGGGAGTGGAACTGCACAAACCCAATTTCAGGCGCCTGGTGAAGCATCAGGGTCTGGTCGAGGAAACTGGTGCGGTTGCCTCGAACACGGGCGGGCGTCCGGCACGCCTGATCCGATTTCGACGTGATGTCCTACTGGAACGCCCCACCAGCGGCGTCGGCCTTCCCGCGGCCACCTCCCGACGGGATTTAACTCGAAATTAACCCCATCCTTGTGGCGTGACTTATGAGATTGAGCGCTTGACGGCACCCTTATACTCAATGTTAGTCTAAATACCTCTATCGAGACTGCTCGGCCGTTTATTTTGACGCCTCATATTCCCAATCGGAGTTTATTTTGCCATGTCACCGACAACTCATCCCACCCCTCCACAAAACGCCGGATTCACCGACGCCGTCGCGGCTCGTATGCAACCGCTCTACGAACGCGTCAAAACCGTTATTCCCCCAATCGAATGGCCAGCTTTCGCTCTGGATATCGACGCCATCCTGCGTCTGAAAGCCGAGCGCAACGCGGTCATCCTGGCGCACAATTACCAGACCCCGGAAATCTTCCACTGCGTTGCTGACATTGTCGGGGATTCACTAGCCCTCGCCCGTGAGGCAGCTGAAACCGATGCCGAATGCATTGTATTGTGCGGTGTGCACTTCATGGCAGAGACCGCGAAAATCCTGTGCCCTGAAAAAACGGTGCTAATTCCGGATATGGATGCCGGATGCTCGCTGGCAGATTCAATCACCGGCGCCGACATTCGCAAGCTGCGCGAACGCTATCCCGGTGTACCGGTTGTGACCTATGTGAACACGTCTGCAGAGGTTAAAGCCGAGTCTGATGTCTGCTGCACCTCAGGCAATGCCGTCGCAGTCGTCGAATCGCTCGGCACCGACCGCGTGCTGTTTCTCCCCGACGAGTATTTGGCCAACTACGTGGCCGGCCAGACGGACGTGGAGGTCATCGCTTGGCACGGTCACTGCGAGGTCCACGAGCGGTTTACTCCTGAAGAGATCGGTGAGTATCGCAAGGGAGTCGAAGGCCTTGTTGTCATCGCCCACCCCGAATGCCCTCCCGATGTTCTCGATGCTGCGGACTTTGTCGGCTCAACGGCACAGATGATCAACCATGTGAAGACTGAGCGCCCGGGTCGCGTTCTCCTGCTGACGGAATGCTCCATGAGCGACAATGTCGCCGCGGAAGTGCCGGACGTCGAGTTCGTGCGCCCCTGCAATCTCTGTCCACATATGAAACGGATTACATTGCCGAAAATTCGGCACGCTCTCGAGACCATGAGCCATGAGATCATAGTCGCTCCGAATATCGCTGAACCCGCCCGTCGAGCTGTCGCGCGCATGCTCGAAATTCTCTAGCCAAACCCGGAGTACAGCCATGCCCGAACTTGCCCCTCTGCCGGACCTAATTGTTGAGCCGATCGTCCGTGCTGCTCTGGCCGAAGACCTCGGACGCGCTGGTGACATCACCACTAGTGCGGTCGTGGCCGCCGATGCCTATTTTTCTGGAGGTATTGTCGCACGACGCGACGGCACCATTGCTGGGACCCAGGCTGCGCTGATCGTGCTCAACCTCGTGGATCCGACGGTATCCGTATCCGTTCAGGCTCCCGATGGAACATCTGTCAGCGCGGGTGACACTATCCTGCATATTGAAGGCCCCGCACGCGCTGTCCTAACGGCTGAACGCACCGCGCTGAACATGATGTGCCATCTATCCGGTGTGGCGACAGTCACGGCAGAGCTCGTAGCCGCTGTTGGAAACAACAAGGCTCGGATCACCTGCACGCGCAAGACAACACCTAACCTACGCACGCTGGAAAAACATGCTGTGCGTGCCGGTGGCGGGGTCAGCCATCGTTTCGGACTGGATGACGGTATCCTGATCAAGGACAACCATGTGGCGTTGGCAGGAGGCATACGCCCGGCAATACAGCGCGCCAAAGCCAATATCGGTCACATGGTGAAGATAGAGGTTGAGGTCGACACCCTACACCAGCTCGACGAAGCCTTATCTGAAGGCATTGACGCGGTCCTACTCGACAATATGGACCCCGACATGTTGCGCCGTGCCGTGCAGACCATAGAAGGGCGCGCAATCTCCGAAGCCTCGGGTCGTATAACAGCTGATCAGGTTCCAGCGGTTGCGGCCTCAGGCGTGGACATCATTTCAGCAGGATGGATCACCCACTCAGCCCCCGCGCTCGATCTGGGCCTAGACTTCGGTGTCACCATCTAGTTGAAGTACAGCCCCCATTCATATGCACGGTCTGGCCGGTCATATAGGCGTTGGTGGCGAGCATCAGCACTGCGGTTGATACTTCCTCAACATAACCACCACGACCAACGGGCGATAAAAACCGCTTGTTTGTCTCAGTCGCCCCAACCACGCTTGCGCATGCCAAGAATTACGGCCTGTGAGCAGAGAAAGGCGGATGTCAGATTGGCCTGCAGGATCATGTCAAAATCCGCTTCGGGCGACTCTTCCATCTCCTAGCGTTGCGAGATACCGGCATTAGCGACAAGGATATCAATCGAGCCTATATACTCTTCCACGGTGCCCATCACCAAGGCTATAGCATCCTTGTCCGTGACATCGCCCCTGACCGGGATGGCTTTTGCACCCAGATTTTCAATAGCTACGACGGTTTTCAAAGCGGCAGCTTCATTCGCGACGTAGTTCACGCCGATAGCAGCGCCGATACCACGGTTTCCGCCGGTGAAGAGCGCCACCCTGCCGGTTAGGTCCCTTGCTTTCGTTGAGGGTACCCCCAGGCTACATCACAGCGCCGACTTGCCACGGGATGAACTCATTGTCACCGAAACCAAGTTCCTCGGACTTCGACTGCTTCCCGCTGGCAACTTCCAGCATGTAATCAAAGATTTCTTCGCCCACATCCTCAATCGTAGCATCGCCATCAGCGATCTGCCCTGCATTGATGTCCATGTCTTCGGACATGCTGGTGTACATCGGTGTGTTGGTAGCAAGCTTGATCGAGGGTGCCGGCTTGCAACCATAGACCGAACCGCGACCCGTGGTGAAGCAAACCAAGTTTGCACCCGATGCCACTTCGCCAGTGATCGAGGCCGGGTCAAAACCCGGGGAATCCATAAACACAAAGCCTTTGGTATCGATCGGCTCGGCATATTTGTAGACGCCGGCCAGGTTCGTCGTTCCGCCCTTGGCCGCAGCCCCGAGGGATTTTTCCAAAATGGTAGTCAGACCACCCGCCTTGTTCCCCGGCGAAGGATTGTTGTCCATCGAGCCGTGGTTACGTGCAGTGTAATCTTCCCACCACTTGATCCGATCGACAAGCTTCTGGCCGACCTCGGCATTGATCGCGCGACGGGTCAGCAAATGTTCTGCGCCATAGATTTCAGGAGTTTCCGCTAGGATACCCGTACCACCATTGGCGACCAGGCGGTCCACCGCGTTGCCCAGCGCCGGATTGGCGGTGATACCGGAATAGGCATCAGAGCCGCCACATTGCAGAGCGACAGTCAGCTCGCTCGCTGGCACGGTTGTACGGACAGCAGCGTTGGCTGGCTCCAGCATAGAGGTGATGCGCTCAATCCCATCATCGACCGTTTTCCGCGTACCACCGGATTCCTGAATGGTCATGGTCTGGAAGGTGTCGTTCAGTTCCAGCCCGTAAGCGTCAAGCAAGAACGGAATTTGGTTCACTTCGCAGCCCAGTCCGACAATCAGCACTCCTGCGAAATTCGGATGCCGTGCAAAGCCCCAAAGCGTGCGTTGCAAGTTCGCATAGCCGTCACCCGAATCCGCCATCCCGCACCCGGTTGCGTGGACGAAAGCTGACACCCCATCGATGTTCGGATAGTCGTTAAGCTTGCCCGTCGCATTGAATGAATCCGCGATGTACTTAGCCACCGTCGCTGAGCAGTTCACCGAGGTCAAAATACCAATATAGTTACGCGTTCCTACCGAGCCGTTTTTACGCACATAACCTTCAAAGGTGCGTTGGTCGGCTTCCGGTACCATCACCGTTTCACGCAGATCGGTCGCGAACTGATAATCCCGTTCTACAGCCCGAAATTCGCAATTGTGGGTATGAATATGATCGCCCGGAGCAATATCCTCGGACGCAAAACCGATGACCTGGTCGTATTTGATGACGGTTTGCCCCTTACCAATCGCCTGAGTGGCGATCTTGTGTCCGCGTGAAATCGGCGCGCCAGTCACGACATTTTCTCCCGGAACGACGGTGCCGGGAAGGATTTCAGCACGTGCAACAACGACATTGTCGTTGTCGTTCAGGCGGATGGTGAGCGCGGCAGTGTCAGACATAAATTGTTCCTAAAGTGAGTTTAAAAAAACTGATAGCAGCCCGGTAAGAGGTTTGAAAAGAACCTCTAAAACTTTAGGGTATTCGTCATGTAGTCCCAAGGACTGTGAAAGCGGACTCCCTCTCGGACAGGAGGCTGAGGCGCCTGAATTTCTAGCCAGTGCACCGGGGTGCCCTTGCGCGGGAAGAACGCGTGTTGGGCACCCACACCGGTCCAGGCAAAGTCGCCTTCCTTCAGAAGGTATTCCTGCCCGTCGAAGACGATATCAACCTCTCCGCCAAGTACATAATAAGCCTCCTCGAAGGCATGATCGTGATGATTGCAAATCCCACCATCAGCAAAGCTTATGACAAACATATTAAAATGCACACCTCCGAACACATCATCGATCATCATCCGCTGTGAAAAACCATCCAGGTCCGGCGAGATGGTGAGCGGCGGCGTGTGCTGAGAATAGTCATAGTGGCCGACCATCTGCATGCGACGGTCGGACAAATTGATCTGCGCGGCTTCATCGCGCCAGTCGGCTACACCTGAAAACCAGGTGTCTCGCCACGCATCCGGCGCCTTGGGCTGCGGCGCGCACATCTCGACCCAGCGTGCAGGACTTTGGTCGGTGTTCCGATAGGCATGTTCAATTCCAGTCGGAATCAGCAGAAAGTCGCCCTCAACAAGGCAGTAGACCTTACCAGCGCGGTAGACTTCGACCCCACCCGCTATTACGTACATCCCTGTTTCATGTGCCTGAATAGTCGCCTCGGTTTCGCCGCCAGCGACCAACTCGATGATGCCATAGGAAATATGGACGGTATCGTCCGCATGTTCGACAAAAGGAGCCCAGTTGAGACCTTTAGCATGACTTCCGTATTTCGGGTGTGGTGATAGCGTCTTTGGATCAAAAGTGCCTATCTTGTGCATAGTGATCTCTCTTGGACGAAGGAACCTTACAATTGCGGTCTTCCTATAGACCGAATGATAATACACCAGAAAGAGCCGCGAACCCACATTCGATTGTTTACGAAATTACTGAATGGTTGTGATGTTTTCAGGAGAACTAAGCTGTTAACCTATCCTATCATGCGCAACCTTTTTTGACCGGTCTGCTTGCCGAGCTGTCTATCCAAAAATCGGGGGCGAACGCTAACAATTGTGACAGCCGTGATTCCCCCCACGGCGGCGGCGGCTGGAACGCAAGGCAGCGAATGGCCAAGATCAATCATGCCGGCGCGAAACACGCAGATCGGACTGCATCATAGCCATCGTACTCAATATCTACTGGAATATGTCGATGAGCGTGATGTAGCAAATACTCAGGCGGAAGTAGAGCTAGTCAGTCGCGTCAAACCCATCAGGCGGTCGGTCGAGCCCATAATGTTCGCGCAAGGTCGCACCCACATATTCGGTCCGGAACAGCCCCCGTTGTTGCAAAATCGGCACGACCTCGTCGATAAAGGCATCAAGCATTCCGGGGTAGATCGGCGGCATTACGTTAAAACCATCGGCCGCACCGTCCTGAAACCAGTCCTCAAGCAAATCGGCCACCTGCTCGGGCGTACCGGCGTAGGTGAAGTGACCGCGCGCGCCGGCGAGCTTCGCCAGCAGTTGGCGTAGGGTAACGCGCTCACGCTCTATCAGGCCAACCACCATCACCGCGCGGCTGCGCGACGCCTCGACCGTATCAGGATGAGGGAAATCATCCGGCGACAAAACCTCATCCAACGGTAGATGAGAAAAATCATATCCGCCGAAGCGGCTCGACAGCGTCCGCCTCCCGGCTTCGGGATCGGCACTTTCGTTTAACTCCTTCACCAGGCGTTTCGCCTCGGCTTCCGTCGACGCGATCATCGGGTTCACACCAGGCAGGATAAGAACATCGTCGGGTTTACGACCCGCCTTGACCAGACGCGCCTTCAAATCAGTGTAGAATTCCTGCGCCGTTGCCTTCTCCAGATGCGCAGTGAAGATCGCCTCAGCGTGTCGCGCGGCGAAATCACGGCCCGTGTTAGATGAACCGGCCTGCACCAGCACCGGCCGCCCCTGCGGCGAGCGCGGCAGGTTCAGCGGCCCGGCCACCGAATATTGCGGCCCCTCATGATCGATTGCACGGATACGGTCGGGCCGCGCATAAACGGCTCCTACCCTGTCGTCGATGACCGCATCGTCAGCCCAGCTGTCCCACAATCCTTTGACAACTTCGACGAATTCCTCGGCAAAAACGTAGCGCTCATCAAGGCTGACCTCGCGCGTGTCACCGAAGTTCCGTGCGGCCGCCTGCAACCAGGTGGTGACGATGTTCCAGCCGGCCCGGCCGTTGCTGATATGGTCGATGGAGGAGAACTGCCGTGCCAGATTGAACGGCAGGGAGTAGCTGGTCGATGCCGTGGCGATCAAACCAATCCGCTCGGTGACCCCAGCAATCGCGGCGAGCAAGGTGATCGGTTCCAGCCACACCTTACCCGTTATGGCGGCATCGTCGGACATCGTTAGGATGTCGGCAAAAAAGATAGAATCGAATTTTGCTGCCTCGGCGCGCTGCGCGATCGCCTGATAGTAACCGAAGTCCATTAGGTCCATCGCTGATGCGTCCGGATGGTTCCACGCAGCCTCGTGATGCCCCCGCGATTGTATAAAAAGATTGAGATGAATCTGGCGAGTCATTTATTCTATTTAACCGCTATTTCTCCGCCGCGTCGAATACTTCGCCGCGCGTTTGATTTTCCTACTGCCGCAAAGCAACGATATTTATTCATAGAATTTGGCAGTCCGATTTACAGCATAGGGTGTCGACCCAAGAGCAGAAGTCGCTGATAGTTGTCCGTTTGCGCATTGAACAACAAGCTTCAGATTTAGGGTGCTTATAGGCACGAGGGCTTTACTGCCGCGCCTTGAGGATTTCGTTGGCGAGCTTTGAAACCTGGGCGTTAACCTGCTCACGGAGCTGCTGCAGGAAACCGCCCTTCGGGCCGTTAAGCAACCAGCCCTTATACTCAGCGGCCTCAACCGCTTCTCTACTGCCGTCGGCCAGCCTATCAAATTTATAAAGCTGCAACCTTAGCGCGGCCGCGCATGTATATTTATTTATCGCGTAGCCCGTCACCCCTATGGACAAAGTGTGACGAGGATAGTCTCGCCTAACCTTGATACCCGAACGACGCAGTATCAGCTCGGCTTCGGCATGCAGTGCATCCCCGCTATCTAGGCAGCCGCCATCCACATTCGCTTCGACCTCAACACGAATAGCCTTAACCTTCGCAAGCTTCTCCTCATCGAAGTAAATGGCACCCGCGCTCGTAGCCGCGAAACACAAGCTAATGGCGATGATTGTGGCGAGCTTTCTCATATCAAAAGCATAGGCAGGAAAGAGGGTGGGCGTAAATGCGTCCAGATCGGCGATTTTGTTGTCCGTCTGTTGTCCTCAGATAATAATAGAGGCGAAAATGCGAAGAACAGGGCGCAAAAAATGGCGCGCAATCACAGTATAAAGTATTGATATAACTTAACAAACGAAGTGGTAGCGGAGGAGGGATTTGAACCCCCGACACGAGGATTATGATTC
>JAPKDV010000218.1 GCA_028822385.1 Alphaproteobacteria bacterium
GGTTTCCTCCAGCAAACCAAAAGCCGCCTGCAGAACCTCGTTCTGGAACTCCCTGTCTCCTGCTTTTCCCAGTGACAAGCCGAGCGGGAAACGTGTGTAGAGTGCCCTTGGAACGTTCATGCGTTCCGCCACTGCTCTCATCGGGGTGATGACGACCGTTGACAGACCTGCTGCTTCAAAGACGTGCGCCAGCGTACACACGGTACGCGGTCAAAGCGGTCAGGTGCCTGTGAGTATCACAACGTCTACGCCCTCACTCAGCATTTCTTCGGCGCAAAGTGGGCCACTATCCAGGCGAATTTCTGAGACGGTTTCTGACTGGTTACCAGCGAACGCGTAGTGGTTTTCCGCCACACGACCGATGATGCCGTCCTCAGCCATTTCATGAAGGCGATCAATGGGGTAAACCACGTTGATATCAGCGGCGAAACCGCCACGATCAAAGTTGACGCTATGATGTCCGAGCGCCAGGTCACGGGCTTGTCTGGGTAAGGTTTCATAGTGATAGTCACTGTCACCGAGTTCAAAGCCATCCGCACCTTCTCGATGGAGAGCGGCAGTTGTGACTATGGCCACCTTGGCAAAATTGAGCGGCCCTGGTTTGGTAAAGCGACCCTTCCTGAATTCAGGTACAGGCATGGTTGCCGCGAATTTCTGGATCGCTGCTTCATCTTTTCCGAAAATGCTCATCTCTCTTTGGCCCCTGGGTTGTGATGGTGGACAGACAAAACAGATCATCGGGTGAATCGCCAGCAACACGTCGACATCCAGATCGCGCAGCCGGTAAGAAGATCGGGGTAAAGTCATCCTGCTGATCGGTTGCTACAACTCCCTCACAAGATACCGGCGATGGCCGATTCATCCAAATCGGAGTGCCCCCAAAAAAAGATGCGCAGTCAGGCCCTTTTTTGGGAAACTCAATCGGGGCCTCTGCATACAAGTCATCCCGCCTGCAGTTTGACGAATTTTTTGTACGACCCGTTGGGGTCAGCCATCAACGTGCCGTGATTACCGATATCCTTGATCCTGCCGTCCTCCATAAACACGATTCGGTCTGCCTTTCGAATGGTGGAAAGACGATGCGCAATAACAATGACAAGCTTGCCTGCTGCCGCATCCTGCAGGGCACTGACCAGCGTGTGTTCAGTTTCTGGATCGAGTGCGGCCGTGGGCTCATCCAGTACCAGGATTGGTGTATTCCTGACCAGTCCGCGGGCGATGCTGAGTCTTTGTTGCTCGCCAACCGATAAGGTGTTGCCCGCACGGCGAAGCACCGTATCCAGGCCGTCGGGTAGCGCGTCGATAAAGGTGAGGGCACCGGCGGTCTTGCAGGCTTGCCTGATGTCGCCATCGGTCGCGTCCGGCTTCGCCAGCAGCATGTTGTTACGTATCGACTCCGACAGCAGGGTGTGTTCCTGGAATACATAGGTGACCTGGTCACGTATCGTGTCAACATCGAGATTTGAAATGTCGATGTCATCGAACATCACGCGCCCGGCGGAGGAGCGAAGGAAGGCGGGCAGCATATACGCCAGCGTGGTCTTGCCTGCCCCGGTTGGCCCAACGATTGCGATAAGCTCGCCAACTTCGAGGGTTAGGTTTATATCGGTCAACACCGGAGCGCCGTTTGGGTAGTTATAACTGACATGATCGAAGGTGACCGATCGCTTCACGGTTTCATGTGTGGTTGCCCGTGCGCCCGGGGTTTCGGTGGGGAAATCGATGAAAAAGAACACGCGTCGAATGGCAGCGACATTACTCTGCAGCCCGATCCAATACATGCCGATGGCCATGGCAGTACCACCCAGGCTGTAAAAGAGACCAAACAGTACTGCAAAATCACCCGGCGTCATGATACCGGCAAAAATACGGTCGGTGATCAGAATCGTGACATAGATGGCCGCAACGCCGGTGCAGATTCCACCAATCACATAAAGGCCCTGCGAGAACAGAAAGGCATAGCGGTGGCGTTTGAACGATTCCGCACTCTTTTTAGCGAATTGCTCACGCGCCCGTGCAGAACCTCCCAGGCTCTGCACCGCAGCGATGTTCTCCATGCTCTCTTCAATAGCGTTGGTTGTCGCCGCGCCAGACGCTCGTGACGCC
>JAPKDV010000219.1 GCA_028822385.1 Alphaproteobacteria bacterium
CAGGTCAGCACCGCTTTCAGACAGCCGTCCGCAGGCCAGCTTGAAGGCCGGATCGAAGCGTAGAAGGTCGAGGTCGTCGCAGTCTTCATAGCCGCAGGCGATGGCGAACATGCGCGCCCGGATCATCTCGGCCTGGCTGTGCCGTATGTTTGAAGGGGCGCGATCATCGGAAAGACACGATGCCAGAACGTCGGCCAGGCCGAGACCATGCTCAAGCTCGCGCAACAACAATACGCCGCCGTCCGAAGACAGTCGGCCACCATCAAACCGGGCGCATAATTCCTTGCCCGAGACCGGTGACAAACCAGGTAGAAAAGGGATAGATTCGGTCATGGCGGGTGTAGTTTCCCCTAGTGTCATAGCATTGGCTTTGTCACCAGAAAACTACGATATTTCAACAAGTTAATCTACGCTCGCTGGAGAACGCCAAACGAGTCCTCAATTTGCACGCAAAGGATTGACCCAGATGCAGTTTACCGACCGAACCAGCCGCAATGAGTTTTTGCAGCAGAAGATCGAGGCGGTGTATAGTCAGCTGACGGGAAATTTTTCCCGCTTGGTCCGGATTGAGCCGCTTATGGCAGAGGCGGCCAGCGCGTTCCCTGGGCTGGTGCCGACGCGGGCGGAGCTAGACGTCGAGGCCGAGCGCAAGCTGAAAGACAAGCTGGGTCTGGAGAACGACCAGGCTTTGCTGCTGTCGCACATACTGGCGCACCCGAAATGTGGGACGCATCTGTGTCATGCGATGCTGCTGCCTCGGCCGGAGACGACGGCTGCGCTTGTAACGCTGGATGCACAGGGGTTCGTTGATTTGGGTCCGGTGCGGGTGGAACGGCACGGGCGGGCGGTGCATCTGCTGTGCACAAATCCGCATTATCTAAACGCTGAGGATCAGGCGACGCTCGATGTGATGGAAATCGGGGTGGATTTAGCGATCCTGGACCCGGGTAGCGATATCGCGGTGCTGCGTGGGCAGCCGGTGCAAAATGCTAAATATGCTGGGCGCCGCATTTTTGGCAGCGGTATCAACCTGACGCACCTGTATCAAGGCAGTATACCATACCTTTGGTATATGCAGCGTGAACTGGGTTTCGTACATAAGTGTTTCCGTGGGGTGGCCAGCCCAGGCGTGCTGCCTGACGACGTGAATGGGGTAGGGCATGAGAAACCCTGGATCGGAGCGGTCGAAGGTTGGGCGATCGGCGGGCATTGTCAGATATTGCTGGTGATGGATTATGTTCTGGCTGCGCATGATTCGTATATCACGCTGCCGGCTCGGAAAGAGGGGATCATTCCTGGTGCAGCGAACATGCGTCTGCCCCGGTTCACCGGCGATCGGCTGGCCAGGCAACTGATCCAGGCGGAACGGCGACTTGACTGTGACAGTGTTGAGGGACGGCTGATCTGCGACGAAATTATTCCGGCATCGGATATGGATGCGGCAATCGAGCGTACAGTGGGGATGCTGACCAGCGCGGGGGCAGTAGGGGCGATCGGCAATCGGCGGGCGTTCCGGGTAGCGGTGGAGCCATTGGATTTATTCCGGCGGTATTGTGCGGTGTATGCACGCGAGCAGGCGGCTTGCCATTTTAGCCCAGCGTTGATCCATAATTTGGAGCAGAACTGGGGAGCTACTGGGCGGTAGCCCAAAACACTGTCCGGTCTCCTTGTTTACAAGACTTATGAAGCTCTTTTCAATGCTAAGGCTGTTGTATCGAGATTTAGGTTTGTAGACGCTATTGTCCTGTAACACAGCAGTGTACAGATCAAGATCGGCAGGCTTTACGTCTTTTCGTAGCTTCCTTGTATCAGGCGGGGGGCGTGTAAGCGGCCTTAGGGGAACCACATGGTGCTCCCCAGATGTGGTTCGGGTCTTCCTGCGTTCTGCTGGGATGACCCATAGATTTTCATCAAAGTCGAATTCGCCCCACGACGCCCGTAGGACTTCCTCGACCCGCTGGCCGGTAGCTAACAATAATTGCAGGGCCAATCGGGAGGAGGGGGACAATCCGTTAGATGACCAGACAGCCATTACCTCAGACCAATCCAGTGCGCGGGCGACCAACATGGACCGTCTGACGGGCAAGATTGCAACATTGAAAGAA
>JAPKDV010000077.1 GCA_028822385.1 Alphaproteobacteria bacterium
GTTGCTTCGTCGGTGGCTTCACGCATCGACGTCCCCTCAACTAGGTCAACGTAATCAACGAAACCTTCCTTCTCCGTGATGATCGGGATTGTGTACGGATCCCACTGTGCGAGAGGTTGACCTTTTTCAACAGAATCACCCTCATCGGCCAGCAGGCGCGTACCGTAAGGAACACTATGGTGGGCGCGGGCTCGTCCGGCTTCATCAAGTAAGACCACTTCAGTATTGCGGTTCATCACGATCGGAACCCCTTCAGAGTTCACAACCACATTGCGGTTCTCGATCTTTACCGTTGCGTCGAATGCCGCTTCCACGCTGGACTGCTCTGAAGCACCCTGGGCCGCGCCACCAATGTGGAAGGTCCGCATCGTCAGCTGTGTACCCGGTTCCCCGATCGACTGAGCCGCAATAACACCCACAGCTTCACCTAAGTTTACGGGGGTGCCGCGCGCAAGGTCACGACCATAGCAAGCGCCACAGACACCGCCACCACCGTCACTCTTACAGGTCAGAACCGAACGTATTTTGATCGTCTCGGTACCAGCCGTATCAATCTTATCGACTAGGGCCTCAGTCATCAGAACACCCTTGGCGACAATCACATCGCCATTGAGCGGGTCGACAACATCCTCAGCTGCCGTACGACCAAGCACGCGCTCGGACAAGGCAACAACCACGTCACCACCTTCGATCACAGCCGACATAGTCAGACCGTCATCCGTTCCACAGTCATTCTCGATGATCACACAATCCTGAGCTACATCGACAAGGCGCCGGGTCAGATAACCCGAGTTGGCCGTTTTCAGTGCCGTGTCGGCAAGCCCCTTGCGGGCACCATGGGTCGAGTTAAAATACTCGAGCACCGAAAGGCCCTCTTTGAAATTAGCGATAATTGGCGTTTCGATGATCTCACCCGACGGCTTAGCCATCAGACCCCGCATACCAGCAAGCTGGCGGATCTGCGCGGCAGAACCACGCGCACCGGAATGCGCCATCATGTAGACCGAGTTGATCTTACCACTCTCATCACGGGACTGCATCTCGTCCATCATCGCATCAGCGACGTCATCGGTGCAACGCGTCCAGGCATCCACAACTTTGTTGTATTTCTCACCCTTGGTTATCAGTCCATCCTGGTACTGTTGTTCGAACAGCTTGACCCGATCAGACGTGTCGCCAACAAGGCTTCCCTTCAAATCAGGAATGATTAGATCGTCTTTACCGAAGGAAATACCGGCCTTGCAAGCGTGGGAAAAACCGAGGCCCATCATTCGATCAGCGAAGATAACTGTCTCCTTCTGACCGCAATGGCGATAGACCAAGTCGATAATGTCACTAACTTCTCGCTTCGTTAGTAGACGGTTCACCATCTCAAACGGTACCTGCGGATGCTTAGGAAGAATACGCCCCAGCAGCAGGCGGCCTGGCGTAGTTAACACGCGTTCGATGACGTCATTGCCTTCATCGTCCACCGTATCAAGGCGGGCCTTGATACGACTGTGAAGCTTAAGCTCACCAGAATGCAAAGCCACCTCAACTTCGTTGATGGAACCATAGGCGGGAATGCGATGGGCAGTCACGTCGCCATTGTTCACTGCCTTCAGGGTTAGTGAACTCACATCGACGGGCGCGGCGGCCTTCTTCGCGCTCACAAAGGTGACATCACCGGATTCGATCGCAGCATCAAGGGACTTCTTGCTGTCGAAGCTAACAATCTCACCGTCACCCTCGAAAACCTCATAGCTTAGGTAGTAAAGACCGAGAACGATATCCTGCGACGGCACGATAATCGGCTTGCCGTTCGCCGGACTGAGAATGTTGTTAGTCGACATCATCAGAACGCGGGCTTCCAGCTGTGCTTCCAGCGACAGCGGGACATGCACAGCCATTTGATCGCCGTCGAAGTCGGCATTGAACGCAGCGCAGACTAGCGGATGCAGCTGAATCGCCTTACCCTCAATCAGCACCGGTTCGAAAGCCTGAATACCCAGACGATGAAGCGTTGGCGCACGGTTCAGCAACACCGGATGCTCCCGGATAACCTCTTCGAGGATATCCCAAACTTCCGGACGTTCCTTTTCCACCATACGCTTGGCCGCCTTGATAGTGGTCGCGTAACCGTAGAGTTCGAGCTTGTGGTAGATGAACGGCTTGAACAGTTCGAGTGCCATCTTCTTCGGCAGACCACACTGGTGAAGGAAGAGCTCCGGCCCCACCACGATAACTGAACGACCCGAATAATCGACACGCTTGCCAAGCAGGTTCTGACGGAACCGGCCCTGCTTGCCCTTCAACATGTCAGAAAGCGATTTCAGCGGGCGCTTGTTAGCGCCTGTGATGACCCGGCCACGGCGGCCATTGTCAAACAAGGCATCAACGGATTCCTGGAGCATGCGCTTCTCATTGCGCACAATGATATCAGGCGCACGCAGCTCAATCAGTCGTTTCAGACGGTTATTCCGGTTGATTACACGGCGATACAGGTCATTAAGATCCGACGTAGCAAACCGGCCACCGTCGAGAGGAACAAGAGGGCGCAATTCAGGCGGGATAACAGGAATGACGTCAAGAATCATCCACTCCGGAAGAGCTCCGGATTCGATGAATGCCTCAACGATTTTGAGACGTTTTACATATTTCTTGCGCTTGGCCTCTGAGCCCGTCTCACGAAGATCTATGCGGAGTTGAGCGCGAACCTCTTCGAGGTCGAGCGCCATAAGCATATCCTTGATTGCTTCCGCACCAATTTTGGCCGTGAAAGCTTCGTCACCGAACTCTTCCTGCTTTTCAAGGTAAGCTTCCTCGCTAAGAAGTTGGCGCGACTCAAGATCAGTTAGACCCGGTTCAGTGACAATATAGTTCTCAAAATAGAGTACCCGCTCGAGATCTCGCAGTGTGGCGTCAAGCAACATTGCAATACGACTGGGTAGCGATTTAAGGAACCAGATATGTGCAACCGGAGACGCCAGTTCAATGTGGCCCATCCGCTCACGACGAACGCTTTGCAGGGTGACTTCAACACCACATTTCTCGCAGACAATGCCACGGTACTTCATGCGCTTATATTTGCCGCACAGACATTCATAGTCCTTGATGGGACCAAAAATACGCGCACAGAAGAGACCATCACGCTCCGGCTTGAACGTCCGGTAGTTGATCGTCTCGGGCTTACGAATCTCACCATAGGACCAGGAACGAATGCGCTCCGGGCTGGCGATCGAGATGCGGATTTCATCGAAGCTCTGTGGGCCGTGGGGTTGGCCAAACACATTTACGAGTTCGTTCATTTACCTGCTCCCGTTAGGGGTTTAATCGAATTTAGACTCAAATCAGCGAGGCGAGCCATCTAGTTCCCTGTCTGATTGAGCTGAACATCGAGACCGAGCGAGCGAAGTTCCTTCACAAGGACGTTAAAGGATTCCGGAATTCCCGCTTCAAAGTTATCGTCACCGCGTACAATGGACTCATAGACCTTTGTTCGACCGGCTTTGTCATCGGATTTGACTGTCAGCATTTCTTGCAAGGTGTACGCCGCGCCATAGGCCTCAAGCGCCCAGACTTCCATTTCACCGAAACGCTGGCCGCCGAACTGCGCCTTGCCCCCCAGCGGCTGCTGGGTAACGAGACTATATGGTCCGATCGAACGCGCGTGGATCTTGTCATCAACCAAATGGTGCAGTTTCAGCATATAGATGTAGCCGACTGTCACCATCCGTTCGAATTCTTCGCCGGTCCGGCCATCAACTAACTGGACCTGCCCCGATGTATGAAGACCGGCCATCTCAAGATGCTCGTTGATCTCCACCTCTGTTGCACCGTCAAATACCGGCGTCGCAATTGGCACGCCGTTGCGCAGATTCCCAGCTAGTTCAAGCACGCCATCATCAGTAAGATCTGAGATATCTTTACGATACTCATCCTTTTCATAGACATCCGACAGCTTCGCCCGCAACGCGGCCATACCACCGGAATTGTCCAGATTGCTGAGAATATCACCAATCTGGCTACCGATCCCGCGTGTTGCCCAGCCAAGGTGGGTTTCTAGAATCTGCCCGACATTCATGCGCGAAGGCACACCCAGTGGATTCAACACGATATCCACCTGCGTCCCATCTTCGAGATACGGCATGTCCTCGATCGGCATGATGCGAGAGATCACACCCTTGTTGCCATGACGCCCAGCCATTTTATCACCCGGCTGTAGCTTACGCTTCACGGCCACGAAGACCTTGACCAACTTCATGACGCCTGGTGGTAGTTCGTCGCCACGCTGAAGCTTGTCTACCTTGTTCTCGAAGCGAGCTTCAAGCGCTGCTACGGCACCGTCAAAGCTGTTCTGTAACTGCTCGACTTCAGCCATCCGAGCATCATTCTTGACAACAACCTGACGCCATTGGCCGGGGGTAAAATCGCCTAGCACGCGCTCGGTGATCTTTACATCACCATCAAGACCCTTCGGGCCCTTAACAACATTTTGGTTGACCAGAAGTTCTTTCAGGCGGCTGTAAAAACTGCGCTCCAGAATCGCTTTCTCATCGTCACGATCCTTCGCTAGACGCTCGATTTCCGCCCGCTCAATTGACAATGCACGTTCGTCTTTATCCACGCCGCGGCGCGAGAACACGCGAACTTCGACAACAGTGCCGGTTCCGCCTGGCGGCACCTTCATGGAGGTGTCGCGAACGTCAGCGGCTTTCTCACCAAAAATTGCACGCAGCAGCTTCTCTTCCGGAGTCATAGGGGATTCGCCTTTCGGCGTCACCTTACCCACCAAAATGTCACCCGCATTTACTTCAGCACCAATATAAACGATGCCGGCTTCGTCGAGATTCTTAAGCGCTTCTTCACCAACATTGGGAATATCGCGGGTGATCTCTTCCTGACCGAGTTTTGTGTCTCGGGCCATGATCTCGAATTCTTCGATATGGATCGAAGTAAAAACATCATCACGAACGATACGTTCGGAGATCAGGATCGAATCCTCAAAGTTGTAGCCATTCCAAGGCATGAACGCGACGAGGACGTTCTTACCGAGCGCCAGTTCACCGAGTTCGGTCGACGGACCATCCGCCACAATATCGCCTTGCGCAACAACATCACCGACTTTCACTAGCGGACGCTGGTTTATGGCCGTATTCTGGTTTGAGCGTTGGAACTTCAGCAGGTTGTAGATATCGACGCCGGTGTCATTCTCCCCAATTTCACCCGTCGACCGGATCACGATACGCGTGGCATCAACCTGATCAATAACACCGTCGCGCTTGGCAACGATGGTTACGCCTGAATCACGCGCAACGGTGCCTTCCATTCCGGTCCCGACAAGCGGTGCTTCGGATTGCAGCAACGGCACAGCCTGGCGCATCATGTTCGACCCCATCAACGCGCGGTTCGCATCATCGTTCTCCAGGAACGGAATGAGAGACGAAGCAACGGACACAAGCTGCTTGGGTGAAACGTCCATAAAGTCGACATCGCCCGGAAACGCCATCAGGTAATCATTACCTTGACGGCAACTGATCAGATCCTCAGTAAACTGGGCCTTGTCGTTAAGTCCGGAGTTGGCCTGCGCAATCGTATAACGGCCCTCTTCCATTGCCGAGAGATACACAACATCTTCAGTGACAATGCCGTCCTTGACCGGACGATAAGGCGTCTCGATGAAGCCATACTTGTTAACCCGCGCAAAAGTCGCGAGTGAATTAATCAAGCCAATATTTGGACCTTCAGGTGTCTCAATCGGGCAAATCCGACCGTAATGGGTCGGATGCACATCCCGCACCTCAAAGCCAGCACGCTCACGCGTCAAACCACCAGGCCCAAGCGCCGAAAGACGGCGCTTATGAGTGATCTCTGACAACGGATTTGTCTGATCCATGAACTGACTAAGCTGAGACGACCCAAAGAACTCGCGCACCGCAGCGGCTGCAGGTTTTGCATTGATCAGATCATGTGGCATCACGCTGTCGATCTCAACCGTCGACATACGTTCGCGGATCGCACGCTCCATGCGCAACAAACCGACACGATATTGGTTCTCCATCAACTCACCGACTGAACGAACACGACGGTTGCCGAGGTGATCAATATCGTCGATATCGCCCCGACCGTCCTTCATGCCAACCATCAGCTTGACGATACTAAGGATGTCTTCCTTTCGCAGCGTCCGCATGGTGTCAGGCGCCTCAAGCTCCAGACGCGCGTTCATTTTTACGCGACCAACAGCCGAGAGATCGTAACGCTCATTATCGAAGAACAGGCTCTTGAACAAGTTTTCAGCCGTCTCGTAGGTCGGCGGCTCACCTGGGCGCATGACCCGATAGATATCGATCAAAGCCTCTTCGCGTGAGCGGTTTTTGTCAGCGGCCAGCGTGTTGCGGATATACGGACCCACATTGATGTTATCGATTGCCAGTGTCGTGAAGGCTTTGACCTTAGCCTCCTCGAATGCTTCGAACATCTCTTCAGTAATCTCGTCGCCGGCCTCAAACTTGACCTCTCCGGTTTCTTTATTGATCAAATCTTCACCGAGATACTGTGCCAGTAACTCTTCGTTGCTGACCAGAATGTCTTTGACCTTGGCTTCTTCCACCTGACGCGCAACTCGCGGCGTGAACTTGGCCTCCGCTTCGGCAACAATATCTCCGCTCTTTGCATCAATCAGGTCATGGGTCAGCTTCTGCCCACTCAAGCGTTCTGCGTTGAGCGCAGTCTGCCATCCGCCCTTGACTAATTTATAAGAAACCTTGTCGTAAAACACGTCGAGGATTTCCTCGTTCGGCATTCCAACAGCCTCAAAGGGCTGAAGATCCTTACCCTCCTCCATGCGCTCGATCCGCAGCGCTGCGGTTGCAGCACTGTCGAGGGCCATGAGGAACGTAGTGATAGGCAACTTACGACGACGGTCGATGCGAACATGCAGGATATCTTTGGCATCAAACTCGAAGTCGAGCCAAGAACCGCGATACGGAATTACACGCGCTGCGAACAGGAACTTACCCGAGGAATGGGTTTTGCCGCGATCATGATCAAAGAAGACGCCTGGTGAACGGTGCATCTGCGAGACAATCACCCGCTCGGTACCATTAATGACAAAGGTGCCCTTGCCTGTCATGAGCGGCATATCGCCCATATAGACATCCTGTTCCTTGATGTCGCGGATCGAACGCGAACCGGTGTCCTCATCAACATCCCAAACGACGAGACGCAGGGTCACCTTGAGCGGTGCTGCAAAGGTCATGCCACGCTGCTGGCACTCCTCGACATCGTATTTTGGTTCTTCGAGTTCGTACTCGACAAATTCCAACTGAGCTTTTTCTGCAAAATCACGGATTGGGAAAACCGATTTAAAGACTTCAGTGATTCCAACGTCAGCCGGTTCGCCTTCGAGCGTCGCGCTTTTAAGAAATTGCTCGTAAGAGCTCATCTGAACCTCAATGAGGTTCGGCATTTGAGCCACTTCGTGGATACGCCCAAAACTCTTGCGGATACGTTTGCGACCGGTGAACGACTGCGCCATAAATTGCCTCTCTTCATCGCCGTAGGAACACGCCCACGACAAAACGGGTCACTTAAAATCGAACATCCAGATCGGGTTAATCCCATTCCGGCATCGTCGCATCGTCGTCAGCCCTACTAATTTGGACTATCGGCGATCCGAGGATGCCGGCGGGAGTGGTGTTCGATGAACCACCCCCGCCGATCCTCATAACTGAGAAGCTACTTAATCTCGACAGTCGCACCCGCCGCTTCCAGCTTTGTCTTCAAGTCATCGGCTTCGGACTTGTCGACACCTTCCTTAACAGGCTTAGGTGCACCCTCGACTAGGTCCTTGGCTTCCTTCAGGCCCAGACCAGTGATGGTCCGGACTTCCTTGATGACATTAATTTTCTTCTCACCTACAGCTGCGAGGATGACGTCAAATTCCGTCTGCTCCTCAGCTGCAGCACCGGCGTCGGCCGGAGCTGCACCAGCAACTGCAACCGGTGCCGCGGCGCTAACGCCCCATTTTTCTTCCAACATCTTCGAAAGCTCGGCCGCTTCGATGACGCTCAATGCGCTGAGGTCTTCAGCAATTTTTTCCAGATCTGCCATTTTGTCTAACTCCTGAGACTCTATAAGAGACTTGATTGGATGTCCTAAATTCGGACCGGCTTACGCAGCCTCGCTTTGATTGGCATATGCGCCAAGAACTCGTGCAAGCTGACCGGCGGGCGCCTGAAGAACGCCGGCGACTCTAGTCGCAGGTGTACTCAGCATACCCACTAACTTGCCACGTAGCTCGTCGAGCGAAGGAAGTGAGGCAAGCGCCTTCACGGCACTCTCGTCGAGAATGGTGTCGCCCATGGCGCCCCCAATCACGACAAGCTTGTCGTTTTCCTTCGAATAGTTGACTGCTACGCGTGCCGCCGCCACTGGGTCGGCGGAAAACGCGATCGCGGTCGGACCATTAAACAGATCAGAGATCGGTTCATACGTCGTTCCCGCAAGAGCGAGTTTCGCGAGCCTGTTTTTGGTCACTTTGTAGCCAGCACCGGCCTCACGCATGCGTATGCGAAGATCTGTACTCTCCGCAACCGTCATACCAGACTGTTGGGTGACAACGACGAGCGATGCCTCCTCAAAAGACTGATTGAGTTCGGTAACCAGCTTTTCTTTTCTAGCTCGGTCCACTTTCCGTCTCCGCAAACTTGGTGCGTGTCGAATGCATCGACCATCCACACCGCTGCAATTTAGCTCTAGGTCAAAAACAACCTAAAACCGCTCCTTCCTGTCCCAGGAGCGTCACGAACAACCTACGAGTTGTTCGTGTCTTCTCCCGTCTATGCAGGTCTGCCTCAATTGGCACTTAAGCCCGTTGGATCAAACTCCGTTGGACGCCTGCAGTCTCGGACAGGCACCTCCGCAGCAGCACGACACCGCATGCGAAAATCCCGTTTAGCAGCCTATTCGGCTACGTCTTCTGCCGACCCTGACTGGTCGTTCATATCAAACCGTACGCCCGGCCCCATGGTCGAGGTCAGCGCCATCTTGCTGACATAAGTTCCCTTGACACCGCTCGGCTTGGCCTTCATCACCGCACCAAGGAATGCATCGAGGTTTTCTCGAATTTGGCCTTCGGAAAAACTCGCCTTGCCTATACCGGCATGGATAATGCCAAGCTTCTCAACCCGGTACTGAACCTCACCTGACTTAGCGGCCTCTACAGCGGCGCGCACATCATTAGTCACCGAGCCCAGCTTCGGGTTTGGCATCAATCCGCGCGGTCCAAGCACCTTACCGAGACGCCCGACAACCGGCATCATGTCCGGCGTGGCGATGACGCGGTCGAAATTAATTTCCCCGCCTTCAATCGCTGCAGCCAAGTCATCATCGCCGACTATATCTGCACCCGCCTCACGCGCCTCGTCAGCCTTGTCGTCCTTGGCGAAGACTGCAATCCGTACGTCCTTACCAGTTCCGTTCGGCAGCGCGACAACACCACGGACATTCTGATCAGCATGGCGGGGGTCAACATTCAGGTTCATCGAAATTTCGATTGTTTCATCGAACTTGGCTGTCGCGTTCTCCTTCACGAGGCGAACGGCTTCAGCGATCGAGACCTTCAACGTCGGATCAACTTTTTCGCGCGCTGTGCGCATACGCTTTCCAGATTTTGCCATGACTACCCCAACACCTCGAGGCCCATCGAGCGGGCCGTGCCAGCAATCATCTGCGCACCGGCATCCAGATCGTTGGCATTTAGATCAACCATTTTTGCTTCAGCAATATCACGGCACTGCGCCAGCGTAACCCGACCTATTGTCTCGGCGCCTGTCTTGCCACTGCCTTTTTGGACCTTTGCTGCCTTCTTTAGGAAGTAGCTCGCCGGCGGTGTCTTAGTTTCAAATGTGAACGATTTATCCTGAAACACAGTGATCACGACCGGGGTCGGTGTTCCCTGCTCGGAATTCTGTGTGGCCGCGTTAAACGACTTACAGAACTCCATAATGTTGAGGCCAGCCTGGCCAAGCGCCGGACCCACGGGCGGAGACGGATTTGCCTGCCCCGCCGGTATCTCCAACTTTACGTAACCCTGAATCTTCTTTGCCATGTCTTATTACCTCTTTCCCTTCCGAGGTTTCGCGGTACGGCGCCCCATGGGCTTTCCGGAGCCGACCTCCCGCGCACCACCACTCTCACAATGAAAGAGGCAGCAAATAAACGACCAGACCTAAAGCTTTTCGACCTGACCGTACTCAAGCTCGACCGGCGTAGACCGACCGAAAATAGACACCGAAACCTTCACACGCGCCCGCTCTTCATCGACGTCTTCAATGACCCCGTTAAACGACTGGAACGGACCATCGTTCACCCGCACTTCTTCACCAATGTCGAAGGTGACGGACGGCTTCGGACGCTCGACCCCTTCCCTGACCTGATTAATTATGCGGTCGGCCTCGGCCTGACTGATCGGCGCGGGCTTATTACCTGCCCCAAGAAACCCTGTGACTTTGGGGGTATTCTTGACTAGGTGATATGAATCCTCATTGAGGTCCATCTGCACGAGCAAATAGCCTGGAAAAAACTTGCGTTCCGAGCTGACCTTCGTACCGCGACGCATCTCGACAACCTCTTCGGTCGGCACGAGAACGTCCTCGAACATCTCCTCCATGCCCTTTGTCACAGCCTGTTCCTTGATGGACTGCGCGACCTTTCCCTCAAATCCTGAGTAGGCGTGGATAACGTACCAATGCATCGCCATCAGACGATCAACCTCCTACCGAGAGTGCAAGTTGCACAAGTTCCGCCAACCCAAGGTCGACGAGGAAAAAAAAGGCGGCTGCAAACGCAACCATGATGACCACCATCAAAGTCGACTGTATCGTCTCGGTGCGTGTCGGCCATGTGACCTTGTTCACCTCTTGACGTACTTGGCGGACAAATTCGCCAACTGATGGTCTTGCCATACGCTCTACTTTCATTGGCCCAGAACTTTATAACTGCGTGCCGGCAATTACCGGGTTGATTCGGTTGGCAGGAGCGGAGGGACTCGAACCCACAGCCCCCGGTTTTGGAGACCGGTGCTCTACCAATTGAGCTACACTCCTATGTACCGAATGCGTCACCGCAATACTTTTTCTGCCCCGCTATTTTATTCGATGATGGAAGTGACGACGCCGGCGCCAACAGTGCGACCACCTT